>JADZFV010000443.1 GCA_020854255.1 Candidatus Melainabacteria bacterium | reverse complement strand
ATGGCGAAAGCACTTCGTTGGTACAGAGAGCACCTCGGCAACAAACCGATCTGCGAACAATCCAACATCCAGGGTATTCAGTGGACCCAAGTTAACCCGCCAACCCGCTAAGAGTCAGAGACAAGACTTTCGTCCGTCCTTTCTCCGCCGCGTAAGGCAGTGTTCACTTAGTTTGGCAAGCATGCCGGTCATGCTTGCCTTTCCTGGTATGTTTATAGGAGATCGCTACCTTACCTGATTGCAGAAGCGCTTTGCCAGTCAATGCAATCTGTATCCAGTGACACTAAAGACAGTGGCAGATAAACTGCACTGTCTATAATCTACTGTCCACGAGCTCCTTCTCGAAAACTCCAGCGCGCCGCATTAAAGAGAGGATTGTCCCATGGTAGTCCTGTCTTTGATTGCGTGCCGCAAGAGACATTTGTAATCCCTTTCTGGTGCGCTAACATCAGCTTCGGCTGCACGACAAAAACCCACGGCACACGCTTGGCCAAGATTTCCTGCAACTGCCAATAAACACGCTTTCTGTCCTCAGTTGATGTCGCCGTACGCCCTTTCTGAATAAGGTCATCGACAACTGGATCATTAAAACGTGAGAAATTCATCGGTCCTTTGCTCGACCAGATCAAATAACAATCAGGATCGGGTCCTGACGAGCGGCTCCACAAACTGACGTCGTAATCGCCCTTCTGCAGATACCGATGCCGCAAGGCTGCAAATTCCACGACTTCCACCTCACAGGGTATCTTCGCCCGCCTGAGTTGCCCGGCAATGGCTTCTGCAACGTCTGAGGAGTCTTTGGTGGACTTGATTCGGAAGGCAAGCAACTGATCTTTTCCGCCCCTCTCACGCACGTATCCTTGAGCGCGCAATTTAAATCCTTGCTTCTCGAGAATTTCGCGAGCTTTGGCAGGATTGTAGTTGTATGTTTTCACAGATTTATCGAACGACCATTTGCCCTCAGCTGAATCACTCGCGGGCAGCACTCCGAAGCTTCCATAAAGTTTGTCCAGGATAATCTGCCTGTCGACGCACATGGCGATCGCCTGGCGCACCGCATCCTCATCGAAGGGAGAGCGGCTCAAATTGAAGCCGAGATAGACCGTTCTAGAGCCAGCAAAGGCGTCCAGAGTAAGGTCTGGACTCTTACTCAGGTAGTACTTCCAGGCTCGCGCATCCACCTGCCCAACTTGTACATCCCCTCGACTCAGCGCCATCGACAGAAGACTCATGTCCGGGATAACCCGCCAGATAAGCCGTTTTACATCGGGTTTTTTACCCCAATAATATGGGTTCGGCTCAAAAACCAGCTCCAGTCCAGACTCCCAGCGCACCAGCCGGAATGGTCCGGAGCAAACAGGCCGCCGCATTAAGGCTCGTTTGCCTCTGTCCATCGAAGAAAGCAAAGACGCGGGCAGTATCTTCAGTTCGACAAGTCTCGACAGAAGCGGCGCGCATGGTCGCCTGAGCTTCAAAATAACTGTGTTTCTCTGCGCAATTACCTCTTTCACATCCCTGTAATCGTCCTTATAGGGCGATATTTTCGACGATGCGGCATAAATAGACTGCACAACATCATCCATCGAAATCGGCATGCCATCGGAGAAATGAAGATTGTCGCGCAGCCAAAATTTATAAGTCAGCCCGTCAGGCGATATTTCAAACCGCTCAGCAAGCCCAGGCACGATCTCAGCGTTAGCTCCATAACCGACCAGTCCTTCGTAAACCAGTGTCTGCCCATAGTAGGACGCCGAGTCCACGGCCCGCAGCGGATAAAATCCCACAGGCTCCCAATTCATGCCAAAAACAACTGTTTTGCTGTTCTCCGCCTCCCGTGCGCCGCCTTTGTCGACCGCCTCAAAAGCCAGCCCCATGCACGCGACCGCAAAGCCTGTCAACATCAAGCAAACGAGAAACACGGAAAACTTGATTTTGCTCAAAGCGAAATCAATCGGCTTAGTAGCCGTTGCCTTGAGAAACAAAATAGAAGCAAGCCAACATCACAAGCATGGCGCTGGTTACACCCAGCCAGAAGCCAGCCACCAGAATCTGCCAGACAATGAGCGCCTGGCGAGCCGTGAGGCTGATCATGATGCCCAGGCGGTTGATGATGTAGAAAATCACAGCGCCGACGGTGAAAAGCAGCGGCAGGAGCTTGATTCCTGGCGATACGGGCACGCAAACAGCCATGACCAGGCTGAGGATACAAAGGACAACCAGCGCGATCGTCACATAGTCGGAAAAACGCTGTTTGACGTTCTCCGCCACGGACGCTTCATTAACGTGCTTGAGAGCACGAAGGAAATTGGTCAGACCCTGGCGCCGGATCGGTTGCTCTTCAGCCGCAGCATCAGCTGCCGGAGCGGGATCTATTTTGTGTGCTTCCGATTCAGACACAAACCAACCTCTTTACTCGCCGGAACTCCCTCTAATATTATCAAGCCTCGCTCCTATCCGTGAGATTGTATTAGAAGTAAAGTGAGCCATTCTGAGAATAATTATCTGCCGCAAGACCCATCTGTCTGGGCGCTGGTCCTGCACTGGCGCGGGATTGACTACACGCGGCGCTGCCTGACTTCTCTTCAGAGCATCCAAAACAGAAATTTCCGAATATTGCTTGTCGACAACGGATCGGACGATAAAGACGGCGAAAAGCTCAAAGACGAGTTTCCAGAGATCGCTTTCATCCGCCTGGAGACAAATCACGGATTTGCCGGAGGTTGTAATGCCGGCATGCGTTACTGCCTAGATAAGAGCGCCGATTTGATTTGGCTACTCAACAACGACACGACTGTTCCAGTGGAAACTCTCGATAAGTTGCTTGAGGTTGCACGAGAAAACCCAAAAGCCGCCGCACTGGGTGCGTGCATTGTTGAAAAAGAAGAAGACGGGCGCTCAAAAACAGTCCAGGCGCGGGGAGTAATTGACTTTACACGCGCAAAAACTTTTTTGAAACGCGACGCTGATGGGAAAGCCGTCGATTGCCAGTGGCTTTCGGGATCGAATTTGCTTTTGCGCTCAGATGCGCTCAGGAATGCCGGTCTTTTCGACGAAACCTATTTCCTCTACTTTGAAGACACTGAGCTTTGCCACCGACTGCGTTTGAAAGGCTGGCAATGCATTCTCGTTCCCGCTGCTTTGATCGCGCATACGGGAAACGCGTCCACAACCGGAAAACGCAGATTCTGGCGTGACTACTACTACACGCGCAATCGCTTTTTATTCTTCTCGCAGTACTTGCCAGGAGCCAAAAAATTTCCAGCCTACTTTTTCATTTTTGCGCATTTATTGCGGCACACAATCGTGCTTCCCTTCCGCGGAGAGAAAGGAAAACACCAGCTCCGTGCCGAGCTTTTAGGCGCCCGAGATTTCTTCCAGCATTCATTCGGTCAGGCAAAATGCCTGGAGTGGTGCGAAGAGCCGTAGCAAATCAGCACACCATATTTGGTGACAGCCATAGATTCGCTTCGGTACATTTTACTGGTCTAAGCATTCTTTTCTCTATATCTGGCAAGCTTCTTGATTCGATCTTCTAATTCCGCACTTTTTGTTTGTTGTGGAATAGCTCTCGTCAGTAGCTCTTTCTGCAAATCATGAGTGGAAACGTTTTTCAGATTAGTCACATACTTCGCAGCTTGTTCCCGAACTTCGCCATGCTCGAGATTCATAACGCGGTCCTTGAGTTCCAAAATCTCATCCAAGGCCAAATATAGAGCAGTTGTCTCCAGATCAGCGGATTTCGGATTTGATTTCGAATCACGATTCTCGAGTCTTTCCATTATCCAGTCACGCACAAGTGTGGTGTATCGCACACCCTTTTCAGCAGCCAATGCATAGATTTGCTCCAATACGGCTGGCTCCATACGAATTTGAATCAATCCTGTTTTTGCCAGTTCTTTCGCTGCATTCTTCTTGCTCCGCGCCACTCTTTCTTCAATTGTCGGCTTTACTTTCTTACTCGACATAGCGCGCCTTCCTTATGTTCGCCGCCCTCGCCTTCATTGCGTGATAAATGTGCTCAGTTTCCTCTTGCTCTGCTGTTTCATCGTCATCAATAAACTCGACGCCAACTTCCAAAATCCTGCCTTCCCTTTCCGGCTTCCCGACATACACAACCCTGTCGTTGCCACGTTCGCTTTTTGCTTCTTCAAACCACTGCGAATCCGCAGCAAGAATGACTTGCAGGCATTCGTCCGCTGTCACCCTGTGTCTATTTAGGCTATCCATGTTGAACGTATATCTCAAAACACAGCCCTATCATTGTACTACATAAATAGTACAAAAATAAAACAAATGCAATAACGAAGCGCTGTTTTAATTTACAGATTCCGGCTCCCAGAGCACCATACTCACACAAAGACTGACCAGCACAATAAGCGGCAAAACACCAATACTGAGAAATTCGAACAAAATGCGCAAGCTCGAAAAAACATAAAACAACATCTCATCGAATCTCTGATTTAATTGTCGTTGCCGGCGCTTCGCTATGCTTAGCCTTCGTCGGCTACTTCCACTTCATCTGCGTAGGCTTCGTCTTCAACAGTGAAATCGTCGTCTGAATCAACCTCAGCTGTGTGTTTGCCGTTGGAGCCCTTCCTCTTCTTTGAGCCTTCTTCCGGTATGCCGCGATAAGTGATGACGATGTGTCTGTCTTGGCCTTCGCCTTCAGATTCGGACGCTAATTCTTCGAAATTTTCCTGCAAGTACTTGTGCACGATGCGGCGCTCGTAAGGGCTCATCGGCGGCAGCGCGATGCGTTCTTGCTCACCGTTCAACACCTCAACAGCTGCCCGTTTGGCATTGTCCTCCAAATTGCGGCGACGGCGAGATCTGTAATCAAGCACATCGACAACAAACGGTCCCTGGTCTGCCATCGCTGATTTACACATCTGCCTGACGATGAATTGAAGCGATTCAAGCGTCTGTCCATTTCGTCCAATCAAAAGCCGCGCATCATCCGGGCGACACTCGATGCGAAAACATGTGGTGGTCTCGTCGATATCCTCTGCAGACACTGAGGCTTCTATGTCCAAAATTGCAAGAATTTTTTCCAAATATGATCTGGCGTTATCGTCTAATTGGTTCATAAGGTCACTTCTTCTTCTTTTTTACTTTGCGCTTTCCTGTTGACAGACTTATCGTTTCGCCGGTGTCACTTTCCACCGTTATTTTTTTGACTGACTCATCCGCTTTCTTAGCTTCTTTTGCAGAGTCTTTACTTGAGTCTTTGCCGGACCCATTTTTCCCGCTATCACTTGCGTCTTTTTTTTTGCCTTTGGGGGCATCGCCTTCAGAAGGCGGCGGGGGAGCATCGTCATCCTTATCGATCACGTCGACAAACTCCGGCATAGGTCCTTTCATGACCATCCATGTTTGCAACGTCTGGACGACGTTTGACACGACCATATAAACATACACTCCCGACGGCAAAGGAATAAAGAAAAACATTGCCGAAAGCATAATTGGCATCGTCTTGGCGGTTTGCTGCTGAATGATCTGCTGCTCGTCCATCTTGTCGCCGGGGGCGGGCGGTTTCATGGTCAGCTTGGAAGACAAGTACATGGTGGCGCCGAACAATAAAATCATGACGACCAGGTCGAAATTCTCGGGCTTGAGCAAGTCCATCCCGGATGCCACTTTTCCAAGACCGTTAATTGGTCCGAATTGCTCATTCTTGGCAATACCTGGAACGATCGCCTGGACGTGATATTCACCCGCTTTCAAGAAGGTCGCATGACCGCTCTGGTCAATAGTCGCGGGAATTACTTCGCCGGCTTTTACATTCAGGTTGCCCATTTTCCACTGCACTTTGAAATCTTTGGGCAGCTCCCCTTCAACCGATCTGGTATTGAAGTCAAGGCTATCGCCTTCGACAACAACCGCATCACCAGGGAAAACAACTACTTTGGCAATTTTTCCATCGGTTGCGACATACGGGCTGTTGTTGCCGGAAACTTCTACCTTCTTGACCTCGGCAGCTTTCGCCTTTTCGACAACGTTCACTTTTACATCTACGGCTTTGTCGCCAAAGGGCGGTCCGGAGAAGGTTGCAAACAGTGCAAACAGTACAGGAAGTTGAACAAGGGTCGGCAAGCAGCCTCCCAGGGGGTTCATTTTGTTCTTGGAGTAAAACTCCATCATCTTCTTTTGAAACTTTTCCGGGTCGCTCTTGTATCTGTCCTGGATGCGTTTCATCATCGGCTGCATCTGAGACATCTTTTGCATCGACTGAGTCGATTTGACGACCAGGGGCCAGACCAGCACACGAACCAACAGAGTAAGCAAGATAATCGCCCAGCCGTAGCTGTTCGTCATCCTGTGGAAATACTCCAGGATAGGAATCATGAACTGATAGGTGATGTCCACTTAGTTACCTCAGATCAAGCGCTGCGGCTTGTGTTTGCGAGCAAATTGTTCGAAATCGTCGAACAATTTGAGCCGGTCGAATTCTTTCCGTGTTGTATGTCGCCTGCAGGCGGCGTCTTCAGGCAAAAAGCCTGCGCAAATATCCTAGCTTTCATTCCGGCAAAAACAGGATTTAGCCCGCTTTTCATAACGATTTGCAGGGGCGGGGCCGTGCCTCGCCCGGGAACGCCGCCCAGTTGCCGGCTTCGACCGCCGCCAAAATCATGCCAACGCCGCCAGGCTGCCGGCGCTGCCTGACAAATCACCTCCGGCACTTCGTCCACGCCACCATCATGGAAAGGATGGCACTTGCATATACGCACGACGCCAAGCCTCATGCCGGCAGCAATTCCATGTTTTTCGATGGCTTGTTTTGCGTATTGAGAGCAGGATGGGTAAAAACGGCAGGCCGGCTGCCGGAAACGTCTGGTAGATTGCCAGGCGGAAAGAACTGCCAAAACTACTCTTTTCACCTTACTCACGCGGCTTGCCTCCAGGCTCTCCACCTGTTTTCATGATGCCGAATTTGCTTTCCGCTTTGCTCAAACATTCATCCACTGCATTCAGAATCTCTGACCAACTGGCTTCCAGAAGGGCGGCATGGAGTACGAAAACTAGCACATACCACTGCCCAAGCTTGTATTTTGGTTTTGAAAGTTCCTCTGTATTCTGGGCTGTTTTCTCAAAAACCGCCCGGGCGCTCTGAGATGTCCTTTCTTTGGGGTTTTCTCGCAAAGAACGTGTCAGGAGCCTGTACGCTTCTCTGACACGTCGTTTAACCCGATTGCGCGACACCGCACTTTTGAGCACTTTCTTCGCCGCTACAAAGCCCACGAAAGGCAATCTCGTCACACTGGGCGAGTTCGGCGACTTTCTCTCGCTTTTGGCACGAGGTACAACATACAAGGTGACAAGGCGCGTATTTACGCTCTTCCGTCCCGTGTAGGCCCTCTGGAAAACGCTGGATTTTCTCAGCCTTTCATTTGCCGGAAGCAAGAGCGAAATCCTAGACGGAGAGCCGGTAGCGACCTTTGGCTCGACGTGCCTTGATTACCTTTTGTCCATTCTTGGTGGACATTCTTTTCAGAAAGCCGGAACCTCTTTTAACTTTGATAAAAGATCCGCGCAATGTTCTCTTCATTGGTGTAACTCCTCGGACCAACTACTTCAGGTTTTGTCCTGGCAAAACTTGAAAAATTTATTGGTTAGCATACATAGCTAAAACGAATAGTTGTCTATGCTATCATCTCCTGCATATGTTTTTAGCCGGTCCCCAGCCAGGACTGAGTAAAAAAATTCACGAAATAGCCAAGATCGGTAAACCTAATCTCCGGCTATATTTCTTAGTCTGCCTGTTGACTCAATCAACCGTCTTCGCCCGGCACGTTGAAACCGAGACAGGCAGCTAATTTTCAGTGATCGCCACCGCAAAAGCACTTCTGCCGGCAGGCGCGCTCCTGAATTAGGGAATCCTCATAAATATTCTGTCTGTTTTTTTCGGTTTTGGCCGACTTTTGTAAAGACGGCAGCCTCACCACCGAGTGCGCGGAGCTTTTGCATGATGACCAAAGAGCGGGAAGATGTTCGCCTCATGAAGTCGACCGCTGAGATTTGGGCTGATGTAATGGACATAATCAAACCCCAAGTGAAGGAAGCTACGTTCAACACTTGGTTTCGCCAGGCCGTGCTGCAATCGGTAGAAGACGATTTAGCAATCATCGCTCTGGCAAACGAATTCGGCCGCAATTTCATCAGCAACCATCATCAAAAGCAGCTGGAAGATGCTTTCGAGCAAGCGACACACGCCAAGATCAAAGTTAAAGTCGTGGTTGACCCCAGCGTTGCTTCCGGTCGCTACGAGCCTTCAATTGCCAATATCACGGTTATTCCGCAAAACGAAGCTCAAGAAGCAATCGATTTTTCCAATGCCTTACTGGCTGCCACTGCCGATTCCACCGATTCATCGAACACCTCGATATCGTTTGCAAACTATCCTGCCAGCTCTTCTCTGGCACTTTCCATACAACCAATCAATCAAGCAGCCGCTTCCAAAGCCGGTCTCAACCCCAAGTACACCTTCGACACCTTCGTAGTCGGCTCCAACAGCCGCTTTTGCCATTCGGCAGCTCTCGCCGTAGCGCAAAAACCTGGTCAATCCTACAATCCTCTTTTCGTATATGGTGGGGTCGGTCTGGGAAAAACCCACCTGATGCAGGCAATCGGGCATGAGATTCTGCGCAACTCTCCGAATACAAACGTCAAATACATTACCTGCGAACGATTTACTAATGAATTGATCAATTCAATTAGAGACGACCGCATGCAGGACTTCCGCAAGCGCTATCGCCAGGTGGATGTGCTCTTGATGGACGATATTCAATTTATCGCCGGCAAAGAATCCACTCAGGAAGAGTTTTTCCACACTTTCAACGCTTTGAGAGACGGCGGAAGGCAGATAGTGCTTTCCTCCGACCGTGCTCCTAAAGCTATGGCTACACTGGAAGAACGCTTAAAGAGCCGCTTCGAGTGGGGTTTGACTACTGACGTACAGGTTCCTGATTTAGAAACCCGTATGGCCATCCTGCGAAAGAAGTGCGACCTGGACGGCATAACAGTAAAAAATGAATTGATTGAACTGATTGCCTCAATGTTCACTCACAATATTCGCGAGCTGGAAGGCGCTCTGATACGCACTCACGCCTATGCTAGCCTGACGGGTGCAGAATTGAACTCACGCGATTTGATCGCACTGCTCAAGCCGGAGGCAGCCACACAGCCAAAACCTCAGATCACTCTCGAGCTAATACTAGATACGGTAGCGGAAGCATATCGAGTCGAGCCTTCAGAATTGCGCTCCCAGAAACGATCTCAGGACCTGGCATTGCCAAGGCATATCGCTATGTACCTCGCTCACGATTTATGCCAGATGAGCTTTCCCCGCATCGGAACTGCATTTGGCAACCGCAAACACACATCTGCCATATATGCGATCAAAAAGATCCGCGAGGAGATTGAATCCGACAACGATCTTTCTGATGCGATCCGCAGAATCCGCAACAAGCTGGGCGTTTGAGAGCCTGTAGAAAACCTGTAAGTAATCTGTTGGTTTCTTGTAGACGGGCTGTGTAATACGCTACACGACCGGTTTTTGATCGATCGGGTTTTACACACCCTCTCTACAGGTTTCTTACATGCAAGATGTTTTGCCCGCTTGTGTTTCCGCGGTTATCTACAGAAAACGCCCGCCCCTACTACTTCTAGATCTTTAATTTTATAACCAAAGACGTAACAGCAACAAACAGAGGAAGGGCTCAAATCAAGTCACCAAGCGGTGTTGGATCCGGATCGCTATCGATCAATGCCGGTCGTTATGTCGATCGAGAAAAGCAGTGAAATTTTGAGACTTGGCACACAGACTCAAAAACACACAGAAAATCGCTTGATCTACAACCTGTCAGGAAGGTACTCTTTACCTTCCTAGTACCACAGGGGCGAGGTTGTATATATGCAGTTTGATGTCCAGAAGGACGTGCTTGTTAAAGCATTGAGAGATGTCACCAGCGCCGTCGCAACTCGCGTTGTTCAGCCAATTTTGAGCAATGTTCTCATTGAGACAAGAGAGAACAGCACCCTGAGATTTCAGGGCACCGACCTCGACATAACCATCGAAACCAAAGTGCCCGCAATGATCGAAGAAAAAGGGTCAGTAACCCTTCCAGGCAAAAAACTTTTGGAAGTAGTAAGCAAACTGCCCAACAAAACAGTTCGCTTCAAAGTCAATCCCGAAACACTGGAGACGACTGTCACCTGCGAACGCTCCAAATTCAACCTGACCGGATTGCCCTGCGATGATTTCCCAAAACTCGTCGACAGCGGCAACGTAGACGGCGTCTTGATGCCCTCTGAAGTGCTTCGCCGGTCTATCCAGCAGACAAGCTTTGCTGCAGCCAACTATGACGCCTCCAGCGTGCTGGGCGGCGTCTACCTTGTCATCAACGAAGGTGTCTTCGAGTGCACGGCCACAGACGGCAGCAGACTGGCGCACAGAAAAGAAGAATTGAGCGTAAGTGCAAGATCTTCTCGCCGCGTCGAAGGTGATAAAGAAACGGAAGAGGGTCAAAAATCCGCTACCGCCACTCTCGACAAACCGATGTATCTGAAAGCAATTGTGCCGGCACGCGCTTGCATTGAATTGGTGAAATTGCTTGATGCTCAAGAAAGCGAAAAGGGCACTGCCAGAGAAGGTAAGGAAGGATCAGCCGCCACATTGAAAGAAGTGCGCATCGCTATGGTGAGCGGGCAGATTGTGTTTGAAACAGAAACGCACTATCTCTCATCGCGCTTGATCGGAGGTGAGTATCCGCGCTATCAAGAACTTTTCCCGACCGAATACAAGTATCTAGGCGAACTCAATGCTGATGATTTTGTCGCTTCCATCGAGCGCGTTGCCGTAATGTCCGACGATCGCACACACCTGGTGAAGCTGCATTTCGAAGGCGACACACTGCAAGTCTCTGCAAACACACCGGATGTCGGTCAAGCGCAAGACGAAACGCAAGTTCAATTCGAAGGACAGGTTTTGGATATTGCCGTAAACGTTCGCTACTTGATTGATGTTCTGCAGCGTCTGTCCGGCGCTCCCATTCGCATGGAAATGACCGGCCCGTTGAAGCCAATCATCATCAAAACCGGAGCCGATGATAAGTACCGCTACCTGCTCATGCCTGTGCAAGCGCGATAACTGGCCGCAGTAGTGTTTGACGATCCCGGCAGCGCCTTGATCTTGCCGGCTTCGACAGTTTATTATTATTT
Source organism: Candidatus Melainabacteria bacterium (assembly GCA_020854255.1). Lineage (GTDB taxonomy): Bacteria > Cyanobacteriota > Vampirovibrionia > Obscuribacterales > Obscuribacteraceae > QKMZ01. The sequence continues at coordinate 1,568 of JADZFV010000443.1, read as the reverse complement.
CAATGCCGCCAGGATGGCGGCGTTCCCGGTCATTTCGTTCTTGACACAGAGTCTATTTCTTTGAAAATCTCAATCTCTTCTTGGTAGAGCTGAGTTGACGATTTGAAAAGTGGATTTCTAAGGCGTAGAAACTCAGCTTCTGTGTTGTGGAAGCGATCGGCTTGCTTGTATTTTTTTTGTGCGCGCAAGCAGCGTTCGACGTCGTTTATCATTTCAGTAAATTTGTAGTGCGGGTCTCTCCTCAAGTTTTTTTTCGCCAACTCCAAGCCGCGCCGGTAGTAATTCTCTGCTTCGGAGTAATTGCCTCTATCTTCATAGCAATTGCCAATATTGCGATTGCTGACAATTTCGTTGTACTTGCTTTCTTGCTTCACAGCAATTGCCAGTTGCTTGCGATACCAGGATTCAGCAATATTGGTTTCTGCGATCATTCTGTAGAAATTTCCCCTGTATTTTTCTATCTCGCCGCTCTTGTCGGCGTAGCATTCCTTAAGCACTGCGAAGGTTCTTTCCGCATCCGCCTTTCTTGCGAGTTTTTCGTAGACGCAGCCTAGATAAACAATAAATCTGCCGGCGTGCACCCATCCTTTTCTGTTCATACCTTTCATCGCATCACGAATCTTCTCCAGTTCAATGCGTGCGCCGTTGAAGTCGCGCTCGGCAATGCAAATGTTTGCCATCTGGCTGTGTGAGACTATCAACTTGGGATGCTTCTTAGTAAAAACGTTTTTTCTTATATCGATGGCATGTTGTAAGAAAAACTTGGCTCTGGCTCTGCCTTTGTGAGTGTTTGGAATACCAGTTGTTTTTGTCAAACCGCTGCTTTCATCGTATGTGTTACTGAGGTCTTCCATACAAATGGCACCCACCTCATCGAGAGCGTTTTTCTTGTTTAGGTTCGATGCCAGAGAAAGCACTTCTTTATAATATGGCTCTGCAAGCTCTACCTGGCCTTGATCGATCATGGAGACGATCAGTTTCGCCAGGACCTCGACCACTTTCGAAGGGTTGTCTCCAAGCTTTTTGGCCTTCTCATAGGCCTTCAAATAGATCTTTTTGGCAAGGGCATAATCCTTGCGCTTGTAGGCGTTAAGGCCGCGATCGACATCTTCCTGCCACTTTGCCCAGCGTTCATCCGGTGCCCAGCGGTTCATCATGTTCTGGGGTTTTGTATCGGCTACTGCGTTTGGCCCGGCAACGAAAGAACCAAGAGTGCCCGTAATGGCGGCCAGGATTGTGGAAGCGGCAAGAGCACCACTCACTCGATTTAGCTTGATCCGTAAGCTAGTTGCCTTCATGTGAGCGGCTTTATGTCTTTATGTGGAACGGTTTGTGACTGGGAAACCGTTTGAAAAAACGGGACCGACGGGACTCGAACCCGCGACCTCCTACGTGACAGGCAGGCGCTCTAACCAAACTGAGCTACGATCCCATGATGACGATTGGCTAATGAAATTCACCTGCCAGGCGTAACACCGGGAATCTGAGTATAGCACAAGCATATAGGCTCATTTCGCCTGGCCGGCGTTTGCGGCCGTCTGTTTACATTCTGCTGGTTGTCACTGGCT
>JADZFV010000442.1 GCA_020854255.1 Candidatus Melainabacteria bacterium | reverse complement strand
TTCAAAATGCTACAGAAATATAGCATTTTGTCCGACTCACCTTTCCACTTGGTTTTCGGCGTCTGATGCAGAAGGTTGAGTAGTTTGCCTTTGTCGCAGCAAGCAGCAATTGAATGTTCAAATCCACAGTCGTTCCAGTTGTGCACAATCGCAAAAGCAGGGCGGATGCCCGCCGCCCCGCTTGCTCCTGCGTGGAGTTACCTGTTTGGTTGGATGACGCTATTGCTCGAAACCAAAAGCCTCAGTGATACCCATGATTTTGCGTATTTTGTTTAGCTTGATTTTGCTGCGCTGTTCGGGCGTCAGTATCTTGGCGAAGGCAATCAAATGCTCGACCAGAACATCGGTCAATTCCGATTTTTTGCCGCGAATTTCGTCAGTTATGTTCCAGACTTTTTTTTCGTCGATTGTTGGTTTAGCCAATTCTTTGAACAAGGACTTATATAGATCGATGATGTCGACTTTTCCGTGTCCGAACTTGCTGAAAGCTTGTCCTTTCAGTTCTGCCATCTTTTCCAATTGGTCGTCGCTGAGATCGACTCCGGCCAGTGGCGAACTGCAGCCGTGCCCACCGAAGGGTCCAGGTATGCCGCCATGCATGGCGGCGAATTTTGCAAGTAAGCCATGGGTGGGAGAGCAATTTCCAAATCCGAACATAAAACCTCCTATCGCCAGGGCGCAAAGCCCTGCCGCTCGTATAATTTGAAGGATATTCAAAAACTGACTATCAGTATAAAATTATACCGTCGGTCGGTTTTGTGTCAAGGCGATCAGATTTTGGGACGCAGAGAAGAAAAAAGAGAGGCAACCAGGCAGGATATCCTGACCGCGGCACGCGCTTTGATCTTGAAGAAGGGGTACGATGCGACGTCGGTCGATGATCTCGCCCTGGCTGCCAATGTAGCCAAGGGGACCTTTTATTATCATTTCAATTCAAAAGATGAACTTTTGCATGCCTTGCAGGATGTCGTCATTGATGAGTTTGCCGCTCAAGCCAGACAAAAACTCGATCAAGGTAATTCTCCTCTACAGGTGCTTTCGGAATTTGTCTCTGAAATGGCACGGTGGAATGAGGCAAACTCGGATTTGTCGCGCGCGGTATTCGCTGAGAAATTCTCACGCTTCTCGCAGAATGCCCATGGCAGCCATTGTTCAATGGAGGAAAAGAAGCGCAAATTTGTCGGTTTGATTATCGAACTGATTGCGCTTGCTCAAAAGGCAGGCGAGATTCGCGCTGATGTTGCCGCAGATGATCTGGTTCGTGTCATTCTGCCGCCCATCATGTATACCACTGCAACCTGGCTATTCAATCCCGAAGGCTCGCTCTCAGAAAGGCTCGAGCGCAGTCTGACTCTGGTATTGGAAGGGGTTCGACCGCAACGCACATAACCCATTGGCAATAAGGGTACATGTGGGTGCCGGCGCTGCAAAGTCTTTGGAAGCGGCTGAGAGCCATCGTGTTGGCATTGGGGGGGGGGCATAGTTTCGTTTCCGGACAATCGCAAAAGGGCATAAAGAGAATTATCTGGAATGGCGGGTCCGCCTATGTCCAAACAAGTGCAACAAAACTTGAAATTAACCGACCAGGGCGTTGAAGAAATCGTCCAGAAAACACCGGAGGCTGCCAAAGAAGGCGGAGTGATTGGCGGGCAGCCAAATCAGGAAGTACACGGGCAAGCCTTTGCAAATGCACATCAGAATGACAGGACGCTGTCTGAGCCTGACATGATAGCGATGAATGAAAGCGAAACGGTCACCGAATACAAGGCGCGAGTGGAGCAGATTCAGGCTAACAGATTCGGTTTCTTGGATTCGGAAGATGAAAATACAAACGATGCCGGCGCCGGCGCCGGCGCCCGCGCCCGCGCCGGCGACGCAGGCAAGACAAAAATACATGAGCATCCAGCTCGGCAGGCAGTGGAGCCACTTCCTGACTTGTCGCCGGCAATGCAACAACCACCATTTGATTCTTATGTGAAAGCAAATCTGCAGATCACCAATGTGCCTGAAGTATCTGAAGCAGTGCGGCAAGAGGTTTTAGGCAAGTATGCAGAGGCGGTTTTAGATAACGCTGCAGCTGCAGTTCGACAAATGGAAAATCATTTAGCTCAGCCGAATGCGATAAATAGTGATTTTCAAAAGATTGGACAGTGGCTATCGGAGGGTCCAGGGCATTTTGCGCAGAGTCCTGAGCAGCTGAATCGAGATCTAAGCGCGGTGGCTGCTGGCGCTATGGAAGAAATTGATAAGCCGCTATCTGTGGATGAGCGTGCCAAGATGGCCGGACTGCTTTTGCCGATGTTTTTCTTTGAAGGTGGAAGTGAGCCAATCAATCCTGAGACAATACAGCAGATGGGCTTGGAGGGAATGAGCGAGGCTGAGCTAAAGGCTTTGGGAATTGAGAAGCGCGTTGAGAAGATCGTAGAGACTAAGACTAGAGAGGCGGCGGAAGCTTTGGACCAGTCAGAGGGCCTGGCAAAATTAGCCAAAAAATTTGGTATCAATATGCCGCCAAAAGATACGTATGTATTTGCTGGAGAGAAGGACGCAGTATCAGCGGAGGCAGCGGCCAAGCGGCTTGGTATTAGTTCTGAGCAATTGAAAAATGTGGATGAGGCATCTTTGATTGCCCAAGGAATTGAGAAAGTAGCTGAGTACAGAGATGCTTTCTTTAATCGTTATCCAGGCTTAATTCCCGTGGCTGATAGAATTACTGTTCACCATGCAATTCCTAAGTGGTTTCTAAAGCGACATTCAGGGCTTTTCACAGCAAAAGAAGTAAATGATGTCGACTCGCTGCGAGGAATCTACAAGCTTGCGAATGATGAGCTGCACAATGATAAGATTCACAATGCTTGGGAGAGGTTTGATCGTGCGAATCCGAAACCAAGTAGGCAAGCCGTTCTAAATAAGGTCGAAGAACTAGACAAACAATTTGGACACCTTTTTGTACCGACGGAAGGGAGATAGAAGATGAAGTTTTACGCTTTGGGAACCCAAGCCGTAGGAGATTTCGGCAGTAATACTCTGAGAGGCGACTTTGAGGATCGACCACCTAAGGTTCAAAGGTTTCATCTAGAGATGGATCGGTGGCCAAAAGACGACATTGTCGAGGCGTTAGCTACGTATGCCGTTACAGAGAGACTGGCTAACCAACTTAAGCAGTCTTCTTTAACCGGCTTCAGTCTAGATGAAGTAGAAGTGACTACTTCTGAGGCGTTTGAAGAGTGGAGGCACCTGCACGCTGGAGAAGTGGTGCCACAATTCTATTGGCTCAAAGTGCATGGAAAGCCAGGTGTAGACGATTTTGGCTTGATCAGTGGACCTTGTGAGCTACCGTTGATTGTTTCTGACAGAGCAATGAATCTGCTCAAGCAGTGCAACTTGAATGTTTGCGAAATAGAAAACTATTCGCCGCACAAGTTGTCAGCCGCCGGTTAAGTGAAATCGGCTGAATCAACCACCCCAAATATTGGTTTGAGTGTGCATGACCTCAGGGACTTTAGTGCTTTTGCAGCGCTCCGATGATGGCGAAATGGCGCTTTATGACAGTAGAGACAAATTTCATGCCTCTTTTATGAAAGGCAAGTGGCACGACACACTTCTATTTCAGGACCATCAGCTGGACGAATTTTCAGTTGTTGAGGATGAAATTGAGATAGAAAGCATTTTGGCTGAGGCGCGGGCGGCATTAAACCAGCCGCTGAAAGACTCGGCAGATAGCCGTGCTAAGAGCGCATGACTTTTAAAATTGGCCAGCGAGCAGCAGCCAGCAAAGCCGGAAACACTTACCCATCGAGTATCTCTGGTCTTCATCTTGCCGATTGATCCAAGACTTTGATTCAGTAGTTACACGATGAATGCGTTATATCACACGATCAGTCGGAAATCTTGACTTATGGCAAATCTCTGGTAGTTGCAGGCAGGCTGGAATTCTGGCAAATGGCTGTCGCATACTGAGATGATCTGGATGGTTATCCATTTGCCAAAGCCCTTGATTTTCGCAAATGGCTGAGGGAAGGCTGATCCTGGACTTCATTTGACATTTAGCTGCATTGAATGTTCTTGTCTGCCGAGCCTGATATTCTAATCCACGGCAGCTGAGCCTGTGGGCGGCTGCCTGAACATTATCGTGGGGCAAGGAAATGACCGGCAACAATACCGATGTGAATTACGAGATGATCAACGGCGACGTCATTAGGAGGGCGGAGAAGATCGCGCTTATCTTG
>JADZFV010000441.1 GCA_020854255.1 Candidatus Melainabacteria bacterium | reverse complement strand
TTGTTTGCTTTGTCAAATTCGCTTTCATAGTTTGCAATTTGCCTGTCGAAAGCCTCTATAGCGGTTTGATTCCAGCCAGCCCGGGCAAGCGACGGTTCGACTTCATTGAAGCGATCGAGCTCGGCTTGGAGTTTTTTGTGATTTTCGTCGGATATTGCGGCAGTTCTTCTTGCCTGTTCGAGAATGGCGGCCATATTCTGTAATTTCTGGCGATATTTGAAAGCAAACATTGTAATTCGTTTGAAACCTGCCATTTCAGGTCTGTCTATTGCTCTTACAGGTTTATTCGGCTGCGTACCGGGAGCGGCCTGTACCGGCTCGTTTCCCGCGTTTCCAGCCGGCGCCAGGGAGATAATCACTAGCAGCGCCAGGACCGCCAGAAAACTCTTTTTGAGGACATTCATGATTTTCTCCCTTGCGCAGACGTGCTGTGTTAGCTCAGCGATTTATTTCTTCGCTGGTGCGGTTTTTTTTGCTGTCGTTGTAGTTTTGGCCTTAGCCTTCGTGTCAAAAGCAGCAGTCTTCTTCGCCTTCGTTGTTGTCGTTGTAGTGGTAGCTGTGGTCTTCGGCTGTTTGCTGGAAGCTGTGGAAAGATCGGAGTTCAACTTCGTCACTTGCTTTTCAAGGTCATCCAGGTCGGCCTTTGGAAATCCTGCGCCTTCAACCTTTGCTTCCAGAGCGGTCAATCGGCTAATTTCAGCACTGAATTTCGCATTCTCATCAGCAGTGATCCAGCCTTTGGATAACGCTGTACTGTTTTGCTGGGTGAGATTGCTCAATCTTTCCTTGAACTTCAGACTGTAAGACTTTGTCTGTGTAACGGAGACCGAGCTTGAACCGCCTGGGGTGGTGTTGCTGGTGCCTTCAATTATGGTTGTTCGTTTTACAACTGTCTCTTCCGCCAGCCCCGCCGCCGGCATGGAAATGATCATTAAGGGTGCCAATACTGCAAGAGATATACGTTTGATGTCCATTTTTTAACTCCATGAGGCTAAACTCGAAAGATTCTCTTGAGAACTGCCGAATCGATCGTCGCCTGAATATACCCTTCTTAAAGGCGCTCAAAAACGACATGTTAGGCATTGTATAGGTTGAGCACCATACCGTGCCATGCTTCCGGAGGCTTTTCAAGATACCGCCGCTCACATGTCAATACTGTCGGCATAGTGCCGGTTTGTTTTGCCAAAAGCTCAAAGAGGAACAATGTTCACGTTCGAGAGCGCCATACGAGGTAGCTGCGTGAAACTTGTTCTCAATTTCTTGCTGGCAATATTTGTTCTGATAATTTTTTCCGGGCAGTCGACTGTCGGGCAAAACTCCCCGCAAGCGCAGACATCTGAAGGAGCAGCCGTTGTCGTTAAGGGTAAACGACTTTTCTATTTCTATTCCAATGTAGGCGAGTACACTCCCCGGCAAAGAGCTGTAATGGCCTCGCAAGCTTTGCAGAAACTTGCCGAAAGTCCTGATTTTGATGTTGATTCGATTCGCGTCCAGGAGACAGCTTCCGGCACTGATGTGGTGTCCGGTTCGACTGTGATTGCTACAGTCACTCCCGACGACGCCAAAATTGCTCAGTCGTCGACGACGCAGATGGCCAATGAGTTTGCATCCAGAGTGCGGCTTGCGGTGTCTGAGCGTCGGGAGGCGAGCACCGCCTCGCGTGTAGCAATGGGCATTGGGCTGACGATTGCATCGACGATAGTTCTTTTCCTTTTGCTGATTTTGATCAGCAAGTTGGCTTCGGATCTTTGTGCTTCAATCGCCAAAGGGCGGGTTCACGGAATTAAGGCTGTCCGCATTCAGAATGCTGAGCTGATCGGCGCACATGCGCTTGCTGACTTGCTTTCAACCCTGGTCAAGTTTTCACAAATATTTTTGTGGTTTGCAATTATCGCTACCTATATTGTGCAGGTTCTGGGTTTCTTCCCGAACACAAAACATCTGGCCAAAGCTGTGATGGCAAATACGGTGGCACCGCTGGCGACGGTCTGGGAAAAGGTGCTCGAGTATTTCCCTTCGCTTGTGATGCTTGTTCTGATTGTCCTTGTGGCTTATGCCGTGATGGGATTTGCCAGGTTCTTCTTCGATTCTTTGCGCGATGAGACGATCAAATTTGCTGATTTTGATCCGGATTGGGCGGAGCCGACTTACAAACTCTCGCGTTTCTTGATTTTGGCATTTGCCTTAATGGTGGCGATGCCCTATTTGCCGGGCTGGGAGTCTCCGGCATTCAAGCAGGTCGGACTGGTAATCGGTATTCTGGTTTCATTCGGCTCGACAGGCGTAGTCAGCAATGTAATGGCAGGCGCCGTTTTGACGTACACCAATGCCTTCAAGTTCGGAGACCGGGTCAAAATCGGTGACGCCTTAGGCGACATTGTCGAGAAGAACCTCTTAGTAACAAAGGTTCGCACACCGAAACATGAGGTCATATCAATTCCCAATGGAACGATAATGACCTCCAACATTATCAATTACTCGACACTGGCTCGCGAAAAACAATTGATTCTCTACACTTCCGTCACCATCGGCTACGATGTGCCCTGGAAGGACGTGGAGGCTTGTTTGATGGCGGCGGCGGACGAAAGTTATGGTTTGTTGAAAGAACCAAAACCATTCATTTTGCAAAACGAATTGGCCGATTTTTACGTGGACTATCAGCTCAATGTCTATACCGAGCTGGCAAACGAAATGCCAGTCGTCTATTCGGAGCTGCACAAGAGAATTCAAGACAAGTTCAATGAAGCCGGTCTGGAAATCATGTCTCCCCATTTCTATGCGGTTCGCGACGGCAACGAAATCGCCATTCCCGCCCAATATCGCGGCGAGAATTACAGAGCACCAACCTTTGGAATTACTCATCAACAGGTTTAGAGGCGGCTTTATGCGCCGCCCCTTCAGATTAGACTGCGGTCATGTAAGCCTGAATGGCGCGCTATTTTGGTGATTCGGCCTTACAATTTTGACTTTGAAAGTGCCGCGCGGAAGCCCTGTGAGAGGCGGCTCACCTTTGCGAGAACATAAGCCATGTCTAAGATGTCGCACGATAAGGGTTTCCTCGATCTCTTCTTGAGTGTTCAAAAGGGAGAACGCACAATAACTTCTTTGTTATTCGTGTGGCTCTTTCTGTTTATTTGTGTCTATTACATTCTCAGACCGATTCGCCGCGGGCTATTTCTTGCCGGACTGGGCAACGAATACATGCCGCTTGTATATATAGGTACTGCGCTGGTTACAGGGATTATAGTCTGGGCTTATTCCAAATTCTCGAAAACTCCCAGAAAGATCTTAATCAGTGCCGTTTACGGAATTTTCATCGCCAATTTGCTTGCCTGGTGGCAGATTTTTAAATACGAGTCACCGATTGCATCGGGTGCTTTCTGGGTCTGGCTGGATGTCTTCTCGATCATGGGTGTGACCACCTTCTGGATGTATGCCAATGATGTCTGCGATTCCAACAAAGCCAAGCGCCTCTTTGGCGTTATTGCTGCAGGCGGCGGATTAGGCGCTGTTTTCGGCAGTACGATTACGGCTTGCCTGGTGGGCACGATCGGCACCACCAATTTGCTTCTGGTGGCGGCCGGGCTTGTCGCAGTGACCTTGGGAATTTTTCATGCATTGGAGTTTCTCAACAAGACCAAGAAAGTTGCTGAGCGTGCAGCTGCGCCCGAGTTCGATAAGACGAAGGTGTCGAGCATATCGGGTGCTTTCAGCCTGATTTTTAAGAACAAGTTTTTGCTTTTGCTTTTCTTTGTTGTCGCATTCGAGCGTGTGACACCGGATATGGTGCAGTTTCTTTACAACGACATTTTAAAACATATGGCCAGCGGTCGCGATGCCATTGCTGCCCTGGACGCTAATCTCGAGCGCTGGCGCGGTATGGCGGAATTCGTGGTCGAGCTGTTTCTTGTTTCTGCCATCGTGCGCAAAATGGGTTCCGGATTTTGCCTTTCTTCATCAGCAGGTTTGATCTTCGCCGGTGTGACGATGTTTGCCATTTTTCCCAATCCGATCATTTTGATGGCGGTTTTCCATGGCGATGAAGCCATGCGCCACGCCTGGTTCAAGGCAGCCAAAGAGCTCATGTACACGGTCACCAGCCGCGACGTACTCTACAACGTCAAGCCGGTCATTGAGATGTTTGTCTACAGAATGGCCAGGGGTGTTGCCGGAGTTATTATCTTCATCGTCAACACAGCTCTGGGCTTCGGGGCCAAGGGTGTAATGGCGGCGGCGGGCATTTGCGCGTTGAGCTGGATATACTGCGGCTGGAAATTGAGCAAAGAATACACGCGTCTCGAATTCGAAGCGACCCGCCGTGCTCTGGAAGAGCAACTGGGCGAAGGCAGTCTTGTCGGCAAACAGACACCTGTCCGGGAGTCGACGCTGGCGGCAAAGTCTTAATTTGCCAATACGCGTCAGACGTTGCCGAGCATCAATTGCGGATTTGGCTTTTATATCTGAGCTTGACGGCGTCTTAGCCATGATTCAGAAAAGACATTGGCCGGACGTATATGATCGTCGCTGCATTTCAGGAGAAAATCGTGAATTCGTGAAACATTTTAGCATTGCGGCATTACTGAGCATACTTGCTTTTTTTTCGTTGCTTTTGCCCGACGCGGTGCGCGCTGAAGAGACAAAAGAGCTGACTTCCGGAAAACCGCTTATCGGTGTCAACTGCGACATTTACGGTGACAGACCGCGCTTGATTGGTCTGTCCGCGCCTTACATACAGGCACTTAAAAATGCCGGTGCCATTGCCGTGCTTTTGCCGCCCATGCCGCAAGCGGATTTGAGCCGAGTGCTCAACACGCTTGACGGAGTCATGATGATTGGCGGAGACGATTACCCGCCGTCGCTCTATGGTCAGAAGGTTGCGAGCAAGACTGAAGTCATGGACGAGGAGCGCTGGCGCTTCGACATTCTTCTTGCCAAAACCGTTGTGGATAATACCAGGCTTCCCTTTCTGGGAATTTGCGCAGGCTGCCAGGCTCTCAATATCTCTCTGGGCGGTTCGCTTGTTCAAGACATTCCTACTAAGTTTCCTGATATGAAAGTCGCACATGCCAGTAAGGATGGATGGCTAAAGGGTTTTAACAGGCACGAAGTGCGTTTTGCAAAGTTGACCAAGCTCAAAGGAATTTACGGCATCGACTCGCTAAACGTGCCGACATCTCATCATCAATGTGTCGATAAACCCGGAGACGAGTTGGCAATTGCTGCTACCACAGACGATGGCGTAGTGGAAGCGATTGAGTTGAAGGGGCAGCGCTTTGTAGTCGGCGTTCAATGGCACCCTGAAAGAGATTTCCCTGCCAATCGCCACCTGTTCAAAAACTTTGTCGAAGCGGCTAATAAAGTTGCCGCCGGAGAGAAAAAAGCTGGAAAGAAAAATGGTGGCGAAACTGCCAGCGAAACTGCCAGTCTTCAAAAACGCCTGCTGGCAGAATAGAACCCCATAGAAATTGTCGTCGGTGGAAAAGCCTGAAACGCCATTGCTGCAAGCCTTTTCGGTCAAGCGCTCGCTTGCCGATGATGGTCGCGGAACTGACCGGATATTCACCACTTTTCCTCGAATCCATTGTCGTATAGGCATTTGCGGCAATTGCTGGCATATGGAGATCCCGGCATTAATGCCGGGGTTTGACCGGCCACTTGTGAAAAGATTATTCGACTGGTTGCTTTGACCGACTCTTGCCACACAATTGCCATATCGTTATGTTATCCACAGCTGAGTGCAAATTGCCTTTTTATGTGTTTTGCACAAATTAACTGCCCTGGAAGTGTGATTATTATCAGAGTTGGAGTCACTCTCCCCTTGTGAAAAAGGTTATAAGGAAGCTAGTGCAAGTAATGGTTTGGAATAATTAGCAAAGCAATACAGGTATGTTTACTATGAATCTTTTGCGATTCAATGCTCTGGCCGATGTGGTTGCGGCTGTGCGTAAGTATCAGTGCCGTACCTTGGACATCGATGCTCGCCAAGACGAGCTTTGCCAGCTTTTGGTGAGTGCTTTTCTGCTCGGTGGAGAACCTGCAGTTAAGTCAGCGCGTCTATTCTTTCTTCCCTGTTCCAAAGTTACCGATAGCTCAGAAAAGCCTGTCTTGACGGAGAACGAGATTCAGCACGCTTGCGATCGACCCAAAAAATCTGCTGTTCGAAAGGGCACGGTCATGTATCTGGAAAGCTGCGGTGACGTGCATGAGATTCCCGCTGAAAGTTCTCAGAAAGCATCCAGCCCTGCGCAAAACCACAATGCCCTGTCCGGCAGCGTCGAACAAACTCAAGCAACTTCTGACAGCGGTGCCAAAATCGTCGCCACAGTGCGTGCTACTGAGGAGTCGCAACTTGTGGTTGCACTGGAAATGACTGTGCAACTGGCGCCTGAAGTTGCTCCTTACTTTCGGGTCTTGTCCACGATGCTGGCGGCAAAGTTGACAGACAACGATGCTTTCACCAGAGATTCAGTGGATGAGCTGGCGGAATTGTATGAGCTGGCGTTGGAAGAACTTTCCACTGCTCAGGCGCGTAATGGGCTTGACCTCAGACACCAAAGTGAAACCAGTAAAAATATTGTCGGCTCCACCAATGAGACCGATGTAATTTCGGACTGGTGTGCCCAAGAGCGCTTGCAGTTCGTCATGGATACTATTCCTGCCGCGATTTTCTGGAAGGACGTAAATAGTGTTTTTCTCGGATGCAATAAAAACTTTGCCCGAATCGCTGGATTTGCAAGTGTCGATCAAATCATTGGAAAGACCGATTTTGACATGCCCTGGACTGCTGAAGAAACGGAATTTTACCATTTCTGCGATCGCAAAATAATGAAAGAAAACAAACCGCAATTCAATATCATCGAACCGCTGACCAAGTACAACGGTGAGGTTTGCTGGTTAAGCACAAGCAAAATGCCGATGCACGATGCGGAAGGAAATGTGATCGGTATCCTGGCTCACTTCCAAGATATTACCGAGACGATGCGCCTGCAGTCGCAGCGAGAAGACTTCATGGCTTCAGTCGCTCATGATTTAAAGGTGCCGGTGATTGGTGCTATTCGGGCTCTTGATGCGCTTCTTCAAGGGTATGTCGGACCTCTCGATCGAAAGCAGACGGAATTCATTCAATGCCTGCACCGCAGTCATGAAAACCTTTTGCTGATGGTGAAAAACCTTTTGCAAGTCTTGAGATATGAGTCAGGAAAAGACCAACTCACTTTCGAACACTTTGATCTGGTGGGCATTCTTAACGAATGCGTGAAAGAGGCCGGACCGAGTATGGAAGCAAAGCACGTCCACATGCAAATGGAGGCTCCCAAAAAACTGATTTTGACGGCAGACAGAAAAGCCATCCGGACGCTTGTCACCAACCTTGTCGTTAATGCCATCGGATCGGCGCCGGAACACACTCAAGTGAAAGTCCGTCTGCAGCAATTGGACAAACAAGCGATTCTTGAAGTGCACAACGGCGGCGAGCCGATCTGCAAAGAAGACATGGAACAACTCTTCCAGCGTCTCTGGCAAGGCAAGCGCTTTGGCGCCGGAGCAGGACTGGGACTCTATCTTTGCCGCCAAATTGCCGAAGGTCACGGTGGCACGATGTCCTGCCGGAGCTCGCGAGAAGATGGCACCGTCATGCGTTTTTCCGTGCCAACCAAGGCCAGTAATCCAAGTAGTTCAGGTCGTGGAAAGGAAGGCAAACGAAGGGACATTTGTTAGTGTATTGAATTGCGACTGATTGCCGATTTTTTCTCGTGCTCGAGAAGCGTCTGTGCAAAAATCTTCAGTTGGAAACTTTGACCCGGGCGCGAGCCTTCTTGATAGATGCTAACTTGGACAACGAAAGGCTGGCACTGCGGATTTTGATGGTATCCGGCGCACTAACTTGCCTGGCCGGATTGAATTGCGGGTGGTTCGGACCGCTTGTTGCGTCAATTGCTTCCGCGCAGAAAATGCACCTGGTCGAAGCCGGATCGCTAATCAGCGTTTACAGCGCCGGTTCTTTAATTCCTCTGGCAATTGGGCGCCAGCTCGTGGAAAGATTTGGTGGGCGCAAATGCTTGCTTGCGGCTGCCCTCCTATTTTGTGGTGGTTTGGCGATTATGTCTTTCGGCAGCCACATTATTGGCTTATCGATCGGAGCGGCTGCACTGGGTGTGGGAGCTGGTCTCAACAGTATTGCCGGAACCATATGTATCTTGAGACTGGCGTCAGGCTCGAGTGCCGCTGCCGTCGGTAAGCTCAACGTATTTTTCGGCATCGGTGCTCTATTGGGACCGGTGATTGCCCTTATGGGTCTCAATTCGCCCTTTTCCTATCATGCCGTCTATGTTTTCGGCGCAATTTTTGCACTGGTAGTGTTTCTCGCCGCGTTTTTCAGCCAACAACTTGACGTCAGAGTGCCGGCGCCGGACTCGCACAGCTCTGATTTTCACCCAATGCAAACCCCGGCACTCATGTACACTGCCGCCGTATTTCTATATGTAGGCATCGAGGTCGCAGTCGCCACCTGGCTGTTCACGTATTTGAATATGACCTGCTTGCTATCCAAGGATCTGGCCGGCTGGAGCATGACTGCCCTCTGGGCAGGACTGACGACCGGACGTATGCTGGCCGTATACCTTTTCAGATATTATCCCGCGGATCGCATCGCCTTTTCCTGTATGGTATTGGTCCTTTCGGGGATTTTGTGCCTGGCTTTGCTTCCCCACCTGGGCGCAGCGGCTTTGATGGTGGTTTGTGTGCTCGGGATGGGATTGGGCCCGATTTTTCCTACACTGATTTCCAGCGCGTCCGAGCGTTATGGCGAAAACAGCGCCTCGGTCACTTCGCTTGTAGTGACAGCCGGAGCCTTTGCTGGAATTACTTTCCCGTTGATAATCGGGCAAGTTTTCTCCCGGGCCGGACATCAGCAAGGCATGCTTGTGCTGGCTCTTTCTGCCTCGATTCTGTCGGTGGTGTTTTTTATAGTGCAGTTTCGTATGGCGCTGCCGGCCCACAAGCTTGATATGTAGAAGTGCAAAGTAGTGTAGGCGCGGTTCGCGAACCGCCCCTAAGTTTTTATATTCGTCCGCATCGTCAAGCGAATGTCATGCCGGTCGTCTAAATTGCCAGTGTTGGAAGCGGCACCTCACTGCGGAAGCTTTCCGGGATGCACCAATGGCCGCGGTCGAAAGTCAAATAGTGCTTCCGACACAGTTTGAACGGAGAGGTCGGGAAGAGCCAAAGTCAACGAAAGTTGGTGTTGGCTCTTTTCACTATGTACGAAAGGGCAAGCGAAGGAATCTGTCAAACGAATGTCATGCGTCTGCGGTAACTTGAGGCAGTCGGAACTCGACAGGTCGAAAAGTCCCATCAATTACCAATTAAGTCACCCCAATGCGGCACCGCTATTGGTGCCCTTCCTTTGCGATTCTGGAGGTATTTAGTCATGGCAGAAGGTATCGATGCATACAGAACCGATGCATACAGGGATGCTGTTTCCGACATCAACTCCGCAATTCAGAACCCTCAATTATGGGACGAAGTAAACGCCGGTCTGCAAAAAGGTCTAACCAGCGGGAAGCTCAGCTATTCCGGTCTTGAAACCGTTTTGCCCGAATTGGGTTTGAGCGGGTCTTTGATTGCCAGCGAGTTTGAGCGCCTCAATACCGACCATAGTAATGATAGTGCCGTCGGTAAACTATCCGAAGTAGAAATTGCCACTGCCATCAACTCAGATTCGCCTTTGACAGCAATTGCTGCCGGGCTCGTAAAAGATGATATTCAAAAAATTAGAGAAAAGTGGACATGGTGGGATCCAGCCTTCGGGATCGGGGAAGATACCGTCGACTGGGACGAAGTCTCGCAATACAAGACCGATACACTCATGTCCAGTTCGGAATCTATGCGGTCATTTGTCGAGGATAGCGATGGCACTGTCACGGACGATCAAGGTGATGGCAGCGACAGTGATGATAGCGACGATGAAACCGCAGTCGATGATGGAGACTTTGAAGATTTGTCGAAAAGCAAGCTGATCGAAATTCTCGGTGATAAAGACAAATCCCCTGCTGACAGGCTTCGCGCCGCATGGGAGCTGTCTGAGGACGGACACAAGTCGATTGAGTTAGAGGATGGAGATACCAATCTGACCATTGAAATCAGTACTGACGAAAATGGAAACATTAGTCTCTGGTCGTCAGGATTCAACGGACCGCTCATGAAGGGAGTTGTGAAAGACGGACATGTTCTGAAGCAAGATGACAGCTACTTCGGCAAACGCTGGAGGCAGGAACACGACGACACCATATTCCAATAAAGTTTTGCTCGCAAGGGAAGAGGGGCCGCAGCAATGCGGCTCTTCTAATTTTGTGGTAAATAGAACAAAGTTATTCGGATTCGACTTTGTATCCGACGCCGACCACTGTAGTGATGTATGAAGGTCGATCGGAAACATCGATCTTGGTGCGCAAGCGTTTTACACACTGACGAATTGCATCGACGGAAACCTCTGTGTCGCCCGCCCAGAGCTTGTCGACCAGTTGATCGGGAGTAAAAACAAGGTTGCGATTGCGAATTAGAAAATCCAGAAGAGCGAATTCCTTTGGCAGCAGTCTTATTTCTTCACCGCGTCTGAGACAGCGAAAGGCTTTGGCATCAAGTTCGATATCGGACCATCGAACGACATCGCTGGTCAGTTCTTTCGGTCGCCTGAGCAAAGCCGATACCCTGGCTCTGAATTCCCGCATGTCATAGGGTTTCGGTAGATAATCATCGGCTCCCGAATCGAGACCGGTCAACTTTTCGTCCACTGTGTTGCGCCCGGTCAGAAACAGGACAGGCGTGCCTCCGCCATTGCTCCTGAATCGCTTTAGTATTTCCAGCCCGTCCAATCCAGGCAGACCCCAGTCAAGAATAACCAGATCATATTCAAAACGCTGCAAGCTTTCCCAGGCGTCGGCTCCGTCGCCCAGGGCATCAACCGTGTGTTTTTCATGCAGCAGGACGTCCACGAGCGCCTCGCGAATTTCAGTGTCGTCTTCAACTACGATAATTTTTGCCATTTTTTTGTCGGCAACCGCTCGTTCGGTAACCCTAAGCGTAATTGTGCCATGAGTGAAGCCCTTTCACGACAATCTGATCGGCGGGGGATGTCATGAGCCCTGGCGCCTGACCGTGCACAAAGGATAAGATTACATTTTGGCCAGCGGCTATCAAGGAGTTTGCTCCCCTATTTATGCCTGACGACAATCAACAAAGCCGCCTCGAACTTGCCTGGTCGGCAATCGCGGATGCGTCCAGCGAAAATTCCGAAGAAGTAATTATAAAGATAATTACTTCTCTTGAGGAGGAATTCGGTGATCATCAAAAGACTATCGCTGAGGAATTGCAAAAAATAGCGCGCCAGATCGAGCACTCGGGAAAAGCGGACCTGGCTATGGAATTTAAGCAGCGGACAACGTCTGCAATGCTCAGGCTCAACATGGAGAGACGCCGGGGTTTGCGGCCTCCGGCACTCCTGCCTGGCGCACCTGTTCCGGCAAGCGTGGGCGGATCTCACGCATCATCGAGCAGCTCCGCCGTTTCATCCGGCGGTTCCCCTCCATCTACCTCAGCGAGCAGTCCGGCAACTTTCCATGCGCCCTCTGCCTATCCTGTTTCACAGTCGCGTTCCTCTCCTTCCTCACCGGCAGCGCAAAGTGTTCGAAGCGGTCAGGACGGAACGCAAGTTGAGTATCTGGTGCATCCGTCACGCGACGTGCGCGGCGACGCAAGAGCATTCTTAGATGTTTTGAAAGGGCAGAAGGTCTGGGAGTCAGGTGGCGGAAACATATGCGCCATCAGGTTTGCTGCCGGACCGCCGGTAATTATCGTTGAAGAAGTTGCCTTCACTTGTTCTCTTATTTTATCTGTAAGCAATTTCGAGAAACATGCCGATGATCTCGAAGCGCAGGGCTATCAGATCGTCGGCTCCGTGCCGACGCCGTCAGGCTCGGCTACTGTTTTTGCATCGGATTGCGGAAGCAAGTTTGCGCTTATTGCCAGGAAGTGATTGCGAAAATTATCTACTGAAGTTGTCTGAGAGCCGCTAAGACTTTTTCCGGCAGGGGTGAAGAACGTCTGGTCGTGTTGTCGGTAAGCACTATCACCGATTCCGCGGTCGAACAGCACTCATCATTTTTGAAAAGCGCCTGCCCGCAAATAAACGAGCTTTTGCCTATGTGATTGATGCGCGTGCCCACATCGACCACGCCGGGGAAATTCATCTCTTTGAGAAAATCGAGCGACAATTTTGCAATTACAAATGAAAAACCATCATCGGCTATAGTGCCGCGTTCGTGGCAGAGAAAAGCCACACGCCCGGACTCGAAGAATGTGCAATAAGCGGCATTGTTGATGTGTCCCTGCCGGTCCGTATCGCCGTATCTCAAGGTGACGGCAGTCCAGAGTTTGTAGAAATCTTTTTCAGTGGAACTGACGGTGCTTCTTTTCGTGTCGCTTTTTGTCACGACTTTATCCTTTATTTTTCAGCTTTTGTCCCGACGCTTGTTCTTGCGATTCGCGATTTTCGAATTGGATTTTCAGTTCTTTCTCGATGCGGTCTATAGCCACCGATTCGACGAGCAATCCCACGCGCTCATAAGTCTTCCACAATTCCGACCATTGCATCACAACAATTACGCGCTCAGAGTATTTTTTCGCCAATTGCGTAATTTTTGCATTGCCGCTTTTGAGGAATTCAAGTTCCGTCAATTTCGCGCAGTTGCGACAACGAACTTCGCGCTCATCTTTACCCGGTTCGAATTTGACAATACTTCCCGGCTCGAGCCTGGCATCGCAGTTGTAGCAGCGACTGAGGCGAATCAACGAATAAACAGGCGGTTCTTTTGCAGATTTTTTTGCATTTTCAGGCATGATGTTCTTTTCTGACCGGAAGCTTTCCTAGATTATATGCCTGAATCAGCCGAACTGGCTTTAAAGCCGGAATCTCCCCACCCTGGTGGGTTGCACGGTTTTCCAATCGGCATGCCCTGGTGTCCCAGAGCGGGCAGACTGCCATAGAGCCTGCATCTTTGTGCTATATGTTCTTTGGGCGCTAAGAGTTGGCGCCATTGGCAACAGGCAGGTAGATTGTGTTGGAATCCTCAATGAAGCAAAAATGTCAATTGAAGAAAATACTAGTGGTGGCGCCGCTGGTGACATCGCTCATGACATTGATCGGTCCGTCCGCCATAATGCCATTGCCTGCGCAGGCAAATCATTCCGGAGCACAGCACAACCATCCAAACAATCAATCTACCAAAAATGTCGACGCCACAGAGCACGAGATTATTCAGACCGCGCTTGATGGAAAACTGCCTGAGGCCGAAAAAATGCTGGAGCGCATCATCAGTGGTGAAAAAGACAGTTCGCGTAAGGTAGACCTCTATTACATGCTGGCTGCTCTTGAAAAAATGCAAGAGAAAAGCAATGAGGCAAGGCGGCATCTGGAGATGGTTTTGCAACATCAACCTTCTGCGATTGATGCAGAGGGTCAAATCCGTCATGCACTTTTGCACAAGAGAATTGGTGATTGTTATTACAGCGAAAGAAAGTACAAAGATGCGCTTGTAAGCTATAATGCCGCGCTGATCATTTCATCAGCTTTGCCGACCAACAGCAGAATTCTAGCCGACATTTACGAATCGGCGATGGGTATCTTGATCATCGATAAGCGCTATATCGAGGCGCAGAGTTATGCCGAAAAATTCCTGGCAGTGGCAAGGGAGCGCGCCAAGTCAGGACTTTGGGACGACCTTGGAGTTTTGTTCTGGGCGCAATTGCAAACGCTGAATTTGTACAGGCATATGAAAAATCCGCCTGACGAAGAGCCGATTCGAAAGCAACTCTCTGCCTCGATTGATACCTTGATGAACTTTCGCTTTGGCCTGGAGTCGCATGGCAAGTTGCCACCACTTTCAGAGCGCAAAGAAATATTTGAAAAGCACTACGTAAGCGAATTTGCCCCCAGGACTGCCGCAGAATACATCTGGCTGGCTGGAGAATTCAAGCTGCGCACTTTGCCTGTGATCGGCTGGATGCCGGCGCAAAAACCAGCGCGCTCAGCGATTTTGTGCGTGCACGGATTGGGTTTGGACAACCAGGCTTTTACACCTTTTGGTTTTCAAATGTCCGCCAAAGGATATGCGGTCTATGCGATGGATGTTCGCGGTTTTGGCGCCTGGCTGACAACACCCGGCCAGGAAGATCTGCGATTGAACGAAGCAATCAATGACGTCGGCAGCATACTCGGATTGATCGCCGACCGCCACCAGGGCGTTCCCATCTATCTGCTCGGCGAATCCATGGGTGGTGCCATCGCGCTCAGAGCAGCCGCCAGATATTCCAAAAACCTGCACGGCGTGATCTCTTCTGTTCCATCTGCGGAAAGATTTCAGGCCAGGAAAATGGGGTTGACTGTAGCTGTTCATTTTTTGAAAAACCCGAATAAGCCTTTTAAAATTGGAGACATGGTGGTGGAGCAGGCTTCGGCAATCCCGCAAGTGCGTGAGGCCTGGCATGATGATCTAAAAGCAAAAATGGAAATGTCTCCTAAAGAGCTTATGAGGTTTGCGGTCTTCATGCGCGAAACAAAGCTCATGTGTAATAAGTTGAACACTCTGCCTGTCTTTTTTGTACAAGGTCTGAAAGACAAACTGGTAAAACCAAAGGGAACTTATGAGTTGTTTGAAGCAGTAAGCTCACAAGACAAAAATCTGTTTATCATCGGCAATGAAGAGCATTTGATTTTTGAGACTTTCAAGCAGTCGAACATGCTGATCGATTCGATTACTTCCTGGATGGACAAGCATTCTCAGACCAAACCTGCCGACGCGTTAAACGCAGGCGCTCCACCGGCGGCGACCGACGTGAATACCACAAGAGAGCCTGCTCGCCGGGTCTGGCAGCCGGCAAGCGGTTTTTCCCAGACTGCCCCCGTTGTGGGTCCCAGTGCCAGCGGCACCGTAGATGCCGGGCAGTCGGGCGTTCCCGCCATTTCATCTCCCTCTGGCAAGCCTGGCAAGCTCAGGCGGTTGAAGTCCAAAAGGGCGGCAGGCACATAATTTTGGGGTTTATAACCTGAAAAGTCTAGGACTGGCATGCCAAAAGTCCGCGCCGGTGATGCTTGTGCGGGTTTGCAATGAAAGTGAAACAACTCTCATTTAGCATTTAAATAACCCCACCCAGGATGCTCACGCGATGGCTCAACCTTTCGAACTTCCCACGACGCGCACCCAGGCGCAGCCGCCTGGTGAAAGTCCGGTTCATTTTACGTACAACGAGAAAAATCCGGAAAAGTCGCAGCTCTGCGATGACAACAAAGGCACCTGCCGGCTGGTTTCGCCGGAGGCTTTCAGAACTGAGTATCCGCAGGAGTATGCGGACTTTTTGAAGCACAATCCTCAGCTGCAAGCACGCATGAAAGAGTCCGACAAAACCAATCCTGCTGTTTTAAGACTGCCTCTGTACGAACTCGATGGTTCGGTCGACCGCACCACCGCCGGGCAAAAAGCCGGCGTGAAGGCAGATCGTGAGGAGGATTCGAGAAATCCACTGGTGCTTGATCCTAATTTCAGAAGTAGGAAAGATGGAGTAACTATCCCGCTGCGGCTTGTCGACGATAGTTCTATTGGTCCTCTCGAGCGTGATCCGTCGGTGAGGCAGCTCAGAATTGATCCTGCCGGAAATCGTCGATTGGATCATGTGGGCGGTCTTCAATTGGATCCATCCGGTAGCTTAAGAATCGGCTCTGATGGTCGCCTTCAATACGATCCCAGTCGACGTCTTGAATTTGATTTTGACAATCGCTTGCCAATACGTGGACGTGGCGATGGAAGCGACTTGAGAGATAGAAGCCCAGCCGATCTCTATGGACGGCGTGACCTTGATATTCGCGATCCGTTCGGTCAAAGACGAAACGGACTTGACGCCTTGCTCGATCCGTTCGGACGCAATAGAAGTAGTGGACTGGATGCACTTTTGGATCCTCTTGGGTCTCGACGCAGAGACCCCTTCGGTCTGGATTCAATGTACGGTCCAAACTCACGTTATGGATCGGATCGGCGGCTGCGTTTGCCGGGACAGCAATCGGACAGCGATCTCAGACTAGACAATTACGGCTCGGTTGAGGAACTCAATCGCCTTTATCAACGAGGCGGGTTTGAAGCACTGCCGCCGGCATTGCAAAAGCAAATAGTCGATCAGCTGATGCAGGGTCAAGTGAAGGTAATCGAGGGCCCGGTTCGTCCGACTGAAAAACCGGTTGAGACGCCAAAGCCAGTTGAAACGCCGAAGCCGGTTGAAGTACCCAAGCCGGTTGAAGTACCCAAGCCGGTTGAGACACCGAAGCTAGTTGAACCGACGATGCCGATTGACGGACCAAAAGGCCCCACCGATTTGGAAACACGGCCGACTGCGGATGCTCCACAAGAAATCACAGACAAAGCTGAAAAACTTGACTCCTTCGGTCAATCAATAAAAGACACCGGCGCATTCACTATCGATAATTTCGGCGAAGCCTACAAGGAAGCGGCGAAAGCCCAAGCCGGAGTGGCGATAATGGTGGTCGGACGCGGCATTGCCGGCAGCCAAGAAGCTATCAATAACGTCAAAAAGCTGCAAGAAGAGAATCCAAAGCTTAAATTTCTCATAGTAGATCGCGACAAAGTCGACGCTGCTGTGAAAGCCGATCCAAATAACGCCAAAATGAAAGAGTGGCAGAGCTGGATCGACAGCAGCATCAAAGCATGCGGCGGCAGCGAAACCAATCAGGTTTTGACCAGCATTCAATCACTCAAGGCTGACAGCACTGGACATCCGGCACCGGAAAAGGTGACGAGCTTTCACTGGAACGCCAATATCAATCAGGAAGTGGCCGCAAAAGCAGCGCTAGCCAGTGATGCAACTCGCGCTCATACCAACGAGTTCAGACTGACATTGAACGCGCAGAGTGCAAAGGTCCTCAACGAGCAAGTCAAAGCAGCGCGTGAAGCGGCTTTGCAGATGCCGGTTACCGACGCCGCCAGCATGAAAGCCCGCCAGGATAAATTCGTACAGGCACTTCAGGCGGCTTCGCAAGCCAGACCAGATCTTCTTACTCAAAGGCGCAAAGAAATAGACGCGCTGAAAGATGAAGCCGTTAAGAAGCAAGAATTGCAGATACTTCATGATTTGCAGAACGCTCCCTTGTTGTTGCGTGCAGAACTGGGACTGGACATGGTGAGAAGTGTGAGCAGTCTTCCCAAGCAAGAGAAGCAGGCAGCAATGATGGAAGCAGGATTGCAAGTCTTGAGAGATGCGTATAAATCGGCGCCGGAATTGAAAGACAATCAGGCTTTCGCCGCTGAGCTCAAGAAAGCCGGAGTCAATGTCGAACAGCTGATCAAAGACTCTGAGAAAGCTCCAAGCATAACCGCCGATCAAATCAAGCAAAATCTGGAGCGTGCATACGGCGCCGGCGCTCCGATCAGGGTCATAGAGAAGAGAACCGAATACACTTCCAACCTCTCTCAAGGTCAATGCGAGAGAATGAGATGTAATAGTGGGGCGTGCTACAGCCAGGAATGCATTCGCCAGAGGTGCTGCACACCTGGTGGCATCTGCCGCAGATTGTTTCGCGGACGCAGGTAACTAGACGCGCTTCTGAAGCCACATAGAGCTGATGTACTGTCCGTGCTTTTGCGCATACTGATCGAAGACGCCTACTTCAGCAAAGCCCATTGCCTTGTGCAATGCCACTGAAGCCGGATTTGGAAGAGCTACACCGGCGACGACAAGGTGAACCTTCTCGTTCTTCAATGCTTCGAAAAGTGCCGAGTAGAGTTTTTTGCCGACCCCTTTTCCGTGTGCATTTGAACTCAAATAAATGCCGAATTCTACTGTTTCAACAAAGGCAGGGTGATTCCTGTATTGCCTGCTGCCGGCACTGCCGACTACCTTTCCATCCAGCTCAGCGACAAATAGTCGATACGGACCCGTATCCGAGTATTTGTCGAACCACGGTCTGTATTCGTCAACGCTCATCGCCTCAGTATCGAAGGCGATACTCGTGTTGACGATGTAGTAGTTGTAGATTTCGGTCAAAAGCGGCAAGTCGCTTGCAATAGCCGGCCTGATGAGAACTGATTCCAAGGGAGTACCTTTTCCGTATGCGCTCAATTTT
>JADZFV010000440.1 GCA_020854255.1 Candidatus Melainabacteria bacterium | reverse complement strand
GAGCTGGTCTTGAGCGCCGGCTACGTCACAGATACGCAAATGCAATCGCTTCAGGTAGGTGAATATCTGCTGTCGAGCGGACAGATTTCCATGCACCAACTGGCAGTCGCCATGTACGATGAACTTACCGGCATGTGCAAGATGGCTGAGTCCTTGCAGGTTCGCGGTTGGTTGAATACACAATCTTTCTCTTAGTCGCATAATCCAAAGGCGAGAATTCATTGACTGATTCGGTGCCTGACCCAATTAGCAATTCAGATTCAGAGCCGACGCCTGAATCAATGCCTGAATCCCTGTTGAATTCGATGCGCGACTCTGTGCAACCCGCATCCAGAGCACGCAAATCTCCGCTGCCTGACGCCGGCGACATGCTCTTTATTTTTCTGGCCAGCCTGACTTTGTTCATGCTGCCCAATTTCCTTTTCGGAGACGGCTCCACCGGCTGGCACATAGTCACAGGCATGCATATCCTGGATACAGGCTCGATTCCACACACAGATATTCTCACTTCATCGCATGCCGACAGACCATGGGTAGCCTATCAGTGGCTCACGGATACACTCATGGCATTGCTTGTCAGAGCGGGCGGATTGAATCTATTAGCGGTCGCTTGCAGCCTCACCGTAAGCTTTCTTTTCCTGGCTCTGTATGACCGCATGAGGCGTGACGGAGTATCGGTTTTTCCGAGCCTGATCCTCGTGGTGACAGGCTCGTTGCTGTCAGCCATGCACTTTCTGGCCAGACCGCACCTCCTCAACTTCTGGGGCGTATACCTGTTCACCACCAAGCTTGAGGACTTCCATGCCGGTCGCATCGATTTCAAAAAATTGTTGCTCTGGCTTTTGCCGACCATGCTTCTCTGGACCAACATGCACCCCGCCTTCGCGCTGGGCGTAGGCATTGCCGGAATTTATCTTCTGGTCTCATTGGGGGGATGTATCTTCGCCGGCTCTGCCGAGGACGCGTCGAAAAACTACCATCGTTTAAAACCCCTTTTGATTTTACTTGCCTGTTTGTCTTTGATCACTTTGATCAATCCATACGGAATTGAGCTACACCAATACATTTACGCCTATCTGAAGACGAAGAGTTCTGTCGTTTCGCAAACCGATGAATTTCAGTCGCCGGCTTTTCATGGCGATCTCCATTCGATTTGTCTGGAAATGCTCTTTGCCGCGATCATGATCGGACTTTATCGAGCAGCCAGAAAAATAAGCGTGCCAAGGCTTTTGACGGTAATGGTTTTTGCCCATATGGCTCTCCAAGCCAAACGAAATATGCCTTTGTTCGCCATCGTTTCCCTCCCGGCGATCGGACAGCTGCTTGGTCACGCAAGTATATTCAGCAATAAGCAGCCTGCTACGCCCAATCCGTTGCAGAAAGTCTTTCTGCGCGTCAGAAAACTATTCATCGATTTTGAAGAGCAAGAATTGTTGTGCAAGATGCACATTGTTCCGATTGCTTTCTCAATTTTCCTGGTGGTCGCAGCATTAATGGGTGGCTCCGTTATGGGATTTCCAGTTCTCCAATCAGGATTTGATCCTAAGAACAAGCCGACGCAGACGCTGGAATATGTCGTTAAAAACAATCTCGATCCGGCTCACGGTTTTAACTACGACAACTGGGGTGGGTACCTCAGATACAAGCTCAACAAGCGCGTCTTCATGGACGACCGCGCCGACTTTTTTCCAGAACCATTTTATCTGGAATACGCCAGCGTCTCACGCGCTCTGCCCGGCTACAAAAAGGTCTTCGAAAAATACCATCTCTACTGGGTAATCATGCCGGGCAACAGTTTGCTTGGCGGAGAACTGGCAAAGAATCCCGACTGGAAAATGGTGGCAGAAGACAAAGGATCGAAAGTTTTCGTCAACGAAAAACTTAAAACCCAGTAGGAGAGACGCCATGCGTCGCCCGGCATGCGCATTTTCTTGTCTGCACCGCTGCCCGCCAGGTGCACTCATTCGTCATCTACGGTGGATTGCGCATATATTCCTCGGCAAGCGCCTTGGTGTATAGATGAGACTTTGGCTCGCTCAAATGCAAGAGGTCTGGAAAATCGTCCTCTCCTGCAGGCTGGAAATCTGGCTTGTAATAGGTGCAGCCCCATTCTTTGGCCACCTTTTCGAAATTCCGGATATCCTGCTGCCGGATCTCTGTCGAGAGCGGCTTTCTCATTACGTCTCCGACAGGTACGTAAATAAAGCACATCTTGCCGCCATGCGCTTTTACATAAGTGAAGATGTCTTTCAAAACTGTGGCGTCCCAATCAACCGGCTTCTGATTTTTTAGATCGGCAGCGGCTTGCCTGTGCGCCTGCGCTTTGAAATTGGCAACTGCATCTTCATCAGCTCTGATTCCGCCCTCCTGCACGACAAGCACGCCCTTCTTCGTGATCTTGCCGCCGTGGGTCAACCACTCGGCCGCCTCATCCAGGCTATACATCGTGCCGACGCGCAGCAAGCCGCCTTGAGCAACCAACTCGCTGTGTTTGCTCGCCACGAGCAGTACTTTTTCCGACAGCGAAACATTGCTCTTCATGCAATATTTCAAGAGATCAGGATAACTGATGTAATCGGCAAGAAGAGCCGGCTGGTGCCAGTCCATCCAGTTGTCGTTCCAGGTACGAATGTCCGGCAAGCCACCAGTTGCAGGAAAAAATATAATCGCTCCTTCAATCACATGCGGATTCACTGCAACCATGCGCTGAAGCCCAAACAAATATTCGACCGGAGTCGTGTAGCCTTGCCCGAGATTCATGGCTTGTTTGACTGGTTTTCCTTTTTCAGAAAGTTGTGCGGCAAATTCCTTTTCGCGCACCGCGGCGTTGATCATCGAATTGCCCATGAAGATGTAGTCCACCTTCATGTTTCGATAAAGATTGGCGTAACCGTTAAACCATTGATAGGGTCTCAAACCTTGCAGCGAAATTTCTATTCCCATAAGCGGAATAATGATGATGGAGAGAAACGTCAATGCTTGTTTGAAAAACTGTTTCATGCTTGAGATTTAGAACTGAAAGTAGATAAAGCGTGCGCCACCGAATTCCCCCAGCACAAGGATATAGAAAAACAGCGTGTAATAACAAATCCAGCGCGTGGTCAGCTTCTGCTTCTCCAAATAAGCCACGCCACCTTTGTTTCTCTCCATATATTGAACAAATTCCAGAATCATAATCGCCACTATTGTCATCAGAATCTCACCGCCAGTCAGACCGAGATCGCCAACTTTGTCCGCATTATTGAGGGGAAACAAATGTTCGACAATCCATACAGCGTCGGTTACCGAATTGCCCCTAAAGAAAATACACGAAAAACAAAAAGCGTTGAAGGTAAACAGCAGACCGAAAAGCTGATGCAATCTTCGATCTACATGTTTAGCCAATCTCAGCGATAGCTGCCGCCAGTAAATATAGACGACAAGGTAGAAGCCGTGCAGCAGTCCATAAATCACGTAGGTCCAATTGGCACCGTGCCACAATCCAGCCAGCGCCATAGTGATTAGAGCAGCGAGCGCGTTTCGCCCGGGTACAGCTCTGAAGGTCAGAGCAATCGGCACATAGACAAAATCGCGAAAGAAACTTGACAATGAAATATGCCAGCGATTCCAAAAATCTTGAATGGTGGTAGCCGCAAAGGGAGAGTTGAAATTGCGAATCAGCCCGAAACCCATAACACGCGCTGCACCAATGGCGATATCGCTATAGCCGGAGAAATCGCAATAAACTTGATACGCAAAGCAGTAGGTGGCGAGCAGAAGAGGAATTCCACTGTATTCGTGCGGTTGGTTGTATACGTGATTAACAAGAATGCCAAGTCTATCGGCAATCACCATTTTCTTAAAAAAGCCCCAGAGCATAAGACGTAAGCCGGAGACTACATTATGCGCTTCGAAAGGATGGTCTTCTTTGAATTGATGAATGAGATTTTGGGGACGCTCAATAGGGCCTGCGACCAGCTGCGGATAGAACATCACATATAGCGCATAAATACCCAGCTGCGTTTCGGCCCTTTGTTTGCCGTTATAGACCTCAATCGTGTAAGCCAGAGCCTGGAATGTATGGAAAGAAAGACCGATCGGCAAAATCAAATTGAGCGGCGGAAACTTCCAGGTCAAGTGCAGCAAGTGCAACAGTTCAGTGAAGTTCTCACAGAAAAAATCGTAATATTTGAAAAGCGCAAGCAGTGAAACGTTTGCAAGGACGCTGACCAGTAGGAAAAGCTTTCGCATTCCGCCTGAGGCGGCTTCAATCTTTCTGGCCGCCACATAATCGACAATAATTATCAGAAACAGAATGGTGACGTAGATTGGAATCCACGCCATGTAAAAAATGCAGCTGGCAATTAACAAGAAAAGCCAGCGCCAACGATTGGGCAGAACGAAAAAGAGAGTCGTTACTATCGGGAAAAAGAGTAAAAACTCAACTGAGTTAAAAAGCATTAGAGATTGGAAGAGGAGAAATCTAGAAGTATTAGTAAGGTCGTTCTTCCATGGTACCCGCGGCTTACAGAAGGGAAACCCCTCCCACCTGAAGTTTTGGGATGAATAGTCTTGCTTGAAAGCCTGCTTGCGGACTAGGAATTTTATGGCGGTCCGGTAATATTTATGCCTGCAATTTTTTGAGAATCAAATCTGCCAGGCCGCCGACGTTGTTTGCTGCTTCTACTTCGCCCATGCCGAAGCGCACTTTGAATGCTTTCTCGACTGCTACGATCAGAGTAATATGCGATAGAGAATCCCACTCAGTCACATCATTCGCCGACAATTCTTCAGTCACCTTAACGTCTTCAACGAAGACGTTATCGAAGACATCTTGCAGTTTGGATACCACGTCAGCCTTTGTCATTTGGTCCCCGCAAAACAGATATTTTTGTGTCAAATTCTTTGAATTCCCCAGTTCTAGTCTCGTATTCGGTGAATTCGTCGCTCGTCTTCACTTGTGTGAATCCCATTGTCGGGAAAAAATCCTTGACCATTTGATTTTTTGCAGATGGAATATAAAATCCTTTCACCGTGTTGCAATTGAGTGACCTGGCTCTGGAAAACAGTTCGTTCATACAAAGATGCTCCACCTGTCGTTTCAAAACACGGCAGCTCATGAGCCATGTATCGATAATTAAATCGGTCTTTTCTTTCTTTGCAATGATAATCGAGACAAGTCCCAGGTCGCCAAAGCGATCTTGCAGGCGCAGAGAGTAACAAACATAATCCGAATCGACTAATGAAGCCACTTCGGCTTCACTGCGCCTCTTGGTCGTGAGATTGAACTGATTGCTCTTGTTGATCAATTGCGCCACTCTCGGCACATCAACAGATTGAAAGTCGTTGATGTGTGCCTGCATCTTCAGCGACTCTAGGTAAGCTTCCATACTTTCGGCATTAAGCAAAAGTCCCTTGCGGTTTTCATCTTGCTTATACTGGCTGGCGCGATTTGCATCTTCTTGGGTAATACTGCGCGTTTCAAACAATCGAGAATCTCTCAAGCAGCGAATATAGTCAGACGGATCTGTTCCCAGCCAGAGTCCGGTCACGGCGGGTGCAAACTGGCTGACAATGTCAATTTCGGCAGGATTGTCGTCAATGAGCACAAAGCTGTCCATTCCTAGATTCAATTCGGAAGCTATCTGCAGAATGTTGTCCGGCTTAGGGTCCCAGTTTGCCTGGAAAGATGCAAAATCATCCTTGCGCAAAACCATCTCCGGGTGCTTTTCAAAAGGCGCGACGGCATTGTGCATGTCGTTTTTGCTGCAGACGGAAAGAATGACGCCGCGATCGCTGAGTTCTTTAATAACACGCTGAAATTCCTTGAAACATTCACCTCGAGCCGAAGTGTCGCCTAATTCAATGCCATTCAGCCCATCATCGCCAATTATGCCTCCCCACAGAGTTTCGTCGAGGTCGACTATCAGCACCTTCTTGGCGGGATTGCGAACAGAGCGAATAATATGTGCGACTTCACGGGCAACATCTACGGCGAAATCTGCCGAGAAAGGTTGTTTGCTTTCAAACCAGGCTTTATCGTCCCTGGCTTCCAGCCCACCTTTTCGTGCAGCCAGAAATTCCAAGTCGCAAATGTGCACATAGGGTGGCGCAGTCAACCCTATTTCCATATTCAGCCACTTGAGAGAATTCCATTCCGATGCCATCACCCGAGTTCTGATTTCACCAGGATCGAAATAAGAAGGCAAAATGAAGTTACAAAGAATGACCTCCGCACCAGTACCTTCGTGCGCGCGCCTGCACAATTCCAGAATTGATGCGCAATTTTTTGTCAGTTCGTCTAGTACCGATTCCTTTGAATCGGACAATTTACCTGAATATTTATATCGTGAGGCAGGCGGCAAGAGGAAAACAAAATCTGGTCGAAAAGAACGCAAGTCGCTTGATTCGTCCGTCATCTCCCAAACATAGTTGTCGTAATCACCACTCCAGATTTCGCAGTGATTGTCTTGCATGTAGAGCGCGTGAGAGATCAATTCGCTGAGCGGAAAGAGGGTACATCCGCCGAGCAACGCCAGTTTTGACTTCCGGACATTGCCAGAGGAAGGCAAAAAATCTCGTGCAATTGCTTTGCGTCTTAATGTAGATAAAAAGCTGAAATCATAGAATTGCCGGGATTGGGCTGTTCGCTTTGCGAGTTCCTGCCAAAACGATTCGCTTTTGGACGCCAGTAAAGCCTTTAGTGCTTGATAGTCTGAAATAGGAGACACCGACATTGAATCAACACTTGGAAGCGGTCAACAAGTCCAATTTTACTCCATTTGTTTTCCGTGAGCCGGCCTTGATTGGTGAACTCCTTTGTGAGAGGTTCAAGCGCGCTGCCAGTAATAGCAGTTTGAATCCACCTTGAACAGTTCGTCCTTAACGGCATGCTTGGAGCGAAATTCTTCGACGGCCCTCTTGCATTCGGTCCAGCTTTCTTCGCCGTAGTCATCAATGATTACGTAGCCGCCCCTTGAGAGTTTGGGATACAGATTATTCAGACTGTCAAGAGTCGATTCATAGAAGTCTCCGTCTAGTCGAATCACCGAAAGGCTCTTAATTGGTGCGTTCGGCAACGTATCTTTGAACCAGCCCTTGAGGAAACGAACCTGGTCGTCTAAGAGTCCATAGGCAGCAAAATTTCGTTTTACCTCTTCGAGTCCTACTGCAAAGTGTTTATAAACTTTAGTCATTACCGGTCCGCTATAAGCTTTATGCTCGATTGGATTCAGTTCGGCATCCGGCTCCGGCAGCCCCTCAAAGCTATCGGCAACCCAAACGATTTTGTCCGAGACTTCGTAAGCTTTCAAAATGGCGCGCATAAAAATCGTTGCTCCGCCGCGCCAGACGCCGGTTTCGATTAAATCGCCTGGAACGCTTCGTTCAATCGTATTGATTATGCAGTTTCGCAAGTTCTCGATTCTTGCCATGGGCAGCATCGTTATCGCACTGCCGGAAATGTAGTGTTCGATAAAGCTCTTCACGAACTGCGCCTGGCTTTCCTGATCGGAATCGGGCTCGTTAACGAACAAGGTATTGGTGAGAGACTTCGCCAGTAGATCGAGATAAAGCGCCTTTGCGTCCACTTACATTCCTCTTAATGGGAACCGTACGCCGATCCCCTACAAAGAGATTCTTACCCAGGCAAAATAGCCGGGAAACTCTGCAGCATCTACATGAACAGCAAGATATCCGGCTTGGGAATCAGCTGGAGTGGGCGGATGTTGAAGCCATGTTTAAGTTCCAGGGGTTGCCAAGAAGAAAACCGTAGAATGGTTCTACTTACAAATCCAGGCGGTTTTGCGAAGCGCAATTCAATTAGCCCAAGCCCTCTAACAGATTCTAAAAACGGCGAAGAAGCTATTGAGATGTTGAAGTATACTGGGAGCCGCTTAACAAATTGAGGAATCACTCAGCTTTATGACATCGTCTCGGCAGAAGTCAATTTGGACTGTCATTGCTCTTTCTGCCATCGCGATGTCAACTTTGATTCTGGAAATCGTCACCACCAAGTTTCTAGCCATCAAGGTTGAACATCACTACGCCTATGCGATTCTCGGCATGGTTGTTCTGAGTTTTGGAGCAGCGG
>JADZFV010000439.1 GCA_020854255.1 Candidatus Melainabacteria bacterium | reverse complement strand
TACTGGTATCGGCGCTTACACCAGGGCAGTTTCACGAAGCCATCGCCGAGGACCACCCTATTGAAATCAACGGCTACCATCTCGGACCGACCCCTTCGCACCAGGAATCCGGACTCTACTGCGACTTAATCATCTGGCCAGTCAAATCTACAGAAAGCGTCGTCACCGGATTCGTCCTTATCATCAAAGATGTCACCGACCGGCTCAAAGTAAGCCAGCAGCGCGACGAGTTTGTTACCGCGCTGGCACACGATCTCAAAGTTCCGCTTGCCGGAGCGGAGAGATTTCTCGAGAGCGTGCTAAACGGCTCTCTGGGGGACATTGCACCGCAACTGTCCGATGCTTTGATGACGCTCAGACGCAGTAATAAACACATGCTGTGGATGGTGCAAAACCTCCTGCTCACCTATCAAGAACAAGAGGGTGTGCAGCTCTTCTTCATGGAAGCAATGAACGTAAAGGAAGTGGTGGATGAGTGCTTGCAGGAGCTTAAGCCCTTCGCGGTCGCCGCCAATGTCGAACTTTCTATGGCGGTTGATGACGACCTGCCCATGATACTTGCCGATCGCATCGGCATTCGCCGGGTGCTTATTAACTTGACGGACAACGCCATCAAAGCCAGTCCGCGTGCCAGCAAGATTTCGCTGATCGCAAACCGCTCCGGCAGCGGCGTGTGTATTATAGTCAAAGACCAGGGAAAAGGAATCGCACAAGAAGTGATACCAACTCTCTTCAAACGCTTTTGGAAAGAGCCTGGGGAGTCGAAAAGCACCTCCAATACCGGGCTTGGTCTCTATGTTTGCAAACGCATCATTGAAGCGCACGGAGGCAAAATCCGCTGCCAGAGCCGGCTCGGCGAAGGTGCATCATTTATTATCACGCTGTCTGCAACTGTCGACTTCGGTGTCGATGAGTAATTGACTAGAAGATTAGTAGTTTGTTTCACCAATGCAGAGGCGCAGGGGCGATGCCATGCATCGACCGGGCTGGGCATGGCCAAGCCCCTAAACCAGTGCTTGTTCGGAAACACGATACTTGATGATCGAGCAATTCTCTAACTGGCTATTCGCTCGTTGTCGACGAATCCGCATCACCCTGCGCCCTCACATAAAGAATGTTAGGTCCGGCATCAACGACCAGGACCTGCGAGCCTTTGGTAAAACTACCTGTTTCACTGGTCGCGCGCGCCTGGAAATTGCGCAGGCAATGACCAAGAAGAACTACTACTTCGCCAGGTCTGCCAGCCTGTATCGGAACCGTGACTTCAGCCGTCAAACCCTTCGCATCGCTTATGTCATACAACTTCGATGTATTGCTCACTCGATTGATTAACCATCCGACCGTACCTATCATCTCATCAGCAATCTCTGCCGCTTTCTTCATTATTTCCATGGCAAACCTCGATTATGTTCTCAGCGGTGGCCCTGTTGATTGCGTGATTCTGTTTTCTCTCCTTCCAGGATTTCACATAAAATCCATCCTCTTGACTTCCTTTATACAAATTTCAGGTGTCGCTTGAAATTCCCCGTCGCCGTCATATTCGCTCTGTCGTCGGCGCACTTTCCATGCGCCTCTCGATTTCATTAAATGGCGCATTTAATCTGCCTTTCCGCCCCACTTTGTCGACTTGGCGACGGTTGCCAGGCGCTACTTTTCGCCTGGATTGGTGTACCATATTGCCTTCGTCTGGATGGCCACTGTTAACTAGATTAGTTAGGACGCGTCGGCATCAAGAAGAAAAGTTGACGACAAATCGCGCCCAGAAAAGTGGGCTTTCCAGCACCCCTCATTCATGTTCGAACCAAAGTCAATCTCGCTGAATTTGAAGCCTCTCGCCAGGCGTTTCTTCGACAGACTCTCAGCTCCTGACCGCAAAGAAGCGCCCTACCCACGCTCCGAGGTTAGAGTGTGCAAAAACTCGTCATTCAAAAACGGCTGGCGCACAAAATGGCAAACTGTCGCTCTCAAAGTTTGGGACAAATGGATTTCGCCAGGCGCACCTAAAATCACGCGCAGGAAATCTCGCCGCATTCGCAATCGCAAGTTGATCGAAGCGCGCTTTAAATTGCCGCTGCAATAAGCAAAAACATCGCAAAAAATGCTGCTAGTAATCCAACACAGTGGAAAGGATCGGTTGAATCATCGTAGTGGCGCGTTGCACGCGCCGGGCGCATGCAATGCTAACTGATCAAACTCACTGTGAAACGGCATTAGCCAGAGCAGCAGAAAATTACAGAAGGAGCAGCAACGAATTGCTGCTCCCCTGTTCCCTCATGAAAGCTTGGATGGAAATATTGAAAACCGCTTTATCCTGGCGCTTTTAATCCTTTGTGTATCTCAATTGCCGCCTTCACCAATTGCAAAACACCCGCAGCAATTCCTCGTACAGGATCAATTGCAAGATACTTGGAAATGGGACTGAGGCTCAGCTTCGAAAGAAAACCTGGTGTGAATATCATTAGCTGCAAGATAACGGAAGAGATCGCAATTTTGTAGAACGGATTTATGTCAAAGAAGAGAACAAACCTTAGGGACTTTAACATTGCCGTCCATGCCACCATCCACAGTGCAAGCTCCAACCAATGCGTTTTGTAGGCTGCGGCGATTGTCGAAGTTCTCCTATAGGCACCGCTGGCGAGAAACATCGGACCAAGCACAGCGTGGAGCACCACGTAAAACGACTGAGAAGCTGCGAGCAATAAAAGATATAACAATTGTGCAACGATCAATACACCAACACAGCTGTAATAGATAAGTCCAAATAAAGCCACAACTTCTCCCACATAGACAAACATTACTCCACCGTATGCGCTTCCCACGCACGGCGTGAAGGCATGCGCGAGCATTCCGGCGCCGGCCATCAGGCCACCCTTCATTGCGCTAGCCAAGGGTCTGCCCAAAGGTCTAGTTTCTTCGACGGGGAAAGCGCTTTCATGATAAGCGACACCATGTAAACATTGAAACACCAAATTAGGAAATGCGATCAGCGTTTCGATTGTCGACATCAACCAGTCGCATATTTCCGCACACGGGCCGTTTATCCATTCCGAAATGTGCTTTCCAACCAGTTGACCAACGTTTTGAAACAGGCTATCAGCCGAGTCGTTAGCCCAGTAATGCTTACTACAGACACTTTTGTATGTGTCGGCGTCGCCGCGTTCTGAAACTTTAAACAAGGTTTCACATCGAATTACTCCGACATCGGCTGTACTTGGTCTGATGTATTCCGTCGCCGGTGACAATGGCATCATGATCTGATGATAATGCAGCCGCTTCACGGGCCGCATGCACTCGGTGAGATCAGCACCCGATAGTTTGAAAACCAGCGCTCCATGCATCAAGAAAAGGATCAAACTCAGCGCCAATCTGCGCCAATTCTCCCTTGCATGATGTGATATCACTCTGTGCCCAAAGATACTCGCAGTGGAAGCACACTTGCACTCAGATGATTCATGCGAGCACGATGGCGAATTTGAACTCAACATAGTGGGCCTCCCTGGCAGCAAAGAAGTGAATTGCTCATCTGGGCAGACACGAAGTTCTGCTTGCAGTCAGGCAATATGGCTGTGAAGGTCCGCGCGCAATTGGACGAAGGCGCAGCAAAGCCGTTATAACGGTGCACGGTCAAATTGAGTTTCGGAAAATCAATGGCGCTGGATATCTCCGGCGAAATCGACTGCGTGGATCCGAATTTTGACGGTTATGTTTTGCACTAAATTATCGAACGCCAAGCGGAGAGTGCGCTGAAAGCGACTCTTGGTCCGATTTGTGCGGTTTAAGCGTATTGGCTATTATCGGCGTGTCAATTGTTTTGGCAAGTGAATTTCCACCATTGCTATGTGAGAATTCCCAATGCAAACGAGTGAATTCAGCAGAACATCCGTGCGTCCATTTTGATTCCAAGCGATTGCGACGAAATTTCTTGAGCGATGTTCCCGAAAGGAAAATAAATCAAACTAGCCGAAAAGCGCTATCTCATGAGCTAAAATCGCCTTGTCATAGTGGCGGTTCCCCACCGTTTCTAGTTAATACTGGACTAAAAGGACAATTGCAATGAAGAAAAATCTTCTGCCCGCAGTGACAAGTTTGCTCTGTGCATTTGCCATGAGCACCACCCTTGCCACTAACGCCGAAAACAATAAAGCATCTGCAGGCGAGGGCTCCAAGGGCGACAACAAAGCGTATCTGGAAGAAATCTCCTCCAAGATCGTAAAGAACTATTCAGTGCCCAGCGGTTTTGATGTAGTGAAAGCGAAGATTGGTTTTGACATGGACGCCGAGGGCAACGTCAACCACTTGCGCCTGCTCGATGACGAGGATGCGCCGGCAGAAGGTCAGTCGTCCGTGACGCGAACCGCGCTTATCAAGGCGATCAAAAACTCAGCGCCGTTTCCGTCACCCGGGTCTGTGAAAAAACCGGTTCGAATGGTCGCTCTATTCAAGAAGACGGATGCCGGGCAGCCGGTTGTCTGCACTGTTCAAATGAAGTAAAAACAGCACAAAGAGAGTGCTGGGCGAATTGCTTTACTCCTTGAGCAATTCGTCCTCACTTTGCGTGTCTCTATTTATGATTTCAGCAGTTCGATAATATAGCCCGAGCCAAGTATAGTTTTGATCAAATCATCACGGCCGAGTTTTTGCAGTTTTAGCCTCAGCGTCCGCATGCACGTACGCACGGTGTCTTCGGACGAATCGCTGTCCGATCGCCAAACAGCATCCAGCAGTGCTTTCGATGAATAAATCGTATCCGGGTGCCGCATCAGGAATTCCAGCAAGGCGCATTCCTTAGGCATCAAGCGCAAATTGTTGGTGCCCTCTTTTACTAAGCGTGTTTTCAAGTCGAGCGCGACACCGTTGACAGTTAATTCGACAGGCAAGATTTGTTTTGGTCTGCGCAACAAGCTGCGCACCCGTGCAGCCAACTCGCGGACATCAAAGGGTTTGGTCAGATAGTCGTCGGCGCCTGAATCCAGCCCCTGCTCTTTGTCATCAATGTCACCCTTTCCGGTCAAAAACAGGACGGGCGCTTCGCCGCCCGTGGAGCGATAGCGCTTGCATACTTCAATTCCCGAAATATCAGGAAGACCCCAATCGAGAATGATGACGTCGAATTC
>JADZFV010000438.1 GCA_020854255.1 Candidatus Melainabacteria bacterium | reverse complement strand
TGAAACAATTCGGACAGGTCGACCTGTTCGATAGCCAGCGCGACCTGGGTGACAACAGGTTTGCATTCGGAGATATGAGGTTGGACGGTACTGACCTGCGCCTACAGGCACTTGCGCAGACATTTCACACTCGCCCGGAAAAAGTAGCTGAGCTATTGGCAGCAGCACTGAAGCCCAACGAGATTCCGCCGGCAGAACAGCAAGCCCGCTGCGATGCTGCTCATAAAGAGTGCCTGGAAGCGATCGGAAACATTGCCCGAGGCACAGCCAATGCCGGAGACCTTGCTTCCTTGCTGGCCAGTTACGGAACATTAAATGGTTTTGCTAAAGGTTCATTTGCGCAATCCTACGTCAATGCAGCGATTTCCGCTGTTCGACAGGGCATGGCCGCTGCAGCTGAGAACCTTGCGCATCCTACCGGACTAACAACTGCAGAAGTAATGCACCAGCGCCTTACACGTTTTCAAGTCGACTGGCGCGAGAAAAACAGATTAGTTTAGTGCTTATTTGTTGATCGGTTGAAGAGAATCGAGAGTACGCTCGACTTCTGCAGATGTCTTCGGGTCGTAGCTCACGTAATACGCAGTCCAGAGTCCGTATAAAAGCCACGCCATTCCGACCGTGCGCGTGATGTTTTTCTTGGCGTGGACAGGATCATGCAGGAAGTCCCCAGACCAACTGGAGGCAAGCAAGGTAAGCGGATCGGGCGCAAACAGTGTTCCGGTTTTCACCCAGGTGATCAATCGTATTGCCAAAAGGGACACAGAGACCCAGGCAAAGATAGCGATGAATTGAGGACTCAGGGTGACGAGTTTTAGGCTGAGAGCACTTTCTTCACTGACTTGAATTTTGAAAGGTTTGTGCAAATAAAAGCCTACAGCACCGCAAATGACAGCTGAAGCCATGACGGCAACAAGGTTTTCTGTCCAGCCAACCACGAAATACAAGGCCGCTACGAGTAACCATCCATAGGCAAGAAGCCATTGTCCTCTAGACTTGCGCATTCCTGACCTGGCCAGAAAAAGCGAAACTATACCGCCGATCGTGACCAACAACCAGAAACCTGCGCAGAGAATAACATTTACTGCCGATTTTGCGCGTTCTGATTGATACCGCGCCAGAAGCGATGCGGACTCTACATCCATACCAAAGGCATCGTAGTAGTCGCTGACAAAGCTAAGATAAGCACGGCTGTGATGGAAGTTGTCGATGCGATTGGCGAGAACATCCATAACAGTTGCCTGCAGCATGTATACAGGTCCAGCGAAAAGATTGAAGAACAAAGAATCGATAATGCTGTGATGGACTTCCACGGGCACATTTAGCGTGACCGGTCGAAGAAAAGAGGGATCTTTTTGAAAGTTTTCCTGAGCCCAAACCCTGAGGTATTCCAGTCCCGTAGCGTTTTTCTCGGAAAACTCGCTTTTCACAAGCACGAAGGCAAGCGTAAAAGAATTCGCCACACGATCTGCCATAGGCGCAGAGCCTGTGGCCACCAGCCTGGAGCCAGGCGGCAATTCCTGACTGGCTTTTACCAGCTCTCGAATCGGCGGACGCGGTCTGTAGAAGAATGTAAGCGCAAAAGAGAGGCACATCATGCCAATCAACAGGTAAGTCATTCTCTTCTTTGCGAACTTCATTGCGACACCGTTTTCGCACTATCGTGAGGTCGCTTGCCACATCTGGTACTTTAACGGCTTACGCTGTCTTTAGCTTTTAAGGTTGCTAATTCAACACCGGAATCTTTCTGATTCGTGTATTGGACAGGTTCTATTTTTGAATATTCAGCATTTTAGACATTCAGCAATGCGATAGGTAGACCCGTCCACTCGTCGTATTGTCGGAGGTGCGTATTTCGGTAGTGGGAACAGTCGTATTGTGGACTGGTCGGACAGTCAAATGAAGGAGCGAAAGCCGCTCGATGGATTCAGAAATTCTCATATCGATCAATAATGTATCCTTGAGTTGTTTTTTTGGGCTTTAGGCAGTAGAGGAAACTTGCTTGGACATCAGTCCTTATGCAATTCTTGGTTTGAATGACGATGCTGCAGTCGCTGACGCAGACGCAGCATTCGGACGCCTGAGTGCATCGTTAAACGCGTTGAAAGACGACGATAAAAATGGCGCCTTTGCCCGAAAGGCGCTGGAGAGAATGGCACATGCCATTTCTCAAATCAAAAACGCCGGCTACGACAAAGTCTCTACTGGTGGTGGCGATCAAAAAGAAGATTTGAATTACACCCATCCTCGTCTCGGGCAGATTTGCGTTGCCTCCGGCTTGATCTCAATGGAGCAGTTGTCTGAGGCCGTCGAAGAGCAAATCGTTTCCGGAATTCCTCTGGGCGAAGTCTTGCAGGATAAGCAGTTTCTCTCTCCTATACAGCTGGAAGGGCTCTTACTCGGACAAGAGATGATCGATGTCCCTTCTCAATGCGTTGACCCGGACGGCCGAAGATTGATTGCCCTGGACATAGTCACAGAAGACATGGTTCTGATTGCGCAGATGGAACAGAAGAGTCTCAACCAACCTCTCGTGGCACTTTTAGAGCGACGCGGATGGGTCAACGAGAGATTGACGCATGCTCTTGAAATGGATCGCGGCAATTAGATCCTTTCGATTACACATGCACTGGAGCGAAAATCGCTCCTGAGGGACGTCAGAACCATTGCCAGAAAACGCAAACAGAGCCAGGGTTTCCGGCGCCACGGCAAATCAATGAAACATAATATACATTATCGGCCTCGCCACCGCATGTGGAGGCGAGGACAAATTGGCGCGTTCAATATCTAGGCGGATTGAAAAAGACTGCTGCCACGACGGCGCACTTCTGTTGCCAGACTTTTTCTTCCGGTGGCTTGCAGAAGCCCTGCGTAGTTTGCCAGCACGGAAGCGAATTGAGTTTGGTCACGTCGCACTTCATTACCGCCCAGGGAGATTACCCTGATGTATAGACGTTCGGCTAATTTGTACTTGCCCTGCACGTGATAGAGCATTGCCAAATTGATTGTCGCCATGATCACGTCCGGGTGATCGGCAGGGTAGTTCTTTTCGTATATGGCCAGTAAGCGCCGGCTGACAGGCTCTGCTTCTGCATATCTGCCTTGCTGATAATAGATTCCAGCCAGATTGTTCAAGCAGCGTGCCAGATTCGGATGGTCGTTGCCGAACGCCTGAAATGCTATGTCCACAGCTTGCTTGCTAAAAGACTCGGCTTGATCGAAACGCTCGAGCGATGCATACAATCCGGCAAGACTTTCCACACTGACCAAAAGCCTCGGGTCGTGAAGGTGGAAGCTCTTTGCTTCGCCAAGTGAAGCTAACCACATTGACTCAGCCTGAGAGAGATTTCCTTCTTCCTGAGCCTTCATAGCCAGCTGTCTATACTGGCTCCAGTCGCGATTATGGACGGCAAGAACGCGACGCTGATCGCTATCTACTTCTTTGAGAGAGGTAAATTGTCCCGAATTTGATTGTTGGATTCTACGGACCAGGCGTCCGAAATCTTCTTTAGCTGAAGGAGATGAGGCGACAGCTGAATAGGCAGGCAGGGAAGTGGAAGTGCTTCTATCGATCATGAAAACCGCCAGTATGCCTGGATAGGATCCAGACCAAGTAAGAAAGGAGAGGGAAAGGAAAAGGAGGGCTGCCAAGATTTGAATGAAGCGTATGGGAAAGTTGTGGAAAAGTTGTGAAATTGAATTTCGCTAAACTATTCATATTCGACCATACGTATTGTGTACTGGTGTACTATGCCACAATACGTATATTGGACGACTTGCATCGTCATCAATAAGAACTGCAGTTCTTGAAAATTGCGCGCTTGATTCACTAATCCGATTGGAACCTCTGAGCGCGCCGTCAGTCCTCGCCCTGAATACTTGGTCAGTACTTGCAGCTGTTTTTTGATTGAAAGTGAGTTGTGAATGGACTAAAAATTACTCAAGATTTGTCGCCAATTGGTTATATTGTCGCTGATTGGAAAAGCGATTTAAGAAAATTGGACGATCGGTAATGCCCTCAGCAATACTGCAGGTTCTGCACGCAAGGAGAGATTTAAACTGACACTATAGCTGGTGCGTCAATCAAGCGACTCTTTATCGGTGAATTTCATTTTTTTGGAGTCGTTCAAGGTGCAGTTTAGATCAACGGGTCGCTAGCGACCGATAAGAGTTATTGATTTAGGCTATCTCTATAAGCCGAATAAAAGGGACAACTCTTCACTCTATAACTGTGTAATGTTAGAGGTCTTATATATCGGGGAAAGTGAATAGTGCAACAGCTGGTACTCTTTGGCTAATCTGTGCTGTTCAAAAAGGCTCTATGCATTGGTTATGCATGGATTGAACCCTATCTCGACCATCTTTCGGGAGTCTTAGTCAGAATCAGATGGGAAAACCCAAAACAGACTCGGGCGAACAAAAAAATCCCTCGAACAGCGGCTCTGCATCAAAACAGTCCGCCATGAGCGGTTCGTCGCCCAGACAAAATCCAGCCAAGCTGCCGCCGGCAGGCTTTATCTACTCTGACGACGAAAACCTCATGGACGAGCTCTCGATGGGCTGGGGACTTACCACCAGCGACGAGCAAGACGAGCTGGACGCAATCATTAACAAGACCGTAGACATGGGCAAGGTCAGCAGCACCAAGCTGAAAGCTCTTGCAGAGCCGCCCAAGAGCGGAGTTGAGCGTATCGAGCGGGTGCGTGCGGAAAGGGCCAG
Organism: Candidatus Melainabacteria bacterium; assembly: GCA_020854255.1. Classification (GTDB taxonomy): domain Bacteria; phylum Cyanobacteriota; class Vampirovibrionia; order Obscuribacterales; family Obscuribacteraceae; genus QKMZ01. Next base: position 21,459 of record JADZFV010000438.1, on the reverse strand, counting down.
CCGAGAGATCGTCCAGCCGGACATTTCTCCTGCAATGAAAGAGAAGGAAGAGCGCGAAGCGGCTGCAAAACGAGCCAGGCAGGCGGCGGCCGAGCGAGAGGAAGCGGCAAGAGCTGCTGCTCAGAGAGAACGGGCTGAGCGGGCACTTGCTGAAAAAGAGGAGGCTGAGAGACAAGCTGCTCTGAAAGAGCGTGCCGAGCAAGAAGCTCAGGAACGCTCCGCAAAAGAAGTCAAAGCACGAGCTGAGAAAGAGGCTCAAGAACAGGCAGAACAAGAGGCAATTGAGCGAGCCGAATTAGAGGCCCGCTTGCTGAAGGAGGCTGTAGAGAAAGAAGAAAGAGAAGAGGCAGCCAGGCTTGCTGCCTTAAAGGCGAAAGCTGAGAAAGAAGAAGCGGAGCGAGAAGCAGCTGAGCGCGAGATTAAGGAGCGAGACAGGCTCCAGAAAGAGGCGGCAGCGAAGTTGCGCGCGAAACAAGAGGAAGCCAGAAGAGAAGCAGCTGAAGCCGAAGAACGAGAGCGTGAAGAGCAAGCGCGCCTGGAAAAAGAGCAGGCTGAAAAAGCAAAAGCAGAAAAAGAAGCTGCCAAAGCAGAAAAAGAAGCGCCGAGAGTCCCACGAATAGAAGCAGGCAAAAAAGAAATCAAACCGCAGAAGATCGGTCCTAAATCCGATCACAAAAAATCGGCGGCAACGGTCAAGCCTGAGGTGAAAGAGCAAGAGCGTGAGCCGAAATCAGAGGCAAAGCAAGAAGTAAAGCCGGCCGCTGCAACAAGCGCATCAAGTACAACCGCAAGGCTTTCGCGTACGCCGGAAGAAGAATTGGCCGCACTTCTGGCGGAGGATGGAAATGAAGCGGATCCTCCGGAAGAAAGCGCAAAGGCGGTCAAGAGTGTTCAGGATACTCGCAGCTCTCGATCCGGTTTGAAGGCGATGGAGCCCACCGATGATACTCCTTTAACCGGTATGTTGAAGGCGATCAGACCAGATGTCTCATCCAAGATATTAGCTAAGGCAGACCTGGCCGAATCTGTTGAAGCCGAAAAAAGTGAAACGCCCGCAGAGATCGCCAAGGATAAGGATTCAGAAGCGGCAGATGCCGAAACGCCTGTCGCCACTGCAGCCGGAGACAAAATCGCCGCAGTCGCCGAAGAAAAATCTGTGCTTCCTTCTGCCGACCAGGTCGCCGGAGGTGCTGACTTACTTTCATCGGAGATTGTCGGAGCCCCTCTTTCTGAGGATTTGACGGCGTCTGAAGAGCCGGAAACAATAGAAGAGAAAGCAGTTGAAGTTCGAAATGTCTTGAAGCAAGAAATTCCTGCCAGCGTTGAAGAAAAGTCAGACGATAAGCTTGGCGGCGTAGACAAATTCTACAAACCTGAAAGAGTCAAGCTGAGTGACTTCGTTAAGAGATCGAAGCCCGACGATGTTAAAACCAAGCCTGCTGAGCCGGATCATGCAAAACCCGAGGAGAATGCCGCCGAGCCGGCGGCAAACCTGTCTGCGGATTTGCCCGGCGATAATCTTCGCGCCCCTGTTGCAGCAAAGAGCGAGGCAAGCGGAGAACACAGCAAGCAGACGAAAGACGAGATTCGCGATTCGGTAAAAGCGGAATCGCCGGAAAAGAAATCAGCACTGATTGCTGCTTTGAAGAAGCTGGAAGAACAGGTAGACGACAGCGATCTGGATTCACTCAGCACTGATAGCCTCAAGGATGTCTTGTCAAAACTTCCTGACATGAGTGCTGCATCGTCGGCAAGCCCTGCAAACAAAGAAGGAACACGCAATCGTATGCCACCTCCTGCGGTGGCGCGCCTGGCCTCGGCAGAGGAGCAAGGACCTGAAAGAGATATAGCTCGTGAAAAGCTGAAGGTCATGCAGAAGATGACCCACACTCTGCCGGAGTTGAAGTCGTATCTTCCTCATAAGCGAGCCTTGCTGGTGTTGGTGGCTGTAGTCCTCATCGGTATACTGGCAGCAGTTATGACTGTGAGAGCTGAAACCATCTCGGCCAGACAGGCCCTGGCAAAGAAAGATTATGCCGGCGCACTCAATTCACTTGGCATAGCACTGGCACTTTATCCTTTTTCAGCTGAAGCTCACTTTTTGCGGGGCAGCGCTCTGTACTTAAACAAGAACCACAAAGAGGCATTCACCGAATACGATAAAGCACTGAAACTGGCTCCGGATATGCGTAACGCTCTGGAAAGAAGAGCCGCTGTCAGTTATCAACTCGGCAACTATTCTCAATCTGTCGCCGATTACGAAAAACTTCTGCAACAAGAAGGCGAACAATCGCAGAGCTTTGACCAGCTGCAAAGTCTTGCCAATGCTTATTTGCGTGTCGGAGACCTGCAAAAAGCCGCCGATATGTATAACCGTTGTCTCGCCAGAAAAAGCAATTACGTACCGGCTTTGGTCGGAAAAATCGCCGTATCGAATGAAAAGAAACTGTTCGAACGTGCAATCATGGAGGCAGGAAAAGCTCTTGCGGTAAGCCCCGCCAACGTGAAGGCATTGAGCCTCAGGGCGCGGGCATATACCGGATTGCAAAATTACGCTCTGGCAGAAAAGGATCTCAGCCTGGCGCTAAAAAAGGATGCGAAGAACTCAGATGTATACTCGGCTAGAGCTCATCTGCGTCTGGCTCAGAAAAAAAATGCAGAGGCCTATTCTGACTTTGACAAAGCACTAAAACTAAATCCCAGGGATTCAGGCATCTTTTTGGATCGCGCTCAAGCTTATATAAATGATAACAATTACGATCTGGCCGCCAAAGATGTCGCCAAAGCTCGCGCAATCATGGACGCGCAGCAGACAGCACAACTGTACGTAGTCAACTCACAGGTGCAGATCGCCAATAAGCAGGCAAAGAGAGCTCTTGAAGATTTAAAGGAAGCGCAAGAGAAATTTCCACGCAATTCCGACATCATCCTTGCCACAGCTGATGCTCTTGCCGCTTCAGGCAAGCTCTCGGATGGAATCATCTTTTCTGAAAAAGCAATTGAAATGGACAAGAGCGACGTGGATGCAATTTTGAAACACGGTTTGCTAAGCATCAGATTCGGAAATAAGATGCGAGCCGCCGAAGACTTCGCCGAAGTTATAAAGCTCGATCCACGCAACGTCGTGGCATACAAGACGCGCGGTTTGATGTACCTTCAGCAAGAGAAATATGCCAGCGCGCAAGAAGACCTGTCCAGAGTCGTCTCACTCGACCCTACTCAAACCGATGCCAAGGCCGCTCTGGACAAAGCCAAAGCCCTTTTCGCCAGGATCACTCGAGTCAGGCCATCCATTTACAGGCAAGATGGACCGAGCGACGCCTATCTGGCCGGTCTGGCAAGCAAAGATTTCAACACCCTTCTCAATGACGGATATGCCGCTTACAAAAAAGGCGATTACCTCACCGCTGTTGCTACCCTGGAGCAAGCAGTCAAAGTCAATCCAAGAGACGTGCGAGCCAGACGCTATCTGGCCTATGCATACAAAGCCGCAGACCAGATCGGTGAGGCAGCCAGTCAATTCGATGCTCTCTATCCTCTGGGTGCTCTGGACCCTCAGGACACTTCAAGCTATATTGACATGCTCCTGGGGTCAGGTCAGCAGGAAAAGGCAAGTAAAGTTCTGGAGGAGGCGATCGCCAAATCGCCGGGCTCGCAGTCGCTCTACTTGCAACTTGCCAACACTCAGGCTGCACAGGAACAAATCCCCAAAGCAATTCAAACTTGTACGAAAGGCATTGCCATCAATCCTGGATCTGTCGTTGGTCAGAAATTGATCGAATTGCGCAAGAATCTCATGGAAACTGGCAGACCTGACAGCGCTCCCATTGAAGAACCTGGCGCATAAAACCAAGGTTGTCCTGCAGTTTTAATTATTTGAACGGTCTACCCTATGCTGATACCAGGTCCGACTGCGCGCCAAGATTGAGACCATCAAGCTTTCTAGAAAGTGGATCGAGCACCAGATTGGGCATCGAGAATTTGTGTAATGCACCATCTTTAGTGGCAATGCTGAGCGTGCCCCCGCTGATGCTGCTGGTGCAAGTGATGCTTTCCACCTGCTCCCGCTCAATACTCAGCCTGGTCGCACCAAACCACTGGGAGACAGCCTCCGGCACATATACCAGCCTTCTGGATGTGAGAATAAAACGTCCCGGTCTCTCTTTGTAGAAGACCAGAAAATATGAGTTGAGCACATCTTCGCCTGGTTGCGGCTTAAATCGGGATCCGAAAAATATGAATGCAAAGATCGCTCCGAAGACCAGAAATACGGCTGCCCATGTAGTGATCATGGCACGCATAAATGTGCTCCAGGAGCTTTCCAGTCTCAACACCGCGGCAACTATTCCTTCCCGCATCGCACCACGCATGTCTTTTTTCTGTGATAGTGCAAATCCCAGGCGACCGTGAGCATTAGCGCTCCTGGGAGCAAGCACCACGGCTGTCTGGAATTCTCTAACCTGACCGTCCAAGTCACCGATTTTTCCTAATGCTGATCCCAGACCGATATGGGCTAGCGAAGATCTTCTATTCAAACTAATGGCCTTTCTGTATACGCTTGCAGCCCCTGCATAGTCGCCTTTACGTCCCATGGCCGCCGCCATGTTCAAATAAGAGCCGAGATCCTCAGGGTCATTTTTTATAGCGCGCTCATAGGCTCGAATCGCTTGAGAGTATTCGCCGGTGCTCGTTAAAATCAACCCCATAGTCTGATATGCAAAAGCGTTCTTATCATCCAGATCGACTGCGATTTTTTCCTCGGCCAAAGCGGTTTTATACTTTCCCTGCCGACCCAAAATCCAGCCGTACCAGGCGTGCGCAAGTGCATTCTTTCCATCTAATGTGACTGCCTGACGAGCTTCCTGTTCTGCTTCATTGAGGGCATCGATAAGGCTGAGAGCGCGAGCCAGCCTTTCGTGGGCGGTTGAATTGAGTGGAGCAGCGTGCACCGCCCTCCTGTATAGGACAATTGATTCGCTCAAATTATCCGCATGGAAAAGCCCGTCGCCCTCTTCGATCAGAACCAGAGCATCATGCGGATTAGTGTAATTAGGCGAATTCTCCGTTTCGGCAACTGTTGCAGGGCACCCGCCAGCATTCAGGAGGAGCAAAGTCAAAGCAAGTGATAAGCGCGATTTAGTCAAGATCAGCCTCAAATTGAGTCAGACTACTACTAACTATAGCTTAAGTTTCCAAACTCGGTAAATGCTCGGTGGTGGACGTTGTTTCAATGGCAGCCGGAAGGTTGTGCAAAGCTAAGACTTGCCACGCATCTGTCTTTGCGGCGTATGACCTTGCCTTTGCCCACTTCTAGAAACTGGCAGTGTCTGCCAGTGAATACATACCAAACTCGCATGTCGGTGTCGCATCATTGGGCAATGCTGGGTGGTTGCAGGTTGAAAAGCTGCGAGTGCCGATGCCAGAAAGTGAGATAATATCGGCTCTTATCCGTCCTCTAGACCTGAGACTTGCACCTAATCGGAAACATCCCGTGACAACAACGCTTTCCAAAATTCGAGTTCTCGACTTCGCGCACCTGTTGCCTGGAGAACTATGCTCCACAATTCTTTCCGACATGGGCATGCAAGTCACCCGCATCGAACCCTTGGAACCAGGACTCGGTAAACGACTGCCACCGGTTGTAGACGGAGAGAGTCTCTATTACTGGAGTCTGCACAGGAATAAAAAACGCCTGGCAATAGACCTGAAGAAACCGCAGGGGGTAAAACTCATCCATAACCTGGCGGAACATACGGACGTTGTCGTAGAAAACTTTCGCCCCGAGGTCATGGACAGGCTGGGCATCGGCTACGAGCAGCTTTCAAAAATCAATCCGCGCTTGATCTTTCTTTCCATCTCGGGCTACGGACAAAAAACTCAATGGAGTCAAAGACCAGGGCACGATCTCAATTTTGTCGCCGAATCGGGTGTTCTCAACCAGCATAAAAACCCTGATGGTTCGCCGACCTTGCCCGGCATTCTCATCTCTGACTATATGTCCGCTCTTTATGGTGCGCTTGCAGTCAGCACCCATTTGATGGAAAGGGAGACGACCGGCAAGGGCAAGCATATCGACATAAGCATGTTCGAATGCTCGCTCTCGACGCTCAGTATTCTCGCTACTGGGACTCTTTATACAGGCATGGACCCTGTTGACGCCGGTTTCAACTATCCGGATGAAATGCCTAATTACAATGTGTACAGATGCAAGGACGACCGATATCTTGCGGTTGCTTCGCTGGAAAGACCATTCTGGGAAAAATTTTGCAGCTTGATTGGACGAGTCGACCTGCAACCGAGAACAGTCAAGCCCAGCGACAAAGGATTGAAAGAAACCATCGCAAAAGAAATCGAAAAGAAAACTTTAGCCGAATGGACTGAAGTTTTTGCCGGCAGCGATTGTTGTGTTTCTCCCGTAAATACCCTGCAGGAAGCCTTGTCCCACCCGTTGACCAGAGAGAAAAAACTGCTCGTCAACGCCTCTCATACTACCCTTGGTGATATTCCGCAAATGATTACGCCGGTTTTTAACAGGAACGTCGACGAGGTCGTAGCCCGCGATCATGCATCCTATGATGTGCGCACCATACTTTCAGAGCTAGGGCTGACCGATGAGGAAATGTCGCCATTTTTAGGCGAACACGAGGCAGTTGCCGCACCTTGATGAAAGTTCCATAAATTTTTTATTCACTCAGAGAAGGCAGAGAGGCTTAGTTTATGTGACGACCCTGCTTTTCCCAATACTTGTCGCGCAAACCTTTTTTGTAGATTTTTCCGCTACCCGTTTTCGGCAGCGCGTCTACAAAATCAACAGTCCTGGGTGCTTTGTATGCAGCCAGTCTGGAGCGTACAAAGCCAATAACATCCGCTTCTGTGATGGATGATTCGCTGCGTTTTACTATAACAGCTTTGACCATTTCACCCCACTTCTGGTCTGGAATTCCGAAAACCGCGCACTCGACTATATCTGGATGCTCGTAAAGAGCGTATTCGACTTCCGTCGAATACACATTCTCTCCGCCGGTGATGATCATGTCTTTCTTGCGATCGACAATATTTACATAGCCCTCCGAATCCAATACGGCAAGATCGCCTGTATGAAGCCAACCGTCAATGATGGTAGCTGCGGTAGCATCCGGTTGCTTCCAATATCCGGGTGTAATGGATGGCCCGCGCACGACAATTTCACCGATTTCGGCGTCATCGCGTTTTACCTCTGTGCCGTCGTCTTTTACGACTTTCAGTTCCACGCCGATCACTGTCCGGCCTGTGCGGCTTGTGACTGCAAGCAGCTTCTCGGCAGGCCAATTGCTCATGCTCGCCTTTGGTTTGCTGATCGTAAGCAGAGGGCTGCATTCGGTCATGCCGTAAAACTGCCAGTAATGACAGCCAAATGTTTCACAGGTTCGCTTCACGATTTCGGGAGCAACCGGAGAACCTGCGGTCGTTATGACTTTCAATGCAGGAAACGATCGGTCTTTAAGGGATGGCTCATTCAAAAGAGCATTAAGCATGGTTGGAACCAGCGCAGTTTTTGACACTTTCTCTCGCTCGAAGAGATCGAGGACAGAATCAGGCTCGAAGTAGGGAGCAAAAACGTGGCGCGCGCCCACCCATGTACCTGCAAAAACGGCCCAGGCATCAACCAGGTGGAACATCGGTCCGATGTGCGCCCAGGTATCAGCATCGCTTAGTTCGAACTCGGGAATAGAGCCAAGCGCATGCGACGCCACATTTTCGTGCGTCAGCATCACACCTTTGGCTTTTCCGGTGGTCCCACTGGTGTAATACAACTGAGCCAGGTCAGAACCGGCGATAGCAATGTCGGGCAAGGCAGAGCCATCGTTTTGCCTGATTACGGTCTCATATTGATGAACCTTCAGCTTCGTGTCCAGCTTTCCTTCGCCAATGTAGACAGCATGCTTGAACCCTTCGATTTCCCCATATGACATTGCGCTTTTGAACAGATCGCTGAAGTCCTGATGAACAATGATTGCCCTGGCGCTGCTGTCGGCCAGGATCGCGGAAATTTCCTTTGCCGCCAGGCGAAAGTTGAGCGGGTTTAAGACCAGCCCCGCCACCGCACAGGCGTAATAAGCCTCCATGTAATGGTGGGTGTTCGGGCAGATGATCGCCACCGTTTCGCCTTTCTCAAGTCCAAGGTTGGAAAGCCCACGGCTGAGCGCGGCTACTCTTTCGCCGAACTGGCGGTAGGTGTATGAGACTCCCTGGTCAAAAATAGCTTCGTGCTCTCCGTAAACGGAAATCGCACGTCTTAAAGAGAGTGACAGTTCCACCAGAGTCCTCCTGGCAATTGGGTCGCTGTCGGGGTCTTTTGATTTTTGTAGGAAAAATTTGAGTTTTTCCTACAAAATCAATTTGTACCGTTTGGCAGCGTAACCATGAAAATTTAGCGGCAAACCGCCGCCAGTGCCGGAAATTACTATAACTTCATCTTCTTGGCAATTAATCAAAAATGGATCTTTTGGTTGCGGTTTCGGGGCGCTGACCGGTTCGATGATATCCTCAGAGCTTGAAATCGAATCGGGGACGAGCTTCAGTCAGCCAAAGTCCATCAATTTGATTCGGTTTTGTCTAATTTTGAAATCGTGAAGCGTGGCAATAAGGGTGAAACAATGGGACAAGTGATTGACAAGACTTTTAACGGCATAAAGGTACCGCAAGGCGAGAAGATTACCTTCAAGGACGGCAAGCCGGTTACCCCCAACCACCCCATCATTCCTTTTATCGAAGGAGACGGGACTGGTCGCGATATCTGGAAAGCGTCGGTAAGAGTTCTCGATGCCGCAGTTAAGAAAGCCTACGGCGAAGAAAAGTCCATCAAGTGGTTCGAAGTATTTGCCGGCGAAAAGGCAAAGAACGAGCACAATGATTGGCTCCCGCAAGGCACCCTTGATGCTCTCAAAGAGTTCGGCGTCGCCATCAAAGGTCCGCTCACCACGCCAGTCGGCGGCGGCATCCGCAGCCTGAACGTTTCACTTCGTCAAATATTTGACCTGTACTGCTGTGTCAGACCGGTTCGCTATTTCAAGGGCGTGCCTTCACCAGTAGTGGCACCTGAAAAGTTGGACGTTGTCATCTTCCGCGAAAACACCGAAGACGTGTACGCCGGCATCGAGTTTCCGGCACACTCTGCCGAAGCTAAGAAGTTTATCGAACTTTGCGAAAGCTACGGCAAAAAGGTACGTCCGGACTCAGGTATCGGCATCAAGCCCATCTCCAAATTCGGTTCGCAACGCCTGGTTAAGAAGGCTCTGGAATACGCCATCGAGCGCAACAAAAAGAGCGTCACCATGGTCCACAAGGGTAATATCCAGAAATTCACCGAAGGCGCTTTCAGAGATTGGGGTTACGAACTGGCAGCTGAAGAAGCAGCCTTCAAAGCCAAAATCGTCAGCGAAGAGACCCTCTGGGACAAGCTGGAAGGCAAAATGCCTGCCGACAAGATTCTGCTCAATGACCGAATTGCCGACTCAATGTTCCAACAAGTATTGACCAGACCGGATGAGTATTCGGTTCTCGCCACCACTAATTTGAACGGAGACTACCTCTCGGACGCTTGCGCCGCTCAAGTAGGCGGACTGGGCATTGCACCGGGCGCCAATATCGGCGACGAATGCGCAATCTTCGAAGCCACCCACGGCACTGCTCCCAAGTATGCCGACAAAGACGTTATCAACCCTGGTTCGGTAATTCTTTCCGGAGCGATGATGCTCGAATACATGGGCTGGGTAGAAGCAAGCATCCTTATTCAGGAAGCGATGGCTAAGACCATTCAACAGAAGAAGGTGACCTACGACCTGGAACGCTTGATGAAGGGCGCCACGAAGCTGAAAACCAGCGAATTCGGTGATGCACTTATCGAAAACCTGTAAGCAATTGCTTACTGTTTTAAAAGCTAACTCTAAGGGATGCTCCTTGCGGGCATCCCTTATTGGCTTATCGACAGTCATGTCATTGCTCTTCGCCTGTCCGTCCTTGAGCGCCTCTACACTTAACGCGTCAGACAGTCAAAGCACTGAGACTAAGAGCGAGGACTCGCATGCAAAGGCTTTTTTCGCTCTCAGGATTGCGGCTATGGATTATGCCGAAGCATGCAGTTTTGAAAACGCAAGAGCGAAGCTCGAAGAAGACATTGCCCTAAACCAGAATTTCGACAAAGACCGCTTGCCGGAATCATGGCTTCTTGAAAAAAGCTGCATTAGCCATTGAAACCCTTTCGGATGCGCAAAAGGACAATCCGGACTGCAAAACAATTTTGCAGCGCTACAAAGAGCTTCTGCAAAAATCTAAGGACTGAAAATGGTACATCTGCCGGCGAATTCCGATCCCCGTCCAACAAAATGGGTTCAGTCCTTTCCGGCAGTGTCACCACAGATCGGGAAATCAGGGAGAAACTCGAATAACCTTTTTGAAAAACCCTGAAAGGCAATTCCTGTGTTCTTTTATTGTCAATTTGATGAGGTCTAGCGCGCCTACTGAGAAGTATCGAAAAATCATCGATGCACGATTTAGATCAGCAAATCATTCTGTGGCTCATGCGGCGACGCAGTACCAGACCGGGTTTTGCACCTGTGTGCTTGCCGTTTTGAAGAACAGGGACTCCGTTGACTAAAACGTGCACCATGCCTTCTGAAAGTTGATGCGCATTTTCAAAGGTGGCAAGATCGCGGACTTTAGACGGATCGAAAATGGCGATATCAGCTGCGTGCCCTTGATCAAGTTTGCCTCTGAATAGCAATCCGAGATTGGCTGCCGGTAAGGCTGTAAGTCGTCGTATCGCTTCCGGCAGTGAAATGAGTTTCTCGTCGCGAACATATTTTCCAAGCAAGCGCGCAAAATTTCCGTAAGCTCGAGGATGGTTTTGGGACTTTAAATAAACACCCGAAGGAGACAGAGAAGAGCCGTCAGAACCGAATGTAATCCACGGCAGCTTCAACTGTTTAACCAGATTTTCTTCACTCATCCAGGAGTAAACTGCCTCTATTCGGCTGCCATCTTCGATAACAAGATCCATTGCTACGTCGGTCGGATCTTGTCCACGCTGGTCGGCGATCTGCTTTAAGGTCTTGCCTGCTAATGGCTTAAGGTGCTCAGTTTTGAAGCCCACAAGAAGAATTCCATCGGGACCGGCGTGCATATACCCGTTTTCCCATTCGGCTGTTTCGCTGAGCATCTCTTGTTTGACCAGAGCGCGTATCTCAGGATCTTGAAGACGCTTTATCCACTGGCTTAGCCCACCTTCTTGCACCCAGGTCGGCATCGCCGCATCCAGACCGGTCTGAGCTCGAGTGTATGTATACATGTCGGCGGTGATGCGATAGCCTGCCGAGCGTGCTTTGTCCAGTTCGGCAAGCACCTGGTCCATTTTCGACCAGTTGCGTTTGCCCGCCGCCTTTAAATGATAAATTTCGCAAGGTATCTTGGCCCGGGCAGCAATTGTGATAAGTTCGCGCACGCCTTCCAGTAAATTGTCGCCTTCGCTGCGCAGATGTGAAGCGTAAATGCCGCCTCTTTTGCCGGCTTCTTCAGCCAGGGCGACTAATTCGTCGGTGTCGGCAAAACAGGCCGGTGCATATATGAGTGCCGACGACAGCCCGACGGCACCTTCCGACATCGCCAGTGAAACCAGATTGCGCATCATCGAAATTTCGCGTTCGTCCGGTCTTTTGTCGACCTGTCCAAGCACATATTCTCGTACTGTCGTGGCTCCGACAAATGAGGCGACATTTGTCGCAATACCTTTCAATTGCAGGCGGTTGAGAAATTCGCCCAGGCTGCGCCACTTAACGTCAAACTTGATGTCAGTCTGTTCGCCTACCATGGCTTGGGCCATCTCATCATTGAGTGGACCCATCGAAACCCCTTCGCCTACCACTTCCAGAGTGACGCCCTGGCAAATATTGCTTTCCGACAAACCGTCATGCAGCAGTGCACGCGTAGCATGGCTGAGCATGTTTATGAAGCCGGCCGATACGGCAAGTCCGCGTGCATCAATTTTCAAAGTGGCGTCGGCATATTTCAAATTGCCTATGTCGACAATAATGCCGCTGCGCAGAGCGATGTCGGCCTCATACGGCTCACCGCCTGAGCCGTCATAAATCGTGCCTCCACTTATCAGAGTGTCAAACTGCATGCCTTTGCAATCCATCCTGGTGCGTCGGTTTCCGCGGCGGTAGCACCGGTGGTGGCGCCCAAACTATACAGGGGTGCCTTGTCGGAACCATCCTAATCTTTCTTGACTCTGGACCAAAGCTTGAGCATCCATGATGATTTCTGTTTGGCACTGACATCATCGGTGGCCTGTTCTGGAGTATCCCAAGCCACTTGTTTCAATGCTTCGTGAAATTCAAGACCGGTACGAGCACACATTTGCAGGACGCGCGCCACCTGTTCGGGGCGGAGGATTTCGTCCTTGACCAGATCCTGGCTTTGAATAGCAGCGTCAATCAAGCGTTGATCGACCATCTGGGTCGAGATCAAAACTTCTCCGAGACTGACACTCAGTTGTTGTGACAGGCTCTTAGCCTTGACCATGTCATTCTCCGTGAGAATTCCGGAAAGTTGAAGAAATTCAACTACAGTATTGGTTTTATCGATTTGCTCTTTGCGCGCCAATTTCTCTTCCAAAACGGCCCTTACAGTCACGCCTTGAGTATGGGCGGTGCGCAGAATTTCCGCAGCCTGAAGGGCGGTAAGATGCCCCTGGGCGACGAGATCCTGAAGTTTCAGGCTCTCCTCGAGAGTGGCATTCGAAATCATGCCTGACTGAACCAGCACATCGCCTATCTGTCTGTGGCTTTCCAATCCGACTTCCACGGCAGTAATTTTGTCGCCTTCGGTAACGATGCCGGCTGAAGTCAGCAAATCCCCTACTCGCACAGACTCTTTGCCGGGTTTATAAGCGCCCACCTGTTGTAAGGACTCTTCTATCGTCTGTTGTTTGCGGGAGGCAGAGCGCAAGCCTTCAACAGCCTGTTCGCGGCTGATTTTTCCATCTCGCAAAAGAACTTGGGCGGTTAGAGCCGAGGCCAGCAAAGCGGGCGAAACTGCCCGGTTAAGAACCAGGCAACGTCCGACCGGCAGATTGTTTTCATGGCTCTGTCGAACTGCCTCATCCATGCGTTCTGCAGAGACCACGCCGGCCGCCTGCAGTAATTCACCCAGTTCGTTTGATGACAGAGACTCGCGCTGGGGCGGCTGCCAGCCCAGCCTGCGGAAGGACTCCTCCAGTGGGATTTTGCTCTTGCAGGCTAGATTGAGCGCCTTGATACCAAAATCATTGGCGATTACGCCTTCTCTCAAAAGCGATTGCACTTCGATAGCAACTTGCAGGTCGCTTTCGCAGATTTCGCCAATGCTCATCAAGACACGACCAAGCGGAGTCGTCGACTTCTTGGCAATTTGCAGTGCTTCCATCAAAACTTCCGGTCTGATGACATTGGCCGCCACAAGCAATTCTCCAATTCGCTTGGGACCTGCTCGTCTCTCTTTGACTATTTCCATCTCTTAATGACTACCTGAAAAGCAATTCTTAGCAAACCGGCAAAATGCTTGAGCCTTGCTGTTGAAAGGCAAAAAATTGGGGGTCAGTATTTAGTCTACCAGGCGAAACGCCCAACCAGCCCAGTAACACCGTAACCAACTTAATCGATCAATATCTCAATGCCCAATTAAGGCGCGCTTAAAACAGTGGCGCACTCCATGCAAAGTTAGAGCAGCACCGGGTTTGATGCCGCCAGGCTAAAAGAGTAGCGTAAATGACAAGAGCAAGCATCGCCCAAACAGGTGATGCTTGCTCAAAGAGCCAAACAGTTTTTCGGTGGTGTTGTAGGGACGACGCACAAGGTCGCCCTGCCCAGGTCTAGTAGTTGTCGTCGTAAGGAACAACGAAACCTTTGCCCTGGAAGATCATGCTGTGGCTGCCGGAATGCGGGCTCGGATAGCCTACGAAACCGTGGTGCATTCCATACAAGAAACCATGTCTTGCACCGTAGAGTCCGCCGGCCAGGAGTCCGACAGGTCCGCCGACCAAGCCGCCGGCTACCAGTTCATAGGTGCCGTCTTCTTTGCCGAGGTTGCGGGAAACCATCTTTGTGCCGCCGATCGCGCCCTTCACTGCATCTTGGAACGTCGCGGTCGGAACATCCCAGATGGTTGTTACGGCCATGCTGATCAAGCGGCAGGGGAAGTAAGCGATTTCGTAATACACACGCGCCGATTCAGGGCGCTCCGGATAGGCAAAGCCAGGCGCTGCCACCGAGGTGAGCAGACCAGCCGCCAAAAGTAACGAGGAAAGGACCTTCTTACGCATTTTTTTCACCATCTTTCCTATTTAAGTGGTTCAAGGGGGGCTTATTTCTCTTCCATGGTGAGATAGGACCATCTGCTGTACGGCTTTTCCCAGCCTTTCTTCCAGCCATGACCAAATCCGTGGAAGCTACCGATGGTGCCACCGACAATTGCTCCACCTGTTCCGAATACCGGAGCGGCTGCGGCCAATTGACCAAAGCCTTTTTCATCTCCGAATTTGCCTGCCCAGTGGGTCGTACCTTTGAGGGCGCCATGATATCCGCCATCAATAGGACCACTGATCAAGCCAGTAACCAAAGCGCCCTCAACAGCACCAGCTGTTCTGAAAGGAGCTTGCAAGCACCACATAATGGGCTTGGCTTCGTAGTCAAGCGCGAGAGCAGGAGCTACTGCACTCACGGCGACCAACGCCGAAAAGACGATACGACCGATTGATTTCATTGTTTTTACCACCATATTTCCAGACTGCCTGTCAAAACTGTTTGGCTCGATGCCAGGCAGAGCTAGTAACTACTTCTCTTCTGTTACCAAATACGATTCAGTACTGAAGGGCTTTTCCCAGCCCTTCGAGAAGGCATGCTTGGCACCATGCAAAGCGCCGTAAGGGATGCCCCATACGAAGCCTACCGGGAATCCGAGCAAAGCGCCTGCGATATTTTGTCCGGCGCCTTTGGAATCACCAAAGTGCTCGGCCAGAGTGCGCTGACATTTCATAGGAACGCGGTACAAAGAATCAACGACAATGCCTTCCGGCACGTCGATGAGCAGACCGGTTGTTACCCCACCCAATCCAACCATATTGTGAACAGGACCATCACCATCTGCAAACGACGGGGTAGCCGTTCCCAGAGCGAGCGCTCCTGAAATTAACATCGCTAGTGTTCTTTTGGTCATGTTTTTCCACCTGGCAGGAGGATGGCTCCAGTGAACCACCCTCATTAAGTACCTAATGACTTGATAGGGGTCTCATCGACTGTCCTACTGTATCGGAGCGCACTGCGTGCGCCCCCTGGCTTCCTATTCGTCTTTGAAAGTGAAGGCATCTTTACTGAACGGTTTGTCAAAACCGGTCTTCATTCCGTGCCATCCACCGTCTGCAATACCGTATGTGCCGCCGCCGATTGCTCCAAAAGGACCACCGACGATTGCGCCAAACATTTGATGGTATTTTCCATCTTCATTGCCGAGCTTGCCGGCAACCCACTTTGTCGATTTGATAGCGCCTCTGTTGCCATCTTTGACAACTCCGAGCGGCACTCCGACGACTGTGCCCACTCCGGATCCGACCATTCTCACCGGAAGAAAAACGATCTTCTGGAAAGTGGTTTCGTCGCCGGCAAACGATGGAGTAACCAAGGAGCCGACAAATACCGAAGCTAGCAAGAATGAGGAGGCTAACTTTTTAATCATGCTTTTCTCCATCTCTTAGCAAGCGTTCTCTAATTCCCCGACCAGGCTGGTCACGGGACACAAGCAATTCTACCTAATTTGTGCAACTCGTCCAGGTTTTCGCCAATAATGTAAAAACGCTAGAAATGCTGGAAAGCCTTTGCTGGTTTGGTTTTTGGCGATTGACCTTCTTGTAAAATGTTTGTGTGATAACTGATCGGTTTTCAAGTTCTATATCTCTTTTAAATACGGACGCATATTGCATTCCACCCCGCTCAGCTTTCAAAGTGTCGGATCTTGCGCTGCAAAGCGGCACAGTATGCGACAAAGGGCAACACCGCTGTTTATCGGACTTTCAAAAGGTATTGCTCTGGCTGTGCCACCCTATATAGTGCCAAGGCGGCAACCGCATAGGCTCGAATGCGAAACAAAATAAATTGATGTGCATCAAAGTTTCATGCGCGAGGACGGATCTCTGATCGCTCTCAAAACCTGCACAGTACCAGTAAGGAGCGTGGGCACACCGATCAGAAATAAGGTGGTGGACACTCCTCCTGGTAAATTATCCGCCGACACTCCGGTGAGAATTACCGGAATTGTGGAGGCTGCCGACATTGCCGTGTTTTGGGCTCCGAAGACTTTGCCGCGCAAGTCCTCGGGCACTGCGGCCTGAAGACTGGCCTGCGTAGGCACAGCCACAAACGCGCAACTGACTCCCAGAAGTGCTGAGAAGAGCAAGGGCACCAGCATCAGCCAGCCGTTGAAATATACACCGGCCATTCCCATGAAAGGAAAGATTTGATCCTGGATCAAACCCAGACTGCCCAGCATGCACATGCACATACCCAATCCGGCAAACCCGCCATAAACCATGAGGCGGGGCGACGCGTTCGGGCCTTGATGGCCGACCCAGAAGTTTCCGATCATCATGCCCAGACCGGCTGCTGCAATTACATAACCGAACTGAAACGGCTTGAGATGCATGACTTGTTCGACAAGAGCGACAGCAATGATATTAAGAGTGATGATAGTGCTGAACAAAATCGTGATCTTCAGGATGGCCCGAAAGACCGGTGGACTGTCTACAATGTAGGCGATACCGATACGCAACTCTTCCCACCAGGGTTCGCGATCGTGCTTTTGCGGTTTGTTGTCGCTGATGCCCACAAGCAGAAGCGAAGCCGTGAGAAATAGTGCCGCTACTGCGTAGGGTGCGCCACCAATACCGGTGTGAGCGATGATCGGCTCACCAATCGCGAAGCCGAAGCCAAGCGCGATCATCATGGTCGTAAAAAAGAGCGCATTGGCGGAATAAAGATCGGACTTCTTCACCAGCCGCGGTATCGAGGCCGTTTCGGCCGGACCGAAAAATTGGGCACCTATCGATATCAAAAAGGCCAGAGTAAAGGCAACCTTTGGATATTGCTTTACCCAGTTAAGGGCTACCAGAGCCACAAAGAATGCGCGCAGCAGATTTGAAACTATAAGGACCGATCGATGCGACCAGCGGTCAACGCAAACTCCGGCAAATGGACTGAGCACCACCGCCGGTATTGTGAAGGCGACGTAAAGCCAACTGGTTAATTCGGCCGCACCAATGGCCGGATGTGCGGGATCCGCCTGCTTGGCTGTCTGCTGAGCTGTGAGGACGGCAACAAAAAGAACGAAGACGGCACGGTCGGCAAACTGAGAGAAAACTTGCGCTGCCCACAAGCACATAAATTGCTTGTTCTTGAACAAAGAAGTGTAACCAGATCCACCCGGTCCGGATTCTGAGATGGATGATTCTTTCGTGGGAGAACTCAAAAGCGGCTACCGGCGCGTCAATAAACCTTACTCTAGCACTTTGTCGAATATTGTTCTTGCAGCGTACAGGCTTGCACAGGCTGGCGTTTCGGCACCGGAGAACAATCTGGCAACCGCCTCCGCAGACAGTCGCCTGACAAGCCGATTCGCCTATCTATTTATATAGTACGAAATGCTATTCCGCCCTACCGTCTTCTTCACTATTCAAATCGCAGGAATCTCCCAGCCTGCCGCGGGCGACACCGCGCTTGCTCGAGCGGATAAAGTTGACGATTTCTTTGATCTCGTCAAACTGCTCGATCTCTTGCTCGATTCTTTCACAGGCATTGGCCATGTTCAAATCACAGCGATAGAGCAAACGATAGGCTTCCTTGATAGCGCTTCTGACCGGAGCGGCAATCTTGCCTCTTCGCAAACCGACAATGTTGATGCCCCGTACATATAGAGGTCTTCCATCGGTGAGCGCAAATGGTGGCAGGTCGACTCGCGCGCCGGAGATGCCTGAGATCATGTTGAATCTACCAATGCGGACAAACTGGTGAATGGCAACTAGACCGCCGAAGACAGTAAAGTCGCCGACTTCAACGTGTCCGCCCAGAGTGGTGCCATTGGCCATGATGATGTTGTTGCCGACCTTGCAATCATGAGCGACGTGCGCATAATTCATGATGAAACAGTTGTTGCCGACCAATGTCATCGAATTCTTCGACGCGCGGTGAATAGTTACGTATTCTCGTATCGTGCACCCGTTGCCCAAGATCACACCGGTGGGTGCGTCTCTATAACTGAGGTCTTGCGGTGGCAATCCGATCGATGCACCGGCATAAATCTTGCATTCGTCACCGATTGTGGTGTGTCCGTCGATGATTGAATGAGGGCCTATTATTGTTCCGCGCCCGATATTGACGTTAGCGCCAATCACCGCATATGGCCCTATCTCGACATCTTCGCCTAACTTCGCGCCATCACTGATGATGGCCGTCGGGTGAACTCCCATGACTGCTGTTCCTCCCATGGCTGTTACTGCTCCTTTTCAATCATGGCAAAGCTGATTTCACCCTCGCAGGCTACTTTGTCGCCAACCTTGGCGATGCCTTTTATCTTACCTATGGGACCTTTGAGCTTAATCAACTCGACTTCCAGATCAAGGCGATCGCCGGGAACAACCATTTGACGGAATTTGATACCTTCAATTCCGGTAAACACGCCCAATTTGTGTTTGAATTCTTCTTTTGTGAGCATTGCCAAACAGGCCATTTGAGCCAGAGCTTCCACCATCAATACTCCCGGCATGATTGGTTTGAACGGGAAGTGCCCTTCAAAGAACTGTTCGTTTGCCGTCAGGTTTTTGTAACCCTTAGCACTCTGTCCGGGAGTGATTTCGATGACTCGATCGACCAGTAAAAACGGATAACGATGAGGCAAAAGCCTCTTAATCTCGACTATGTCCAACTCTTGAATAGTCTGGGTGGTCATGGCACAACCTCAATAAATCAAACTCACGATTCACACACATTGAAAACTCGCCCCGGCTTGGGCATTCTTCTGTGTCTTGACAGAAATAACCCCGACCGTGCGCAGCCGGCAACGAGTATACATCCTGACCAACTCCTCGCGCTTCCGGCCTAAAAAGTAACTAACTATGGATGGATGCGCCCCTTGCCTTTGCTAAGAACCTCGCATTCCTTATAAAGTGATGGTTGCATGCCTTCGATTGATAAAGGAACGGGAGTGGACTCCTACACAGATAAGATTCAAAGCCTGACGCCGATAACCCGGCGCCAATTCCTTTTGGGTTTGGCATCGGTGGCAGTTCTCGGGTTTAGCAAAGATTCACAGGCGGCAGTGGGGCTGTTTGAGCCCTTCACATTTGGCTACGTGAGCGATTGTCACCTGGCTTTAGGCCTGCCCGATAGCTACAAGATGTTGCAGGAGAGTCAACTCTTCATTCAAGACGTGGTCAAGAGCTTGAACGAGAAGAAGGTCGATTTCACAATTTTCGGCGGTGACAACGTCGAAGGACCAGGGCGCGATGACAGCAACTGGCAGCTATTTATCGATGTAGTCCAGAGTCTCAACAACCCATGGAATTTCGTTCTGGGTGAATCTGACGTTTCCGGTATGGCGCCGGTCGACAAAATGCGCACTTACGGTCCTGACTGGAAGGGCAAAGGCATCGAATCCAAAAAATCGTATTGGTCGCAAGATCCGCTTTCCGGCGTGCACGTGATTGGCCTGGATACCAGCCGCCCCAATTCCAATACCGGTGATTTCGGCAGGGGGCAGGGCGAATGGCTGAAAGAAGATTTGCAAATGCACCAGAGGCGGTTCACGATCGCTTTTTCGCATCATCCTCTTTTGTCGCCACCACCATATGATTCCGGGCCGCCCTGGGACGATTACACGGTTCCCAATGGCGCCAATGCGCGCGAGATTTTGGCCTCGTCCAAATATGTGAGATTGGTTGTTAACGGTCATGTGCACGTAAGTAAAGTGCAGCAGGAAGGCAACATCTGGTATGTTTCCTCACCCAGCCTTGCTGTTTATCCCTGCGCTTATCGCCTCTTTAAGGTCACACCGGAAGCAGTCACTATCGAAACGTATCATGTGTCATTTCCGGCGCTGATCAAGAAAGCGAAAAACGCTTTTATCTCTTGCGCTCTGGCCTACAAATATTCCAGCAAACCGTCTACTTTCGCTTTGCTGGCAGAAGGTTCGCGGCTGGACTCGGAAGTATCCTTGCCGCTTATCGAAGGTAAGCCGATTCAAACAATAGAAAAGAAAAAGCAGGCTAAGCCGAAAAAGGAAAAGCCGACGAAAGTTAAGCAGGAATCAAAGAAAGAAACAAAACCGGCCGCAAAGCCAGAGACTGAAAGTGACGTCAAGCCCGAAACCGCGCCGGAGGCAGTCCCTCAGAGCGAGCCGGGAAAAGTTCCAGAAGTGAAAGTTGAACCGCAAGCGGAGCCAAAAATAGTTCCAAAATCAGAAACTAAGTCAGAGACAAAACCAACACCCAGAGAAGAACCCAAGGCGGAAGTAAAAACAAGGGCGCCATCGTCGGGAGAAAGCAATGACAAGTGAAACGGATACCGATGCAAAAAAACACCATCTGGGCGTTTGTCCATATGGCTCGGGCGCTCTCAGTTACAACAATTATTTGAAGATCAAAGAAATCAAAGAGCTTCAAATCTGCCAATCCGATCCGCCCCATCATGACGAGCATCTGTTTATCATCATTCACCAGGCTTACGAGCTGTGGTTCAAATTAATTTTGCATGAAGTAGACGAAACGATGAAGCAGCTTGCCGCCGGCAATGCTCCACGTGCAACCTGGTTCATGCGCCGCGTTTCGACGATATTCAGAGAAGTGCTCGTCAATCAGATTCACATTCTGGAGACGATGATGCCGGTTGATTTCCTTGGATTTCGAAGCAAGTTGAACCCTGCATCAGGTTTTCAATCTTCACAGTTCAGGGAGATCGAATTCGCCGCTGGCATGAAAGACCCGCGCCTGCTGCAGTTTTTCACACACGAACCGGAGACGCTCATGCTGCTGCAAAAGCGCCTGGAGGCACCTAGTCTTTCCGATGCGTTTTATCAGCTCTTAATTGACAGAGGATTCGATGTCGCCTACCAGATTGAGGAAAATCAATCTGAAGAATGTGAGAAAGCGCATGCCCAGCGACTTAAAGAACTGAGAAAAATCTATCAAGAACCGGAAAAGCATTACGATCTTTATGAACTTGCTGAAACGCTTGTCGATCTCGATGAGAATATTGCCCTCTGGCGTACGCATCACGTGACGGTTGTGGAACGCATCATCGGCTTCAAAAGAGGCACAGGTGGCAGCGAAGGGGTCAGCTACCTGCGCTCCACTTTAACCAAAAGATGTTTTCCGGATCTTTGGAATGTCCGCACCATGATCGAACT
>JADZFV010000437.1 GCA_020854255.1 Candidatus Melainabacteria bacterium | reverse complement strand
GTCATATCGATCGACTTTTGCGAATTTTCGAAATCATCAAGAAAATGCCTTTCCTGTTTGATGATGTAGCCGCGCTCGCTCGACAACAATTCTTCCAGCGCAACATCAATTTCTTCGAGATTCAAAAGGACATTATAGGTATGAATCAGCCACTGCCTGTGACTGATCAAGGTTTCTTGCTGGCGCTGGCCGGCAAATGTGGCGTATCCGGCGGCCACAAGAGTCAGAAACAGAGTTCCTGCTATGCCGACCAGGATTGTCCATCTGTGGCGCATTGATTTATGGCTTTATGATCTATCCTTTGCTCAATATTCCCTGGATATCATCAGACAAAGTCATAGGATCGAATGGTTTTGTGATAATGCCTTTGGCACCCATCATCTGATAAAGCTCGACTTCGTGGGTCTGCGCTTTTGCCGTCATGAAGATAACCGGAGTTGCAGCCAGGTTCTCGATCTTTCTGAGCTCGGTCAGAGTGGTTGGCCCATCCATGCCTGGCATCATCACGTCCAAAATTATCAGATCGGGCTGTAACTCAGTCGCCTTTATCACCGCTTCTGCCCCCGATCCGGCTAGCTCGACTTTCCAGTCGGTCAGACCTTCAAGACCCATTTGTGCAAGGGTGCGGATGTTCAGGTCGTCGTCTACCAGGAGGACTTGCTTGATGTTGATTGATGTTGTCATTGAATTGCCTGTGCTAAAACGCGGTTATAAATTTTCTGCTATGAGAGAGCGGAGCGTTGCTTGAGCCCTCTTAAAGCATGGTCTTTGAGCTTTTCGAAATTATCCCCTTCCAGGGGGAATTCCGCAGTACTGAAACATAGGTCGACCTGAAATTCCTTTCCTCTACCACTGGGAAAGCACATTTTTTCCCAATCCTGTTTGAGAAGTTCAAAGACTTTGGCCAGTGTTTCGGTTTGTTCACCAGCCAGGACTATGCCCAATTCGCTATCGGAAATGCGCCCGCGCAGATCTTCCGCGCGCAGCCGCTGGTTGAGAAGCTCACCCAATTTTCCTATCACATGCTCGGCCGAAAAGGCGCCGTGCAGGGTGTCGAGTTGGTCGAATTCGGAAATTGAAATGACGCCGATTGAAAGGACCTGCGATTGCTGATCGCATATGTTTATCAATTGCTCGCTTTCTGCTGCCAGCGCACTGGCGGTTAAGACCTTGCTTTGCGGGTCTATGCGTGTGGAGACTTCATTGAGAGTTTTGGACAGGTGGGCTTTCACTCTAGTTAGAAGTTCGTCCATTAACACGGGCTTGCTCAAGAAGTCGGTACCGCCGGCGGTGAAGGCGGCGCGCTTGCCTTCAGCGTCACTCTTGGAAGTCAGGAAGATCACAGGCACGTATTTCCATTCGTCGTTAGACTTGAGCAGCCTGCAAACTTCATAGCCTGTCAGTCCTGGCATGATTACATCCAGCAATACCAGATCTGGTTGAAACTCATGCATGCTGTCGAGAATGACGATCGGTTCGTTTAGGGATCGAACGACAATTCCGGCAGGTCTGAGAACGGATTCAACAAACGAAGTTAGAAGCGGATCATCGTCCACACACAGAACACGCGGCTTTCGCATTTGACCAGCAACGGTCATGATTTGCAGTGCTTCACACAAGTTGCCGCGGGTTACATTTCCATCAAGCAAAACCGAAGCGCCACCGTATACAATTTCGGAGTGGGAATGCTGCTCGTCTTTAGAGTTGATAAAACCAAGCGGAATTGTTCTTTTTGCCGCCTGGCGAAGTTCTCGAGCCAACTGAAAATGTCCTGATGCAGTGTCGAGGGCAAGATCGATGACGGCGGAGTCGTATTGTTGTCTGCCGAATTTTACAAGGGCGCCCACCGAGCTGCCGACCATTTCGAGTTCGCAATTGGCGTCTTGGGCTGCGCCTTTGAGAGGACCGGGATAACCGCCTTCCGGCACGACGGCCAGGCACGAGAGTGACGGCAGCTTGCCCGCTTCTGAAGTAGTGGCTTGCTCGCGAGAAATCGCATCGACTACCTGAGTTCCTTCAGTCACGCAGCGAATGATCTCTGCCCAGATGACTTCTTGTTCGCTGTCCGATTGAGGATCGACAGTGATCAGAAAGTGCTCGATGCGCTCGGCGAATTGCCCTACTTTGGAAAATCCATATGAGCCGGCAGTGCCTTTCAGTTTATGCGCCACTGCCATTGCTTCTTGAAGAAGCAGGAGATTTTTTGGGTTTTCTCTTGCTTTCTTTACTGTGGCAGTGAGCTCGCCCCACGCCTCAGGCAAGCTCTTGACAAAACTTTCTCTGGCCCTTTTGATGGCGTTTTGAGTCTCAATGCGCCTTTTCAGCTTGGTCAGGCGCTCCAGTTCGTGGGGCCGTGTCTCACTGGCGGCCAGCAGTCGCTCAATTTGCTCGAGTGATTCTTCCTCCTGTGTGGTATCAAGCGCTGGTTGAATTTTGAAGGATTGCTCTGCTTCGGCAGCCACAGGCGGTCTATTTGCCGGTGGCGGAATGATGTTTTCCAGGCTGTGCAGAAACAGTTCGGGAACGATTGGTTTTTGCAGAACCAGAGAAACTTTGAGGATGTTTCTCAGCCAATTGAATGTTTTTTGATCGCACCAATTGCCCGTGCAAAGCACAATCGGTAAATTACCGTCACTTTCTCTAACCTTACTGATCCAGGTCATGCCGTCCACTTCGGGCAGGCGGTAATCGACAATCGCCAGAGCTGGCCTCTTTGCTTCCAGGGCGGCCGTGGCTTCATATGCGTTGCGTGCCAAAACGACTTCGTAGCCCTTGCTCTGCAGAAGTTCGCTAGCCAAGTCGCGAAAGTACTTGTCATCGTCAATGACGAGAATGTAAGAATTGCGTTCTGCCATGCTTTTCCCGGGAATGATTTAGGCTTCCGGCCTTTTTGGCAATGTTCTTGGCAATTTCCTGGAGCACTTTTTCTAAAGGGGCATCCTCAATTCTACGAGATGCGATCGCTAACTTCCTCCCGGCTTCAGATCTTGCTGAAAATCGTTGTCGGAAATTTGTTCCAGATAGTCGGTTTTTGTCGAATAGACGATGGGCGAATCAACGTTGACTGCAAGCGCTGCCCTCATTTCTTCTGCTTCCTCGAGGCGTTGCGCAAGTTGAGTGCTGGGATTGCCGAGTGAATTTTCGTAAAGGCGAGCGCGTGCATTTTTCTTGATGACCATACGATTTTTCTCAAAGGTGTAGAGCAACCTTAGTGCCGGAATAATCATGAAAAGCAGTGCATAAAAGCAGAGAAAAAGAAAAAGAAAGCTGGCCGAGTTCAGGTGATTTGGACGCACTAGAAAAATGCAGGCGGTCAGTGCCATCACGAAGTTCAACGCGCTCATACCCATTACCTTCTTCAACTCATCCTTTTTGAGCGTGGTGAAACTCCAGCGCCTGTGCTCTAGAAGCGGTGGCAGAAGACCGTAAGAAGTGACTTCGCTTCTTTTTTGCATGTTTGGAAAAACATAGACGATATTGCCCGTGCTTGAAACTTGCGGCATGCCGTTGAACTTGGCCAGAATGGCAAAGAGCGTCTTCTCGTCGTCAGGATCTTCTCCCGTGTACGGACTCAGGTGTTCCGGCAGCACCACTCCTTCATTGAGCCTGATTATCTGGGCAAGTAATTTCCACTTTTCGTCTTCGATGTCTTTGTTGGGATCACCCTCTCCGAAAAGGAAGGAATAACAATCGAGCAAAAATCCCTGCCTGCCACCGCTTTTGGTGCTACCGGGCTTGAGTTTTTCTTGTCCCCAGTGAACAAGATCGGTGAGAGCGAGCCTTTGTACCAGCCCGAAAAAGTCACGCCACATACCGGAGACTGATTCTGTGGAGCCTGACACCCCGGCCAGCAGAGTTTGAATAATCAAAGCGATTCCAAACAGGCAAATAAGAGAGAAAAGAAGGATTAAGCCAAAAGACAGGCGAAAGAGAAAAGCTGCTGTCCTAAATACGTGATAGCCGGCCTGATTGATGATGCGGCTTAAACCGCGTCTGAAATACGTGTAGGAAAGGTGATCGGTAAAGCAATAGTAGATTTCACCGTCCTGCGCGACTTCCAGGTTGGCGCTGGTGTCTGCGGCAATCAAATTGAGTTCGCCCGATACCTCGGCAAGAGGCATTCCGGTCTTTGCCACCACATCCGCTACCGTGACCCGTTTTCCCAGGTCGTTGATGGCGTGTATTATTTTCGAGCGGTTTGTCATCATATCTAATCTGCCACAAAGGCAGACTTTACTAAGCGTAGACCGCTTATGCCAAACTTTTGTTTAGCTGCCTGTCGGGGACAACGTGGTGGGAGCCTGGCCAGCCAGGAATTTCATAAAGAGGGAATGTTTGCCGCCGCCGGACAGTGGCTCTACCCAGAAGGGCGCCATAAACATTCTGTCGACATGGGATGTTACAGGGTCTTTGCGCGACACTTCAACGAAGTATGCACCGCCGCGTTTGCCGAGCGTATGTCTTATTTGATCAAAAGTGAATTCGTTGCCTGCTTTGTTGAGGTCTGCCCCCGAAAGGTTAACTTCCTGCACGACTTCGGCCATAGTGCGGTCGCCAATCTTTTGATCGGCCCAGAGTTTCAAACCATACTCAGCATCAGGCTCTACTTTGCCGCCCAGCTTTGTTGTCAGCGAAAGCTCGTTGGTGACAGTCTGGTCGAAGATGCTGCCCATCTGGTAGCGATCGTTGGCGACCACTCTTCCGTTCAGGCGTTCCATGTTGGTGGTGGCAAAAGTGCGCCTGGATCTCAAACCATCCATCGTGCCGGCCTTATCTAAAGCTGTCACCCAGACGCCTGTTTCGGCCGGGACGCCGACAGGATTACCGAAGTGGGCATCGCGTCCGACTGTCGGTGATACATGGAAGCCCTCGTTGATGAATGCTTTAAAACTGGTGAAATCGATGTCCTTGCTGCCGACTTCGTCTACAGGCTCGCGTCTCATCGCTCCACCCTTAATTACTTCAATGCCGCTGAAGTGTTTTCCGGATCTCCTCACCCACTCTTCTTTGGTTGCAAAAGAGTAGCGCCCGTAATCGGCACCTTTAGAGCCGGACGGAATGTTTGGTGCATGGTCTTGCGCCCAGCGCGGGTGGGCCATGATAAAAATTGGCTCCTTGCCGGTGGAGTCTTTCAGGCCATGCTTTTCGATGTAGGTGACCAGCGCATTCATATCGCCGTCGTTGTATTTAACAACTTCCGGCATCACTATTGCCGGAGTCTCCTTCATTCCTAAAGCTCTGCGGAAGGGTGACATCGCCGTTTCTATCAGCGTTTTCTTTGCGCGAATAGCCTCGAAGAATTGAGGCATTTCCACCATCAAGAAGTGGTTTTTACCGCCTGAGTGAGGATTTCCGACTTTGCCGATGGTGCCCATTTCTGTTCCGATAAGCGCCACGAATTTGCCGTTTACCGTCTGCTGAGCGGCTTCGGCATATTGCTGTGCGTACCATTTTGGTGCCTCGGCGATTACCGGTCCGGTCTGATCAGGAATGCGCGGGTCGCCCGGTTTGACACCATCTCTGGCAGCCAGGTGATTGTGATCAGTAAACAGAACGACGTTCTGTCCGGCTTCTTTGGCCTTTTGGGAAATGCTGGTGACAGTGCCCATGCCGTCCGATTGATTGGTATGCAGGTGCAAGCTGCCCTGGGCGAGAACATAGTCGTCTTCGACTCTGGCAATTTGCGCCGGCAGACCGGTCATGACGTCGCGGTTATCGTAGGCGCTTATGCGCTGCCTGATGCTCGCAAACGGACGTTTTAACCAGCTGATGTGCTCCGGCAAAACGGTTTGTCCGTCAAAGCGGCTCAAGCCGACTGGACCGGAGCCTTCTGTGCCGCGTAATGTGGTGATCTTGCCGATGGGCAGTTTCGGATTGGGTGTTGTTTGACTGAGCCCACGCACGTATTTGTTGTTGGCGACGCCGGACAGAAACTTGTTTTCAGTTTCAAGAATGCCGCGTTGTGTGCTTTGAGCGATATTGCCGATGCGCCCGGGAGCTTCCTTTAAGGCATAGCCCGCTTCAGTACCGCCGATGCCTCCGGCCAGATTGATTGCCAATTCGGCAGTACCGCTGACCGTATGCCTTGCCAGTGTGTGCGCAATTGCATCAACGTTTGCGCCCGGTTTTTGGGCTTCTTCTGTTGCATGGGAAAGGGTTTTGTACCCGGAAATTACCATCGGGATGGTCAGTACGGCACCGACTGCCCAGGCGGCCGGACCTTTGGCCGGAAGCAAGTAACCCATGGCGGAACCGACAACTGCCGAAGTGGCAAAAGTTTTAACCCCATGTCCGATAAAACCTACGGGATCCTTCCAGGCTTCTTGAGCCAGCTCAACAGTGGCGCTGGGTAACTCTTTGACAGCCTGGCCATAGACTTCCATGGCTGAGACTGGATCTTCGGTAGAAGCTTGGGTGGCTTGGGTTTCTGGCATTTCACGAGCAAGGAAACTGAGAGGGTTGTAAAGAGTTTAGTAGCAATATAACCTGTCTCCAATGGGGAAGGTACGCAGGCTCCCGGCAGCTTTTGGTTGATACCGATTGGCAATGGAAAGGAGTGTTTGTTCTGGACTAACATACAAATGTATGTTAGAGTGGTGAAATAGGAACTGGCGCACTGCCCATTAGCGGTGCCGCACCCTATGCGCGAGTGTCTCCCGGGGCCCTCGCGCCAATAGGGGGGCGGCTTGCGCGCATTTGCGGGCAGGCAGCAGTGTTGGCAGCGTCTCAGGCTCTACCGGTCGACTGCCCTGCGAAATAGCGCTGGCCTGCACTTGCTTGAAATGCGAACTCAGATTTTGCCGTGATTCTAAACTGATGATTTTGGTAGAGTTATGCCGTAAAAGTCTCACCAGAGTTTCTTTTCATGTTAGTCACGTCAAAGCGATGGCAGTATTCAGTTCCTGCGGCGATGAACGATAGTCACAGGACTTTGTCTATCTCGCTCATTGTGGGTCTGCTTTCTTTTTCGTCCATCAATTTTCCAGCCTGGTGTCAGATTGGCTATGGACAGCCGCCTGAAACAGCTGCAGAATCACCGCCTTTGGGCAGTCAGCAAGCACCGAACGGCGGCTACGCCAATTATTCGCTGCCACCTTACCAACCCAGATACGGCGCTTATCCGCCGCCTCCTCAACCTGGCTACAACCCATACGGAGGCGGGCAAACGCCTGCTTACAGGGAGAATTCAACATATTCAGCACAGCCTGCCTATGGCTTACCGTCCGCCTATGGTTATGGTACCGGATATGGTCTGCCGTCTCAGGCGCAAACGGGTATCAGCATTGCTGCTCAAGGGCTCAACATTCCGCTTTCATTGACGACGGCTATCTCTACCCAGGTGGCAAAAAATGGAGATTTCGTGCAAGCGACGACGTCCTCGAATGTTCCATTGAGCGGCTACGCTTACATTCCGGCCGGCACTACCGTCACAGGACAAATTACCGACGCGGAAGCAGGGCGGCGACTGAGCCGCTCCGGGGCACTGTCTATAAGCTTCAATCAAATGCGTTTACCCAGTGGAGCAACTATTCCGATTACCGCTCACCTGGTCGGTAGTATCGGCCGCTACAAGGACGTCGGCCAGGGCGGTCAAGATCTCTATCGCGGCGAGGGCTGGGGTACAAAACTAGGCCAGCTGGCATTGCGAGGCGGTCTGGGAGCAGGTCTGGGCGCCGGGCTCGGCACCGCTGTTGGTGCGATCGGAGGCGGCGGACACGGGGCCGGCATGGGTGCCTGGTCCGGTGCCGCCATTGGTGGTGGCATAGGCGGGTTGGACATGCTCTTGAGAAAAGGAAAGGATGTCCTGATTCCATCCGGGACTGCAATGCAATTGCAGCTTGACGCTCCGGCGCAGATTCCCGGACCGGGTGCGCCTGCCGAATATGCTCAGCCAATTCAATATCAGCCGCAATTTGGTGGTCCGCCGCCTTACGGGCAGGCTCCGCAATACAATCAGGCGCCACCGGGCGAAGCGCTGATGCAAGCGCCGCCCGCATCTTTCTAGATTGGAAAGTTAAAAACTCGTTGTCACCCAACTGGCTATTGCTGACAGCCAAACAGGGGTAGTCCTTGACGTGGCTGTGTATATCTATTAGAATATAACATATACAATATTATATATTCTGCCGGATCGCCCATGCCCAGGCTCACAAAATCGCCCAAAGAATCTCCTGACACGCGACGCCGGGCTTCCCATCTTCGCAGCAAGCAAAGTCGTGCACAGGCAGATTTCGTCGCGCCAGTGCGCGAGCTTTTGATGCTGAGAGTTTCACGCGAAATTGACAGGCGGCAATGGACTCAAGCTCAGGCTGCAAAATTTTTGGCCGTCACTCAACCGCGCATCTCGGATTTGATGCGCGGAGTGACGGAGAAATTCACTATAGATACGCTGGTGCATTGGCTTGCTCTTTTGGGAATGGAACTCAAGATTGATGCCATTAGTGGTGGCACACCGCAGAGCCTCTATGCATGGCTCGATGCCAGTGAAGAAGCGATACCCTATTACACGAAGAAGATAGCTTCCCAGCCGGGACAAACGGAAAACTACTGGAAAAGAGCTTATGCGTATCATCAAAGGGGTCAATACGATCTGGCCATAGGTGATTACACGCGCGCCATGGAGATTGATGTCAAACTGCAGTATTTGCGCGTCAACAGAGCACAGTCTTATATTTGCCTCGGGCAATTCAATTCGGCATTCATAGATTGCGATCAGCTGATCGCCCAAAGTCCGGAAGCGTCTGCTCTTTCATGGGCTTATATCACGCGCGCATTCGCACATCAGTCGCTTGGCAAACAACAGGAGGCGCTTCAGGAATTCGCAAAAGCGATTGACGCCGCTCCTGATCTGGCTTCTGCGTACTTTCACAGAGGCGCTTTCTTCGATTTGATGAATAACTCCCAGGCGGCAATCAAGGATTTCTCCAGGGTTCTCGAAATAGAACCGAACAACAGTCAGGCACAACAGCATCTCGACACCATTCGAAAAAGAGCGGAGAACAAAAACGATGATGAATAACTACAACATCGAGAGAATCTGCACGTCGAGCGCCGAAAAAGCCCTCGTCCTGGCCAGAGAAGAAGCAAGAACTTTGGGCCATAGCGTTGATGCAAGGCATTTGATGTTAGGGCTTTTGAAAGAAGGAAAAGGGATTGGTGCCAGGCATCTCAATCATATGAATGTAAAGGCGGAAGCGGTTCGCAGCCTGGTGGATGATGATCCGCTCAATTCACCGGCTCTTCCGACAAATGGGGTCGAACAGTACATTGAGCGCGCCTTTGAAGAATGTATTCGACTCGGGCACGAATTCATCGGATCTGAACACTTGCTTTTGTCGATACTAAATGATGGCGACAACTCAGAGATTTTTCAAAGATTGAATGTCAATCCGGCTGCGGCCAGAACAAATTTATTGCACTTGCTGGGTTCGTAATTTTTGCAAGTGAAAATCAGCACCTGGCCATGCATGGTATTGCCGCTGCAACCTAACCGCGAATTTCTCTGGCTCGTGAAGAGACGCGTTTTGCCTCCGATTGTCTGTTTGCGCGAGCCAGGGCTCCGGCATAGCAATCAAGAAGGGAAGACAATGAAGCGTGGCGAGGTCCATTTAATTTCTCTGAAATCTTCACGGCGTCGCCATAATATTGTGCCGCTTGCCCGCCGTTTCCTTGCTTGATGCAAATGTGTCCGAGTTGCACTTGGCAATCCATCACGTATTTGCTCGACTTGCCATAAGCGCTTTCAAAACTGGAAAGTGCGTCCTGGTAAAGCGATTTTGCTTCTGTCAATTTACTCAAGCTGACAAGGCACTGCCCCAATCCGTCTATTTTTGCGAAAGTCTCAGGCTTTGAGGTGCCGAGAGTGGACTTACTTATTTCCATGGCGCGGCGGTACAAAGGCTCGGCCATGTGATATCTGCCTTCTTCGCAATACAGTTTTGCGAGATTCTCCAAACTTGATGCAATCGCCATATGATCTTTGGGCAATACACCGTGTCTCAGTGCCAGCGCACGTTTATACAATTGCTCGGCGGGCTGGAATTTTTTCACGTCTTTGCACGATCCTGCCAGCCCATCAACCAGAACTGCCAGTTCCAGGTAACTGCCTGTGGTGGCTTTAGTGGTTTGACTCTCTGCCTGTTTCACAAAGATCTCTGCTTCTTCCAGCTCTTTGTGCCGTTTGTAGAATCTATTCAATGCTTCAAAACTAAGCGCAATCTCGCGTTTTTCTTTTAACTTGCTATCCACATAACCGACAACGCGATTGCAAATGGGCTCGGCTTTGGCCGGATTGTTTTTTAGGTGAAACTGGCACAGCTTGGCGACCGCGGCGACTGTGTCGTAATTGTCTCCACCCAGTACTTTTTGTTTAATGTGCACGGCCTGTTCGAAAAGTGGACCGGCTTTTGCATTATGACCGCGAAAACTGTACAAAACACCGAGGTTCGTCAGGGACGTCGCCAGCCGCATGTCGTTGGCACCGAATTTTTTGGCTTCGGCAAGAGACTGTTCGAAATTACGTTGAGCCACGCCGAAATTGCCGGCTTCATACGCTCTGGCACCTTCCATTGTGTATTTATTCCAGGATGCTTCGTCTGCGTAGGCGGGGCAAGACAGTGTGGCTGCCAGCAGTGCCAGGGGCATCAGTTTGTTAGGAACTTTCATTAACCAGATCTGAGATTATGGGCGCTTAGCAACCGCATGATTGTAACCCAGACTCAGCCCAGCGCTCTAATAATCTGCTCGTCATTAAATAAACTCTTGGGTTGCAAATCTCCGGGCAATTGCTCACACGGGTCCACAGGTGCCTGATTTCCGTCCGCTATCATACGAACTAATGTGCGGGTAAGAATTGCTTCCTTTGAGGAGCGCTCTTGTTCTTGAGCCTTGGAGAATTGTGCCATTACCAGTGATGGAACCATCACGCAATTTTTCTTGAGCACTTTTGCAGTCCTTCTGACCGCTTCTGAATATGTGATTGGCTCCGGACCCTGAACGTTTACGGTTTGCCTTTCGAGTTGGTCTTCCAAAAGGGCAGCCATAAGAATGCCAGTCATGTCGTCTATGGATACCGGATTGATTTTCTTTTCCACGAGTCCGACGGTCGGGACCATCGAACCATTGTCCAGATGCTGTTTGATGGAAGTGAGGAAGCGATCGCCCCTTCCGTAAACGATGGTCGGTTTGAGGATGGTGTAATCGAGCTCGCTGGCACGAATTAATTGTTCGGCTTCCCACTTCGATTCGTAAAATTTGTTATAGCACTTCGGTCTGGCGCGCTGGCAGCTGACATAGACGATTTTGGTGACGCCCGCCTTGCGTGCCGAGTGGATGACATGAACGGTAGATTCGACGTGGTTTTTGTAGAAATCACCGGCATGAGGCTCGTAAGAAATGCCGGCAGCATGACAGATGACGTCGCAACCCTGAAAGGCGCCGAACAACTTCTTGTCGTCCGAGAGCGACACGGGGGTGTATGGCGCATTGGTCAGGCTGCGGATCGACTCATCGCGATGGTTGAGCCCGCGCGCCAAAATCCGGGGAAAGTGCCCTCTGGAAACCAAGGCTCTGGCCAGGTGTGAGCCTATAAAGCCTGTGCCGCCGGTAATCGCTACGTTCACGCGTGCCTCTCTTGCATCGTTTTCTTTAATTGCAGCCGTCAAAAACTTTAGCAGTTAATCGGCGCTGCAAACATACCCCGGAATCCATAGGCTGCATCAGTGTGTGCGAATTGCCGTCGGCTGCCACTTTTTAGCCCTTTTGCTGTATCTTTAGTAATTCTTCTTACGTAAATCTCCCGGCGACATATATAAAGGCTGAGGCTTATTAATGGTGAATACTCTTGACACGGTTGACAAGGTAGAGCAAACGATTAAGGAGCTTGGCATTCGCCAGGTGTCCGCATCGAAAAACGTGGTTGAGTATGCGCTCGACAACGGCTTGAAGGTTCTTTTCCTGGAAAACCACACTTCGCCTGTCATAACGCTTCTGGTTGTTTACAAGGTCGGCAGCCGCAACGAAGCGGTCGGCTACACAGGCTCCACTCACTTTCTGGAGCACATGCTCTTCAAAGGAACAAAAAAGCACAATGCAGACAAGGGCAACGGCATAGACGATTTGCTCACGCAAATCGGAGCCTATTGGAATGCCACCACCTGGTTTGACAGGACCAGTTACTTTGAAGTCGTGCCTTGCGAATATTTGGAATTGTGCATCGAGCTGGAAGCTGACCGTATGCGCAATTTGCTCTTGAGACAGGAAGACCACGATTCAGAAATGTCCGTGGTCAGAAACGAGATGGAGCGCGGTGAGAATTATCCGGAAGAAGCAATCGAGAAAGAACTTTATGCAATAGCCTTCCGCGAACATCCGTATCACCATCCGACCATCGGTTGGCGCTCCGATGTAGAAGGCGTGGATATGGACCGCCTGAGGGAGTTTTACAACACCTTCTACTGGCCCAATAACGCTACAGTGATTTTAGTCGGTGATTTCGAGCCGTCCAAAGCGCTCGTGCATATGCACAAGTATTTCGGCAAAATACCCAAGTCACCACACCCGATACCGCATGTTTATACAACCGAGCCGCCGCAAGAAGGAGAGCGCCGCTTTGAA
This sequence comes from Candidatus Melainabacteria bacterium, assembly GCA_020854255.1. Taxonomy (GTDB): domain Bacteria; phylum Cyanobacteriota; class Vampirovibrionia; order Obscuribacterales; family Obscuribacteraceae; genus QKMZ01. Next base: position 7,426 of record JADZFV010000437.1, on the reverse strand, counting down.
ATTCACAGGTCCGGCGATCTGCCGAAAGTGTGGATGGGTTACCATGTGCCGGAAGCCAGTCATGCGGACAATTATCCTCTGGCGGTAATCAGACACATTCTCGGCTCCACGTACGAACGCTCCAGCCGCCTCTACAAGAAGCTGATTGATTCGAGTATTGCTGCTGAAGTTTTTGCCCGTCATGATGATCTCAGAGATCCGGCCCTCTTCATTCTGGGAGCCACTCTCAACCCGGATGTGGAAGTCGAAAAGGCCGAAGCAGCTATATATGAAGAATTGGAGCGAATTGCCCGCGAGCCTGTAAATGATGACGAACTGGCACGCGCTCGCAGCGCCAATCGCAAAGGCACGATTCTTTCCAAGGCGGATCCGTCCAGCCTGGCATTCATGCTTGGCGAAGCGGAATCGAAAGCAGACTGGCACTGGTTGATGGATTACGACGACAAATTCGACGCCGTCACCAGAGAAGACATAATGAAAGCGGCTGCAAAATATTTCGTGAAGAGTAATCGAACCGTTGGTCATTTTTATCCGAAGGCACCGGATTCGCCCGATGATTCTGCGGCTTTTGCAGATGACGCCGGCGATGAAGACGGCGATGATATGCCGCCTCCAGCGGCTGCAAGAGACCACGGCAAAAGCGAAGAAATAAATGTCGCTGAGTTTTTAAAGAGCAGGCCGCCCGTGGCAAAAGTGAAGGCTGCCAAGTCTACGAGCAGGACAGCGACTTTCGAAAGCCGTGTAGTCAAGGAAGTTCTGCCCAACGGGCTGACACTTTTGCTCTTGCGCAATCCAGGCACCGAATCAATTGGCATCACATCGACGACCAGAGCCGGCAAGTATTTTTCGTACAAAGAGCCGGGCGCATTGCCTGACTTTACTGCCGACCTGATGACCAAAGGATCGAAAAATTACGGCAAGATTCAAATTGCCGAAATTCTTGAAAATATGGGAATCGCCGGCAGCCTCGAGTTTTCCGTCGACAATTACCGCATGAGTTTTGGTTCGCATCTGGTCGCCTCCGATCTTCCTCAATTCACGGATCTTCTCGCCGATGTTATGCGCAATCCTCTTTTTCTTGAAGAGGAATTGGCGAAAACCAAAATAGAATGGCGTGCCAGACTGACCGAGGCGATGAGCAATACCAGGCTGATGGCCTGGAACGCCGTCCGCCGTTCGCTTTATGGCAAAGATCATCCCTTCTACGAGCAAACTTACGAAGAGCAGCTCAACGAGATCGACGTCATTCATGTAGGCGATCTGGGCCGGCTGCATTCACGGCTCTTCGGACCGAAGGCGACGATATTGACACTTGTAGGCGACATGGACGTGGATAAGACAATTGCCCTTCTGTCGTCTAAATTTGGAGATTGGCAAGGCAATGAGCCGTTGGACATTATCATTCCGGCTGTTCCCTTACCGGCTCAGTCAAGGCGCATTGATATTCAATTGAAGGATAAACGCTCAACCGATCTGATCATGGCGCACACTACAGATCTGCAGCGAAATTCCGGAGACTTCTACGCCGCAAAACTGGCTAATGCTGCTCTGGGTCAGGACACAATCACGTCTCGATTGGGTCAGGTAGTTCGTGATAAAGCCGGTTTGACCTACGGCGTCTATTCCAGTTTTTCGGATACCGCCTATGGTGCGGCACCCTGGTCTGTATCGCTGAGCGTCAATCCGTCCAATCTGGATCGAGCACTCTCTCTGGTATCTGACGTAGTGCAAGACTATTTGAAGAACGGAATTTCGAAAGACGAACTCGCCAAAGAAACAGGTCGCGCCCTGGGCACCTTCAAGGTCGGTCTCAGCTCTTCTCTGGGAATTGCCAGGGCCCTTACCGAATTCGAGTTTCTCGGACTGGGCGCAAAAGAGTTGGACAAGATAACCGAACATTATCTGTCCCTGACAAAAGAGAAAGTAGACGCGGCAGCGCGCAATTACTTCCATCCGGACAGAGCGATAACCGTAGCCAGCGGAACCTTCTAGATTTACAACACGGTCTCAATGCTGCCTGGAGCTCGCCTGCTTCCTGTTGCATTGATCTGGTTCGAGGACCGATAATTGCGACACGTCTGCACTAACATAAAAAAACATATCCAAGCGGTACTGTATGAGATACCATGGTGGCACTAGTCTAGAAAGCGAGTGCGCAGATGACAATTACCAACCTGACCACGAATTTTGAGCCTCCGATCATGGACCCTGCCAGCTTGGAAGGGCTAGAGCCTCTTCTTGACAGGGTCTTCTCGGCGGCCCCCCCGGCGCATCCGGACGTCAGACCTTTCATGACACCAATTGCTCCGCCGGCGCCTGGCACCATTAATAGTGGCGAGCTTTTCGGCGTCGATGATGAGATTGAAATCATATCCTCCGGCGCTCCCAGGTCGTCTGACAGTGCTGAAGCGAACATGGTAATCAATGAACTCTGCGCGACCATCGATCTGTTGCGCGCCCAGCTTTCCTTCTCTAATTCGGAATTGCGTTTTGCTCATGACAGAAATCGCTGGCTGGAAATGCAAATCGCCACCAGGGAAGATCAATTGCGATTGATGCCCGACCTGATGACGCGTGCCGCCCAGGTGACGGTCGCCGAGCGGGAATTGAAGGTGATTCAGGCAGACGCCGATCGACTTCTGGATGACACCAGAGAGATAAGAGAAATTGCCGAGCAATTGTCACTGAGCTTGAACGAATCATTGAAAGACCTGGAAGACTTGAGCAAGCCACTGTGGAAGAGAACCTGGGACTTTCTGATCGGACGAAATTTAAAGTAGCCCCTTCATCTTGTATGAAGCACGCGCTTACTTTGACTCTTGCTTGCTGCATTGCTTGTATTGCTTGCGCCGCTTCCCAGATTTCGGCGGGAAATTCAGTATTGATCGACAGGAAAAACAGACGTATGTCGGTGGTCGATGAATCAGGAAAAGCTCTTGCAACCTGCCCTGTCGGTGTGGGTCGAGGACCGCTCGGCAAGAAGGTTGACATGCAAGATTGCATCACCCCTGAAGGCAAGTTTGTTATCGATGTCGTTTTGACAATGGATCCCAAACTCAATGGAATCGATGAGCATCAAAAGATCTCAATTTCGAAAAACCCGCGTTTTGCACCATTAGTAAAAGATGCAAAAGGTCTGGCTGGAATTTTTGCAACCATGAACCGGCAAGATTTCAATCGTGATGGAAAGCCCGATCATGCATACGGGTATGCGTTTTTAGGACTGAGTGGGAAAGCCACCGGACCGAAATTGATTGCTGCCGGTAATTCAGCTAGATGGTATTCAATTGCGTTGCATGGCACACCGAATGAGAGGGGAGCAATAGGCGCGGCTACTTCTGAAGGATGCATTCATGTTCCTAAACACGTACTCAAGTCGCTTTTGGATGGACACAAAATAGGAGTAGGGACGCCCGTATATATAAAAGACGGGCCAAAGAACATCTTCGATGTAAAGAGAAAGTCATCTGTTGCTGACAACAAAGAGCTAGTCAGGGTGCGGAATTAAGGTACACAAACGGAAATACGCAATCGTTTTGCTGATTGCCAAGAGGAAAGAGCATATCGAATCATGGTAATTTGACACCCGCCCTCAGAGAGTCGATCTCGGATAGTTGGGCCAAGGAGAGGATATGAGAAAAGTCGCTGCGCAAAGTGTCATGGTAGCCGTTTTGACGATTTGTCTTGGTAGTCAGAGTCTGGCGCAACACTGGTCGAAAAAGGCTTTCGATGCCAGTTACGATGTACAATCCGCCTCCGGTAAAACTTCTTTGCGGCTGGTCACCGACGGACAGGGTCGCTCTCGCCAAGAAATGAGCACGCCATCAGGCAAAGTGGTTTCAATAATCGACGCTCCTAACAAAATGATGTTTCAGTTGATGGAATCTCAGCGAATGGTCATGAAAATGCCGTACCAGGATTCCAATGTCAGTATCACTGACGAACAATCCGCCAAAGCGGCAAATGCAAAGCCCCTGGGCGTAAGAGTTATAGACGGACACCCCTGTCATGGTTGGCAGACTGCCCAGAAAGATTCGACAACTGAAAGCTGGATCGCTGACGACATCGGGTGCGTAGTTGTGTCGAGCACTAAAGCTTCAAATTACACCAGCGGGATGAAACTATTGAAGTATTCGGCAGCCAAGCCGAGTCCGTCAGATTTTGTAATTCCTTCAGGCTACAAAGTCATGGACACGTCCGGAACCGCGGTTCGTTAATCACAGAAGAGAGCTCAATGCAAAGACAATTTGTACTCATAAGCAGTGCCCTGTTTCTGATTGTCTGTGTTGCACTTACAAACATAGTCGCACTGCCTGTGTTTGGCCTGGACGATCCTGCCCTGCCAGGCGATGCCAGTTTGCAGGTCGTAGTGGTGCCGAAATTTGATCTGGAGAAAGGCAGCACGCCGACAGAAAGCAGTCTTGAAGAAAAGAAAATAGAAAAACGACTGGCGCCAGTAAATGCTGTAGCTGGTATTTCGCAAGTGGTCGGACGCACATTGAAGCGCAGAAAGAGTAAGGGCGCGATCATCTTGCTTGACGATCTGGCAAGACCGGGCGACAAGCTCGACTAGAACGGTTGGTATCCCGGTATGAAGTCTGAAGAGATCGTTAGCTGCATGATCGAAAAGTATGCCGCCTGCCTTTACTACAAGGACAGCGGTTTTCTGCGCAGTTATCTCGAAGGCGAGGAGATTCCGCAGCGTCCGTATCTTACTTTTCGCAGCATGTACAGGCTGCCGTATTTTTTTCGTTTTGAATGGCAGGACCACTTTACGGAAGATTCGCCCTGGCGAGAGCATTTGGTCGGTTGCGACGGACAAACCGCTTTTGCTAAGTACGAAGGTTCCGGATTAAAGGAGCTGTCCAGCCTGAAATATGCGATTGCTGAGGCTAATGCAGCGACGCGCAATGCAGTGGCTCAAGTTTCACAGCACTTTCCCGAAATCGATCTTCTGCCTATAAGTTGGCTCAATCGTCACAAAAATTTGACCTGGATCGGCACAGAACCTGCTAATGGAAAAGAATGTTTCTGCATCGCCAGCAGCGTCAAGAATGCTCAAGACAGTATGCTCTGGATTGCCTGTGACGATTTCTCGCTCAGGCGTGTAAAGACTTACACTCTGGTTAGAGCCGACAATGCTAATCAAGTGGAGGATATGGCTAGAAAATTGGATGCCGGCGACGTTGATGCTTCTGGTTTGCTTGCCGAAAGGCAGCGCGCGTATATTGAAACCAATTACGAAGAAATTGTGTTCGATCGAGAATTGGCGATTAAAGAATTCGCCATGCCAAAGGAATAAACCCTGTCAGTCCTCGCAATCGCTCATCGCAACCGGGCTGCAAAAAACCTGGACAAGAAGTGGGTTTTTCTGCCTTGCGCAATCAGCTCATGATCAAAATATCTGAAGATACGGATGCCGCAATCTGAAACTTCAGTATTGCGCGCTCATCAGTGGTTGATATTTCTGATAAAGCAAAAACAGTGTGGCTTTGTCTCGTCTTGAAAGAACAGGCCAATTGGTGTTGGACATCGAGAAAAACATGATGTCGTGATTGTTCGTCGAATGCCCTTGCAATCCCATAGCATGTCCGAGTTCGTGCAAGCATGTTTTCTTCATTTCTTCATCGCTCAGAGGCTGCTGATTGTTTCTATCTATCGTCAAAATGCGAATATCGGCGCGGTCGATTTCAATGAAATCATGACCTCTGTCTACTGAGGCAAGCAGGCAAACTCCCTGTTCTACGTTATGTCCGGTCGGCTTGACATCGTATGGATTGCCTGTCCACTCGGCCGTCAGGTCGGCTTGCTCCTTCGTGTTGACGAGTACATATTGCAGACGCCCCTGACCTGCTTTCATCCAGGAATTGAGCGCATCGAAAAATCCGACCCGGAATTCCGGTTTGTATCCAGCCACACCCTCGCCTTGCGATACCCAGACTTTGATGGGCAGCCGATTGGGCGGCCATCGGTAATAGCGACCTGCTTCGACGATAGCGCCGCCATAATCTAGCGCCTGCGGATCAGATCTTTGCTCGGCACTTTTCTCGGTCAAAGCGACAATCATGTTTTGTATTTGCACTATATCCGGTGCGTTGGGAAAGCTGCTGGCGTACTTTTTCAGCCAGGTAACCGCTTGCTGCAATTGACCGCTGGTCTGGTAACATTCGGCCATGTTGATCAAAGCTGCAGAGTGGCGCGGATTGACCTTGAGCAGGTCTTCGTAGGCGTGAATTGCCCCTTGTGTATCGCCCAGTTCTGAGCGCGCGCGCGCCAGAGCAAAAAGCACAATTTCGGAATTGGGGGAGATTTGTTGGGCGCGTTCCAGTGTTTGTTTTGCATCGAAGTTGCGCTTTTCTTTCATTTGCGCCTTTGCATGCGCGACCAGAAGTTCCGCCTCTACCTCCTTTGCTTGCGGAGAAGTCGGATTTTCTCTCAAGTATTTGTGAAACCACGGTATCGCTTGCAATTCCATGCCGGCATCCAGACACGCATATGCAGCATTCAAACAGGCTTCCGGAAAGGGATGCCTGAGCCGCACCGCCTGCTGATAACATTCAATTGCTCTTGTGAATTCACGCGATCGCAAATGGGCGTTTCCCAGTTCGAAGTGCAATATTGCCGACCGAGGATTTTGCGACACTTCTCCATTGAGAAACATGATTGCATCCTGCAATTTCCCCGAATGCATCATGTTTTCGGCCTTCTTTGCTGCGCGTTGTTCGGCAACAAAAGCTTCCTGGTTTTGATAGCCCTGAGCACAAACCGGTGACGGCATAGCCAATATCAGACATGCGCAGATAGGCATGTAATTACGGGTCTGAATCAACTTTCCGAGGCGCTTAGGCATAGACACTATTAATTCTTACGTTCTGAATATTTACCCGTGGCCAATGGCTTATAACCGACAAAAATCTCCCCCTTTCGGTAGAATCAGTATGACGGAGGTGCCCGGTGATAGGCTGGCTGATTGCATTGATTGTCGCGTCCGGCTGGCAGGACCTCGATGCCGGTGCACGCGCGCTGATGACAGAGGGCCGTCTGGCCGAGGCCGAGTCGCAGTGGAAAGAAGCGATTGCTCTTGCCGAGACGGGTAAGGAAATCGATCCCGGCGTGGTCGATTGTTTGATTGGCCTTGCCGGTTTATATGACAAACGCGGCAATGCCGCCGAGGCAGAGCGACTCTTCGAGTTGGCGATGCGCACGGTCGAAGGGGTCAAGGGCGCTGACAGCGCTGCCTATGCCGATCGGCTGCCGGCTCTGGCGGCGCTCTATCGCAAGCACGGCAAAAGCTGGCACTGCGATCTGCTTTTCCAGCGTTTGATCAAAATTCGCGAGAGAGTAAGCGGCAAGAATTCGCCCGAGGCTGCCCGCGCTCTTGAGATGTACAGCCAATTCCTGTCCTCTGAAGGGCGGCAGGCGGAAG
>JADZFV010000436.1 GCA_020854255.1 Candidatus Melainabacteria bacterium | reverse complement strand
GCCAGAGGTTCTCAGATCGTGTCGCGGACGCGATCTATCCTGGCTTTGGTCGCATTGAGATGACGCACGCAAACGGTGCGACTTCTCGAATCGACTACATTAATGCTCGCCGCTGCGGCACCAGAGGAATCGGCATCTGCTGGACGTATCGTTTCAAGTAAACCGGCTCGTTTAACCAACCAACCGGATTACACTTAATGCATAAAAACTGGCAGGCAGGTGAGAACAAGCGAACATCAGTGTTTCGCCCCCTCACCTGCCTGTACTTTATTTCTGCAATCGTTCTACTGTGGCATGTCGTAAGTACGAAAAAAGGAATAAGACAAGAAATCGACTGCTAGACCGGCTCTGGGTCTAGTTTTTGCGCCAACAAACAGGAGGGTCTGAACGACCACTCCTGTATGAAGGCACTGTTTTTACTCTTCGATTTGTGGTTCGACTTCGCTCAAAGTCAGTCTGAGAAAGTCGTCTTTCAATTCAACATCCACCACAAAAACCGCTATTTTCTCACCGATGGTAGTCTCATCCAGGTGCTTATTTCTAGCGTGCCGTGTGTCGCCAGGCATGCGGGAGACATGTAGAAGCCCTGTTACAAACCAGTCCGGTATAAATACAAAGACCCCGAAATCGGCTTTCTTCGTGACCGTACCTGTGATGCTCTCATTCAATGGGATATGGTGCAGGACCAGATCATCGTGCACTAGCTTTTCGCTTAAGGCAATTTTAGTGCGCCTTCCCTGTCTTTGAATGTCTGAGACATCCACTATCATTTCGCTTCCCACTTCAATTGACTTCAGGCGTTCGCGTCTGAGTTCCTGAGTGTTTCCGCGCAAGCGAGAAACATGGACAAGGCCCTCCTGTGTCAACCCCTTTATGCTGACGAAGACGCCGTATTCCTCTTTCCTTGCGACGGTGCCTGAATGGGTTGTGCCGATTTTGATACTCATGTTCGTTCTCCAAAAAAGATTTAAAAAAAACGCCCTGTCAGGCGTTTACGTTTTGCCGAAAAGAGACCTTCAGCGCGAAGCTGGCTATCGCTGAATGATCACCGTGTGTTTCAATGCCTTAAACCATTTGAGGACGGCTGGCGCGGACTGTAAGAGCGAATACTCTGCAGTCGGGTCGCACTGATTTCGAATCCGCAAGAAATTCGGCGCTCACAGATGAGTGCAATTTTTTTTGCCTGGAATCGAATGGAAAGCTCTGTAGGGCTTGTATTGCGTCTATGTATTGTGTTGGGACATTGATAACTCGATCCTTACCAGTGGCAGTCTATTTCGAGCAAGTAAAGAAATGCTGTGCCTTGACGTTAGGGGAGAGACTGTGCGCCATTCTCTGGGGTTTTCAGGCGATTGAGCTCATTACCATGGTTCTGCTTCTTCTTGGCTTGCCAAAAATCAAGACCACGCAGTTGTCTCACCCAGGCCGGTTTTGATCTGAAGAGAGTGGACAGTTACATTTGAGCATCGGAATTCCTGACCAGCAAGTTGGAGCGCATACCAGTTCAATGCCACCAAATATGATGTATGAATTCAACCGTAATATATGGGGCTGCGCTTGAAAAAAATGATTACAAGCGGACTTACCCGGGTTTTCATATTGATGCCAATTAAAACCGTTCGCCTGGAATTCCACTTGACCGGCCTAAGTGCGCCAGGGCGTGAATCGGCTTCTTTGTCGCAACGGCGGTTCTGTTTGATGATTGCGACCTCTACTCCATTTTAGGAGCGCTCTTAGCGTCACAAATATTTTGTTGTTCCGCTTTCCTGCAAATTGCTATGGTATGGGCCCTTCCATGTCTTTTTTTTGAATTGAGGTCTAATACCTACCTCGCTTCCATCCCGTGAAAGCACATTGATACATCGATTTGCCGTGCCTGATTCTGGCATCCATACGGCACCGGTCTGATTGTCACTGGCTGAGTCGCCGGTCGGAAGGGAAGTGATCAGCGCGCCTGAGAGGCTTGCTGGTTGGAGTTTTCACATCTGTTTCTTGCCCCAGGCAAGAGGAGAAATTTATGAGCAAAAATAGTTTGCGCTATTTTGTTTTTGCCGCCGCACTGACCATGATAGTGGTCAGCAGTGCCAAAGTCGGCTGGTGGTTTGGCCTGATTTCACTGGTTGTGCCAATTTGCTGGTTGTGGCCATTCTCATTGCGGCATACCAATTCCGAAATCTCGAGCGGAAGTATCAATCAAGAGCTGGAATTTAGGGCAGGCGCCGACTGGCAGTCGGTTGCTTCTTGCTTCGCTGTCGCCTGGCTGATTGCGCCGGTCTTCGTCTATCTGGGGGAAGCACTCAATAACTTGTTTGCTACCATGTCCGGTGGCGATATGCTGACTTATTTCATCTTGCGCGCCGGTGCCGTCGAGGAAATTTTGAAGCTGGCTGCGGTAGTGGCAGTGCTTCGATTTCTATCTCCCAATGCCATCAGGCATCCGTCCGACGGTGTGGTTTTGGCTTGTGCAGCCGCCCTCGGTTTTGCGGCTTACGAGAATATTTTTCACAACCTGTATCTGGCAGAGCTGCAAACCGGTGCGTTCAAAGCTTTCTTCCTGGGGGCTTTTATCCGTGTGCCCTTGCATCCGCTCTATGCGGCGATCTGGGGGGCATCCTTCGGCATATCCAGATTTACCACCGCACACTGGCGTCTTCCTGTCCTGGCGGCGGGATTGCTGACTGCCATGTTTTTCCACGGGCTCTGGGATACCATGGCCCAATCGCAAAGCCTGCTGGTTTTCGCACTGATGTTGATGCTCTATGCCGCTCTCTGGTACGGCTATTTGCGCTTGTGGAAGCAAGTGCGCTCAGTGCCGTTTGCAACGGCTTCAACAAATCAGTAGTAAGAAACAACTTTCTTACTGCACGGGCGGCTCGCTGAGTTAAATCGCGAGCCATTTTCTACATTCATTCGGGGAGAAATTTATGAATACCGAATTGGAAAATCATGCCGCCTTCTGCGCAGTGAAAACTGGCTCGGCCGGTGGTAATGATAAAAACAAACTGGACGACTCTGAGCTCAATATTCTGGAAGATGCATTAACCAGGGGCGGCAAAAGCAAGACCGAAGTCGACAGCGTCGTCACGGTCGATCGCGCTCAAACCGAAGCCGATCAGGCGCAGGAAAGGAGCGGACCCTTGCATCGTTCTTTTATGGAGGAACGAATTCCGATCGAACTTTTCGCTTGCCTGGCGGATGAGTCGGAGTGGCAGAGCGGTCCGGCGCGCGATGTTTTGGAATCAAGCATCGCCGAGGTGATTGCGCACGATCAGTCTGGCATGCTGTACGGAGCCGATCAAAAACTCACCAGTCAGGTCCATGACGCCCTCGGGCGCACGCGCTTCTGGGGCTTGCCGATTCCCGCTCAGTACGGCGGTGCCGGCGCCAGTATGTGGTTTTGCATGCGGGCGATTACAAGGATGGGTGCAGTCGGCGCTGAAATCGTCGGCGGACTGCTTTCTATTGAAGAATTGATCGGAGCGGCCGGACCTTTGATTTGGAAAGGAACCGCGGAGCAAAATGCAGAACTTTTGCCAGAACTTGCTTCCGGCAGATTGCGCTCCGGATTCGCCGGCACCGAGCGTTATGTCGGCTCCTGGATTACTCATGTTCACACAGTTGGTGTAGAAGATGGAGACGACATTGTCATTACCGGAGATAAGCTTTTCATCAGCAATGCCTGGTACGGGCACATGGTGGCGTTGTTTTTGAAAGTCAGTGGTGCGCACAAAGTGCTTTTGGTCAAGCTTCCCGACCAAGATACGGAGAATTTCCGCATCGTCAACTATCCGATCCACGCTCTGCGCCGCATTCACAACAAAGGGTTGTGGTTTAAGGACTTTCGTGTGCCCAGGAAATATCTTCTGCCGGGCAACGGATTGGCGGCGATATTTCACGATCTCGATCGCGGGCGCCCTGCTGTTGCCGCCGGTGCCGGTGCGCGCCAGCGGCGTTTGCTGAAAAGCGAATTGCCCTGGGTGAATATGCGCGAGACTTTTGGCGAGAAGCTGAACACGCGGCAGTACATCAAGCACAATATGGCTGTGCAAGCTGCATACATGGTCGGCACCGACGCTCTGGTCGACTGGTCTGCCGCCCTCATGGACGCCGGCTATCAGGGCGATGTTTCCTCGATGATAGCTAAAACACAGGCTACCGACTGGTTGCGCGAGGTGGTAACCAATCAGGCGATGTTCACTCATGGCGGGCGTTTCGTACTGGGTGGACACATCATCGGCGATAATCTGGCCGACGACCTGGTGGCGAGCGTGTACGAGGG
>JADZFV010000435.1 GCA_020854255.1 Candidatus Melainabacteria bacterium | reverse complement strand
TGCCTGTTTCTGCAAACCAGAGGGTACTTCTTTTGCCTGCTGTTTCACTAAACCCACAGGTGCCTCCTTCGCGGTCTGTTTCACCAGATCAGGCAGTTTGTTTCCCAGCGCGTTTTTTCCGGACGGCGGATTGCTACCGGCAGGCGGCGCAGCACCACTGTCTTTTACGCTCAGTATCTTTTTGATGTCGGCAATGTCTTTGAGTATGGCTTCCTTTTCAGCAGCCGGCGGATTGCATTTTAGCGCGGTTTCGAACGCTTTGATGGTGTCCTCCAGGCGATCCTGTTTCAAATAAGAATTAGCCAGATTGCTCCAGCTCATCCAATCTTTCTCGTTGAGTGATGCGGCTGTCTTGAAGGCTGCTTCGGCTGCCTGGAAGTCTTCCACTTTACGCAGCGCCACACCCAGGTTGATGAAGAAATCGGGGTCGTACTCATACTTCCCGATTGCCTCATGGTATTTCTGAATGGCGTCCTGGTAGCGCTCGGACTGCATGTATTTGTTGGCGAGATTGTAATAAGGAAGGGCTGCACTCCAGTTCTGGTGATTGCCTCTGCCCGGGAAGCCGTCTGCCAAGCAGGGCCGGCAGCAGATCAGGGTGAGCTGAACGGCGCCGGAAATCACCGCCAAAACACAACCGGAAAAGGCACTCTGGGGATTGAGGATGTTGGTTGGTTGGAATACCATAATTCAGGAGAGCTTGGAGGCAAAAATGTCCGATTCAGAGTCCGCCCTGTTCAAGTCTCTTGCCAAGAAAGGGATTGTCAGGAGAGAGGCGCTTCTTGAGGCTTTGAAAGAACGGGGCATCCTTGAGGATGACCCGCGGGTGCGGTCCCTGCTTAAGGGCTTAAACGGCAATTCAGCTGAAATTACAGAAGCGCAATTCCAGATCTTATACGATCAGGCGCCCGGGCTGCTCGATCAAGCTTTAATCGAAGGGCTGGTCGTACCGGACTTCAAAGCCTTTACTGCCCAACTGACCGATATTTATGATGAAGTAAACACCATCCGGCTGGGAAAACTTCCGACCTACATTCCACAGTTAGAGCGTGTCGATCCGGAAAAGTTTGCCGTGTCTATTTGCACGGTGGACGGACAAAGATTTTCGGTGGGCGACAGCGATGATTATTTTTGCGTGCAGTCTTGCTCCAAACCGATGACTTATTGCCTCGCACTTGAGGAGCAAGGTGAAGATGTGGTGCACAGTTATGTTGGACGAGAGCCGAGCGGGAAAACTTTCAATGAATTGACATTGAATACAAAGGGTCTTCCCCACAATCCGATGATTAATGCCGGTGCCATCATGTGCGGTGCGCTGATCAAAAGGGGCGGCGATGCATCGGATAGATTTGATTATGTAATGGAGAAATGGAACGTCGCAGCCGGCGGACAAAAAATCGGCTTCAACAATGCTGTTTATCTTTCGGAGAGACAAACCGCGGATCGCAATTTTGCGCTCGGTTATTTCATGCGCGAGAAAAAAGCGTTTCCGCCTGATGTCGAATTATTGGATGTGCTTGAATTTTATTTTCAGTGCTGTTCGATTGAAACAACCACGAAATCAATGGCGATTATTGCGTCCACTCTGGCAAACGGTGGCATCTGCCCTCTCACGGGCGTGCAAGTTTTTCAGCCCGGGCATGTGAAAAACTGTTTGTCGCTCATGCTCTCATGCGGCATGTACGATTTTTCCGGCGAATTTGCATTCACCGTCGGCATTCCTGCCAAAAGCGGCGTGTCCGGCGCCATCATGTTGGCGATTCCCAATCTCGGCGGCATCACTGTCTGGTCGCCATTGCTTGATGAACTCGGCAATAGCGTGCGCGGCGTTGAATTTTGCAAACGCCTCGTCAGTCGATTTAAGTTCCATACCTTTGACAGCATGCTTGGGCTCGGCGATACCAGGCTCGATCCCCGGCGTAAACGCTGATTGCGCTACATGCTCAATTTTTTGGCATTTTCCACAGCACGATAACCGACTTGTTTGGCGTAAGCCGAACCCAAAAGCGAATTTGCCCCCCTTTGTGTCATATGATTTAGTGCCGCTCTGGTCGTTCTTGAATATTGAGAATGTCGGCAGATAGGCATTGTCGGCCATGCATGGTTTGAAGATCTCAGGAAGCTGCCGAAATCTTCTTCTTTTAAAATTGGACTTGAAGAGACCTTCGAGTCTCATTCTGGCGTCTCGGCATTTCTTTCGCCGCCCAATTTCTGATCCTCTTTGAACGGTGGAATCACATTCACATCTGAAGTTTGTTATGGAGTTACAAAATGGTCGCAAAGCCCGGCACTGATGAGTAAAACAATCGCCGTCCGGATGGTTATGGGGGCGGCGAAAACTTCTCCTTTGCGCATGATATGATTTGCGGCTAGTCAAAAACAGCTACAATCGCTTGAGGTGCAGACCATGGCAAGTTACGGTGCAAGAAACAAGATCACTGCAAAGGTAACCTCGGTGAAAAACGGCGACATTATGTCGCTTGTCAAATTTGATGTCGCTGGTCCTTCCAACATGGCTTCCGTTTTGACAACGGAGTCGTTGGAAGAAATGGGATTGAAGGTTGGCGATGAAGTAGAACTCGTCGTCAAAGCTATTCACGTCTTGCCGGTCAAGAAATGAGCATTCGACAAAACTGCGGATTCGGAAGCTAGTACTTTTGAATTAGCGCAACGCCTGCTATTAAAAGTACAATTCCGGCGATTCGGCCGGGATTGAGTGGATGTTGAGCAAATCCGATCAAACCAAACTGATCGAAAATCAACGAGCAAATCATCTGCCCTGCAATCACGCTTGCAATTAGTGCCGTCGCTCCCAATTTATGGGCGAGCAGCAAAACCATAAAGACGTAGACAACGCCCACTATGCCTCCCGTCCACGCCCATGGAGGAAGAGCGGAAATTGCTGCTTGCGACGGTAGCGGAAATCGCGCGATCAGGCAATATGCGGCAACAGCAATCAAACTGACTGCGACCGAAATCAAAGTCGCATAGTAGGGGCTCGACAAGAACTCTCGCAGTTTTGAATTGATGCCTGCCTGAAGAGGGATCAGCGTGCCGGCGAACACTGCTAGCAAGCAATTTAAATAGAACATGCTCTGACCCCTTACATTTGACTCGCTCTTCCAAAATATTGCCATGCAGCAGGACTGATGACATCTGTCAGCAATGTCAAGCGCTGGTGGCGTTTGAATTGTGTTTCGATCCACATAGAACAGTTGCACCCTCGAAACCCAGAAAAATGGCGCCTTGACAGGATTCTTAAGATATGTTGCGAGAGGAAAAGCGGTCACTCAATGCAACGTCCACTTAATTGCAAATCGCTGTTATCGCTGGGTTTTTCAACTGATTGTTGCGGCTGGAGTCATCGAAAAGTATGTTTTGGGGCGCTTTTTGTCACTTTATTGCAACTTATTCTCATTTCACAAATGCGGCACCGACAAGCTTCGCAAGTGTGGTTGCGACAATAAGCACGCCGCATCGTTTGCAAACGCCACCAGTTGCCGTATGCCGCTTTACCGCTTTGGCAAGACCTGTGAGAATGCAAATACCGTCATGAGAGAAATGCCGTGGCTACACCACTTGCCGAAATCCTTCACAACATCGCCGATCACACCGAGACCATCCTTAATGTGATCAACGATCCGGGTGTGCCAGCAGATGTTTCCCAGCGCTTGTTTTCCCACATCGTTTTAGAGGAAAAGGAGAACACCGCGAAGCTGGAAGAAATTCATGGTGCAGGCCCCACGCTTTTGACGCAGAAACTCCTCGACCACAGCTTTTTTATTCAACGGATGCTACAGGAGCAATCGATGAATATTGATTTGAAGCGAGAGCTGCTCGATCATTTTATGGAAGAACACATAGAGTGGCGTGCTGAATTGCTGGGACCGGAGGCTCCCCCGCATAGCGGCGGCAAACCGGGCGTAGTATCAAACTTTGGACCGCACCAGGCGAGACCGAGTGAAACTTCCGGTCACGGCGGCAGTGGCGCTGATGGTGGCGGTCATTCCGGACATAGTAGTGGCGCGCATGGTGCTCCATCTCCAGGCGGATATGGCGGTTCCTCGGCAGCACAACAAAAATCACAATGTGTCGGTCGCCCGGAACACGGACATTCCGGTTCTGGACAAGCCGGGCAATCAGGACAATCGACTCGCCCCGGTGGGTCTTCTGATCAAAAGGGAAAACCCAGCACTACTGGTGCTACCAAAAGAGAATGGACTGTCGGACCACTATGGTCGCAAGGAGGCTAACTGTGTGGAAGATGCACCAAAAGCTGGCTGATTTACCGTTGACGAACGAACAAGCGTCAGACATGATTCAGGCTGCTGCGCAAGAAGTTCGACGAACGGTTGTCGGTCGTCGTTTGATTGCACTGTTCGGGCCGCTCGGCGCCGGAGTAGAATGCGTGCCGCTGGAAACAATCAAAGACGACGAACCAGCTGAAGTCGATCTCGAAGGCAGACCGGATACCAATCCTATTGGCACGCATGAAAAGGAAACATATATTCGCGTACCTTTGCTCTACAAAGATTTCTGGCTGCACTGGCGTGATGTGAAATGGAGTCAAGATATGCATGCTCCTATCGACATCACGAATGCTGTTCGCGCCGCTCACCAGGTTGGCGATGCCGAGGACGATCTGATTTTCAACGGTTCGAAAGAACTCGGTATCAATGGTTTGCTCAATTATCCTGGTTCGCAAAAAATTCAGGGTGGTGACTGGAAGGTTCCGAATGAGCCGGTTAAAGATGTGTACTCTGCGATTAGCAAATTGATCGCCGCGCAGCATCATTTTCCTTATGCGCTGGTTTGTTCGTTGGATATGTACGAAGCCTTGCTCAAGCCAGTTAAGGAATCGCCGGCGCTAGAGCTTGATCAATTGAGCAAGCTCTGTCTCGATGGAATTCACTGGAGTCCGATGATTGAGAAGGGAACCGCTGCCGTAGTGTCTACCGGCGCGCAAAACTTCGATATTGCGGTTGCCGAAGATCTGCAAATTGCATATCTGGGACCAAGCGACATGAATTATCGCTTCCGTGTGTATGAATCTCTCGTCCTTCGTGTCAAGCGCCCGACTGCCGTTTGTGTGATTAAGTCGAAAGGCGGCTAAAAACCAGTTCGATAATTCAGAGAGCGGGCGTTTGAAAAAGCGCCCGCTCTTTAATATGTCGGCCAAGTATTTGAGTGTGCTTTTGGATTGAGTCGATCAATATGCCTCCGCCTGCAATGTCGATCACGAAGTCTACTCGACTTGCCAGGCGCTCAATGACGCGGAGAAAGACAAAGCGACGTCTGACGGTATTACAGATACTGCCATTAAAAGTATTCCCCCGCAAGGATTTAAATCGACAATATTTATTCCACTTGCTGCGGGTGAATTTCTAACCAATACCAGGACGGGCATTATCAAGCAAATTGCAAGTAAACCATTATGCGCTGGTTATCTGGCGCGAAATGATGAAGGGGCAATGGTTACTGTAAAACAGTTTTATCTGGCGGAAGAAACAGAGGAAACCGAAGCCCTGGAAAAAATACTCAGGCGGGAGTACGAGCTTTTGTCCGCACTTGATCATCCCGGTGTTGCCAAAGTGTCGAATTCCTTTACGCATGAAAAGTCGACTTTCCTTTTGATCGAACACAGAATGGGAAGTGACATGCGTGCGATTGTAAAAGAACACGGTGCCAGATCTGAAGCTTTGACTATTTCTTGAACGTAGCAGTTGTGTGAAATGTCGAGCGCGCGACAGAGCTTGATTTGAGTCAGCGCTATGAATCTGCGGCTAAAGCTGGATCTCGCAAAAGGTTTCTTGAATGAGGACTCAACACGCAGTGAATGTCAACGAAGCAATAAAGCGAAATCACTTGTTGATAGCTAACCGTCTATGCGCCAGGTTTTGTAGAATCGTTTGGTGCCGGCTTCGGTGAAGGTGAAGAAACTGGCTTTGCGGCTGGTTTGTTGGCTGGTTTAACACCAGGTTTAACATCAGTCTTGGCAGCCGGTTTTGCTATTGCCGTTTTATTTGGTTTTGCGGCCGGTTTTGCTTCCGGCTTGGCAGCAGAATTTCGTGCAGGCTTGTCTGACGGTTTCGCTGGAGTAACAGCGGCGTTGCCACCGGCAGACGTTCCGGCTGTTTTACCTGCGTCGCCATCCTTTGATTTGTGCGTGCCTTTACCCTGAGTTTTCGACCCATGCCCATCTTTAGCTGCATGTGAGCCTTTTACATCGCCTTTCTTTGCAGGAACCGCAGCGGGAATTGGTTTTGCCTCAACCTTCTTTTGCACCACGGGTGGTAGCTTCGGGTTGATAATGAGCACATGCCGGCTCTGAAATCCAACGGCATATGACACAAAAAACGTGTCAATGACCAGCAGCGTCGAAATGAAAATTCCTTTGGCTTTCATCTTTTACTTGGCTAAGAAGTGTTCGGTGTCGTTAAAGTCTTCACTTTCGGTGGCATTGCGTTTGTAGGTAACCAAAACATCGGAAGACTTGAATTCTTCCTGCACGTGCGAGCCTTTGACCAACTGAAGGGTCAAGATTGATTTTGCATCGCCATCATGTTTGTTGTACTGTTCGCCCAATGCTTTCGCTTCGAAAGTGACAGCGTTGTCGCCGCTTTTCACATAGCGAGTGACGTCGACATTTTTTCCCGGCCCAAAAAAACTGTCGACCGCGTTGCCGTTTACCTTTGCGGTAATTGAATAGCCAATGTATTCATCACCAGACGAGGAAATCCAATATTTGGTTTTACCGTTTTTGGCGGGCGCCGAGGCAACGGGATCGGCAGAAGCGGTTTTTGTCGGTTCGGTGACAGTTTTTACTGGAGCTGTAGACGGGGATGGTGCTGCCGCAGTTGCCGGTAGCGCGCCTACTGTTCCGGGCGGAACCTCCTGAATCGGAGCCAATCTTTCGTGCAAGCCCCAGAAGTATCCGCCGAACCCGGCGCCTGCTAAAAGCAAGGCCAGGATGACCAGGTCGAGAAGAGCCTTAACAAGCTCCCCTCCTTTCTTTTTTGCCGCTTGAACTGCTGTCTGTTGCGACATCTTATCCCCCTGAATTCAATCTTTCCTTAAGGTTCTTATCGGTCAAGGCCAATGGCCTTAAGAGTAATACTACCCATCATTAGAAGGGAAGAAACAGGAGAAACAGGTCACAAGCTTCAGTAAAAACACTGGTTACGAAATTGATAGGCCTGGGAAAATCAGTGTTTGAAGCACCTCGAAGGACTGTTTTTGCAGGAAAGCAAACTAATTCTTAAAGCGAAAGCCGGCAATGCAGAGCGTAGCCTTTTGGCTATGGCAATCCGGGTGCTTTTTTGCATTGCCCTGATTTCAACCATGTCGCTTCAACTCTTTTATCTGCCGGCAGTATCTGCGGCTGATTTTCAGGCTGAAAGCAATGCGTACAAGCTCTACGCTCAGGGTTATGAGCTTTATCGAGGCGGCTCATATGCTGAGGCGGCACACGCTCTCTCCCAGGCGGCTTCCTATGATCCGACTAGTTTTTCAAGTCGAATTCACCAGAGTCTGGCTCAGAGTTATCAGCAATTGAAAAACTACGATCAAGCGATAAAACAAGCTCAGATTGCCCAAAAGCTGGATCCGAACGATGTTTATCCGACTTATATCCTGGCGCTCGTTTACAACGATATGAAGCGCTACGACCTGTGCCTTGCTGCTCTGCAACGCTATATCAAGTCTCCCAATGCTACTGCGAGTGCCGAAGCGCAGCAGATGATGCGGACCGTCAAGATTTACACCTGTACTAAAGATGGCGTTGAGCGCATGGCGCAAGGTCGCTATCGAGAGGCGATAAAGCTTTTCGAGATAGCTGCTACAGCCGATCCTTCTCAGAATTCCGCGTGTATTCATGGCAATCTCTGCTTTGCCTACCGGAGAATCGGAAATCCTTCGCGAGCAGTGTCGGAAGGAAAAAAGGCTCTCAATTATGATCCGAGTGACGCAAGTGTCGTCTACAACGTTGCAATTGCTTATCAGGACATGGCTAAATTCGATGACGCGATTTCATACTTACAGCGCTATTTGTCGATGGAGTCCGATGGAAATCAGCGCGCTCAAGCACAACAGTTAGTATCAGAGCTTTCTGACGACAGAAAGAAGCTGAACAGCTCAAGCAACAAACTGCCCGATTACATGGATATTCTTCAGAAGAACAATCACACTTGGACGTGGTCCAGCAAACGCATGCCGCTTAAGGTCTACATAGACGCCAACAAAAACATCCAGGGATACAAGCACATTTATCGTAACTTTGTGATGAGGTCGCTGGACACCTGGTGCGAAGCCTCCGGAAAAAAGGTCAATTACACAATCTCGAAGAAAAGAGACAATGCTGACATTGTGGTGACCTGGACACCCAATGCACTTGCAGCCGAATCGGAACGCAGGGTGGTTTCTGGTTTGACCACACCCCAGGTGGTAGGCGATGAGTACGACAGCGCACTCGTTGAATTGCGCACGACTGATGCCTTTACCCCTGGTGCGTTCGTAAAAGATGGCGAAATGGGTTCGGTGACTATGCACGAGATCGGACATGCGCTCGGACTTGACCATTCGAATTACATTTACGATTTGATGTATTTTCGATCGAACTCGATGCAGAACGGAATGCCGAGTAAAAGAGACAAGGCGACACTGGCAAAGCTGTATGCTGATCATCCGGTGATTGGGTTCAAACCTAATCCTGAATCAACAGCCGTCCCACCCGTGGTGTTTTTGCCTCCACCTACATTCGCTCCACCCAAGCTACCGGACAATACAAACATACTTCCTCCCATGTTTACGCCTCCTCCTCTGAAGGAAAAACTTGCGCCACCCATGTTTACTCCGCCACCACTTTCAAGCAGCCAGAAAGCGCCACCAAAGGCGGTGAATATCCCAACATTTATGCCTCCGCCTGTGGATAAGAGCAAACCGCGTGGTGGCAGAGCCAGCGGCAGTAGCGCAACTCCGTTTTTCGTTCCGCCACCAGTTAAGTAAACCAGATAGTCGTCCAGTGTGCCCTCGAAT
>JADZFV010000434.1 GCA_020854255.1 Candidatus Melainabacteria bacterium | reverse complement strand
CAGGGATAATCATGCGCCCACCCTCGACTAGTTGGCTAAATAAATGTTCGGGAATGTGGTCTGGTGCCGCCGTTACAATGATGCGGTCGAAAGGCGCTTCTTCCGGCCAACCGCGATAACCGTCACCCGTGCGGATTTCGACATTGAAAATTCCCAAACGCGCCAGCCTGTGGCGAGTCTGCTCCGCAAGACTTGCCACGATTTCAATCGAGTACACCCGCCGGCAGAGAGACGCCAGGACCGCCGACTGATAGCCGCACCCGGTTCCGATTTCCAGCACCCGGCAGTCTTTGGTAAGCTGCAGTGCCTCTGTCATCAGCGCCACAATGTAGGGCTGCGAGATGGTCTGCCCGTTGCCAATTGGCATGGCGCCGTCTTCGTAGGCGTGGTCCTTTATCGACTGCGGGACGAACTCGTGCCGGGGCAACTGCTTCATGACCGCCAGCACGTAAGGATTGCTAATCCCCCTGGAAGCGATCTGGGTGATCACCATCGACTCTCTCTCGTTTGCCCGTGCCGATTCGCTCACTTTGCTGTCCGGCGCGAAGTCCAGTTGTGGATGGGAATCCTGGCTGGCAGAGCCGCCCTTACTATGCGCCCTCGACCGCGCCCATGTTATCAATGGCGCGAATGCTTTATCCAAACCCGCTTTCAGTTTGTTAGACACTTGAGGCTCTCGCAGTTAATCTTTTTACGTTTCTTCGCTCATCGTAAAGACAAAATCAGAGGCGGTAAGTTTCCGCTCATCCACTCAATAGGTCCCAGGTTGCAACTAAATCAATAGTTTTGACAATCTGGCGCTCTGTTTCGATTGTACCCCTGGACACCCACGCAAAGGGCAAATCGCATATGATCACTTTGCGAAATTTGGGGGGTGCCTCGCTGCGCCCGGTCGATTATGCTTCAGCGGCAACAGGAGTTTTACAGCGCTATGAGTCTGAGTGGAAAGACGATCTTCATTACCGGTGCATCACGCGGTATAGGCAAGGCGATTGCCGAACGTGCCGCCCGAGATGGCGCCAACATTGTCATTGCTGCAAAAACTGTTGAGGAAAACAATCGATTGCCAGGCACCATATACAGTGCGGCAGAGGACATTGAAAAACTGGGCGGCAAGGCACTGGCTTTGCAGGTTGATGTGCGATTTGACGATCAGATTCAAGCGGCGATTGCGCAAGCAGTCGAGAAATTCGGCGGGCTGGATGTTTTGGTAAACAACGCGTCTGCCATCAGCCTCACAGGCACCTTGGAAACAGATGCAAAACGTTTTGATCTGATGAATCAGGTCAATGTACGCGCGACATATTTGAACTCGCGGGCTGCCATTCCACACCTTGAGAAATCTGCAAATCCGCATATTCTCAATCTTTCGCCGCCACTCAACATGAGCCCGAAATGGTTTGGTCCTCACGTTGCATACACAATGTCCAAATACGGCATGTCGATGTGTACGCTTGGAATGTCGCAAGAATTGAAGAGAAAACGCATTGCCGTCAATTCCCTCTGGCCGGAAACCGGCATTGCCACCGCCGCAGTGAAAAACCTCCTGGGCGGCGACGACGCTATGAAGATGTGCCGCACTCCGGAAATTGTCGCTGATGCCGCGTACTGGATCCTCACGCAACCCTCTATAGATTGCACCGGCAACTTCTTCATCGACTCGGAAGTTTTGAAAAACTCCGGCGTCAAAGATTTGGAGACCTATGCCGTCATGCCCGGACAAAAACTCATGCCCGACTTTTTCTTGTAGAGCTGGGAGCGCCGGCATCTTGCCGGCTCCGAACCAAGGCCGCCTTGCTCGAATGCCGCCAGAATGGCGGCGCTCCGATTTTTATTTTTTCACCCTGTCCGTTTTCACAGCCGCGAGATCTTCAGAGAAATCATCGGCATCTGAAAATTTCGGTTCGATAGCGACTTTGCCGTTGTGGTCGAGGAAGCCTGTCTTGTCGTCCGACACGACTCGCGCCATTCCACCTGCAAATGGATGCGCTTCGTCATAGGCGAGCGGCACCACAACTTTTCCCTTCTTGTCGATGAATCCCCATTTTGCAGCAACCAGCGACGGGCTCATTCCCGTCTGCCATCTGCCTTTAGCAACAGGAGCCAGACCTTCCGAGAATGGCAGCCCAAAGCTGTACTTGCCGTCTATGCTCGTCTTGCCGGCGCGGTCGATGTACGTCCACCGTCGCGGCTGCCCGTCTTTCTCATTTGCACCGGACGCCACACACGCAAGCCCTTCTGAAAAATAACTGGCGCCGTCGTAGGCAGGTTTGATGATCGATTTGCCATTGGCATCGAGAAAACCGAAGAGCCCGCCCGTCACCAACCAGTTGTGCCCCAAGCCGACCAGGCCCATCACCGATCCGCTAAGTTTGAGATAGGTCATAGTGTTGTCGGGGCTCGGCAATATCAGGTGATAGGAAGGCTTGACCAGATATGTGCCGTCTCGGTCAACTACACCGTAATGCTGCCCTACCTGGACAATCGCCAGGCCTTTGTTGAACTGCGCAGCATCACTGAATTTCGGCTCGATCAAGGTCTTGCCGGTTTTGTCGACGTATCCCCACTGAGCATCGAAGATCATGCCTTCTTTACGAGGGAATTTGACCGCCGCCACTCCCTCGGCAAAATGATGTGCGTCCTCGAATTTAGGCTCGATAACGAAATTGCCTTCTTTATCAATGAATCCATAAAGCTTGTATTCCGCAGACGCATCGGTGACGGCAGCCAATCCTTCTTTAAATGGCTCCGCCTTCTCAAATTGCGGCGCGATTTTCATCGTGCCGGTTTTATCTACATATCCGAATTTGTCGCCAACCTTAACAGCGGCGAGCCCTTCCGAAAACGGACCGGCCTCATCAAAGCCGGGCGGAATCACCATCTTACCGTTGCGGTCTATATAACCGTAAGCTTCCTCGCATTGCGCACCGGCCGCCAGAGCTTTCTGACTCGTTGCACCAGAGTACACACCAGAACACAAAAGTCCGATTTGGGCTGTAATAGCCAACGCAATAATTTTTCGCATGTTGCCACCTCCATATTCTTTACAGCACAGTGAAAAGAATTAGGAGCGCTTTTTCTGCAGGTGTGACGCCATGCGTCGCCCGGCTTCCAAAAGGGCGCATTGCATGAGCCTTTTCAGAAAACGCTTAATTCCTGGCTCAGGCAATGAGTCACTCCTTGGCTATTCCCACATACCTCAAGTAGTCTAGAATTGCTGTAGAAGCTTGTGACATTTTGAACGCAGGAAGCGGCATGGCATTTTAATGGTTTTGACCAACCGACGAATTTTGAAATCGAGCATCGTAAGCGCGTTTTTCTTTGCGGTTGCAAGTGCTGGTAATTCTGTTCTTGCCGGAGAAGGAGTGTCGGACTTTCGGTTTGCCATCGACCCGGCACTCAGCCGGATACGCATGTTGATGAAGGAGAAGCGATACAAGGAGGCTAAGGCTCCGCTGGAAGTTTATCTAAAAAACAATCCGCGCTCGGCTTTAGCGCTTCTCTACCGGTCGCGATGTTTTGTCGATGGAAATCAGTATATAGAAGCTCTGCAGGACTTGAATGCTGCTGAGAAAATCGATCCGACCAATTGCGAGGTCCATGGAGACAAAGCAAACATCTATGCAATGCAAAAACAATACGACAATGCAATCGCAGCAGCGTCGGCGTCAATAAAATAT
>JADZFV010000433.1 GCA_020854255.1 Candidatus Melainabacteria bacterium | reverse complement strand
CAGGCAAGATTGTCCAGCGCCGTTGCAACGCTTGGGTGTTCATCACCATATACCTTTTGCATGATTTTCAGTGAGCGCTCCAGCAATGCAATTGCCTCTGCATCTTTCTTCGCTCTCTTATAACTTTCTGCAAGATTGCCCAGGGCAATAGCAACATCCGGGTGATCCGAGCCCAAGGCCTTTTCATAGATGGCCAGCGCCTTTTCCTGCAACGGCATCGCTTTGTCGAAACGACCTTGACGCATATAAAGCAGAGCAAGATTATCAGTGACAGTTGCGTATTCAGAACAATCGGAGCCGCGCAATTTTTCGATGATTGCCAGTGCACCATCGTACATTGGCTCAGCATCACTGAATTTCGCTTGATCTTTCAGTATGCCTGCCAGATTGCTCAATGCCACCGCAAAGGAGAAATCATCTCTCTTATCTAACTTGCGCATCAATTCGACAGACTGCCTGGCACATGCTTCGGCATTTGGATAGTCGCCCTTCGCCTTGTACACCAGGGAAAGATTGCCCATAGTAATTGCTTTATGCGAGCTGTTATTGGCTATACCATCGGCTTCTTTGTCAGCCCTCTTCAGTAATTCTTCGGCATCGTTATAGTTGGCTGCCGCCATGGCCCGCTTGGCACCCAGTGAATACCGAATCCAATCTTCTTCTCCTGCCGAAGCGATCGTTGGAAAAGACAGACTCAAAGCCAGAGCTATTAGTAAGTTAGATATCCGCATATAGCAAGACAAGCCTCAGATGCCCATGTCAATAGCATACACGAAGTTTTATGAAGCGAGGCGCCTCAGTATTTCCAGGTTTTCGCGATCTGGCCCATTTTCGGAGAATCCAGGCACTTCCAAGATCCAGGGCACACGCCGTAAAGCCTTGTGCTGCAACATTCTGCGGAATCCATCCTCGCCGATGCAGCCCTTTCCAATATTCTCATGACGATCTTTTCTGGCACCCAAAGGAGTTTTGGAATCGTTGGCGTGGATGGCGACCAGGCGACCAAAGCCCACCTCCTTCTCGAATTCGGCGATTGTAGCTTTCAAACCGGAGGCCGAGCTGACATCATATCCGGCGGCATAGAGGTGACAGGTGTCCAGACAAACAGCAATTCGCTCGTCGCCATTCAATTGTTCGATGATGGTACTGAGGTCGGAAAACCTGTCCCCGATTGTGGTTCCGGCTCCGGCACAAACCTCGAGTGCCAACTTGGTATCACCCTTGTAGCCTTTTAAAACTTGTTTGATCGACG
Source organism: Candidatus Melainabacteria bacterium (assembly GCA_020854255.1). Lineage (GTDB taxonomy): Bacteria > Cyanobacteriota > Vampirovibrionia > Obscuribacterales > Obscuribacteraceae > QKMZ01. The sequence continues at coordinate 2,343 of JADZFV010000433.1, read as the reverse complement.
CCACCACCTTTTTCAATGCTTGCGGTTTTGTCGTTTGCCCTGCTGCACCAGGGTGAAAAATGAGAGCCTGAGCGCGGATACGGTCAGATAAATAGAGCGTGTGGCGAAGTTTATGAATCGACTTTTCCAGGTTGGTCGGATCGTTTGATGCGAGATTGACTAGATAGTTACCATGGACAAACACAGGACCAAGCTTCTTTTCGGCAACTTGTGAAACGAAGAGATCGACGTCCCTGTCCAGGAGCGCAGCGTCTTGCCATGACTGCGGAGAACCCAGAAAGATCTGCATTACCTGTGCGCCAATCTCTTCGGCCTTGCTTACGGAACCTTTCACGCCACCATTGACGTGACCGCCAAAGAGCAAAGTTTCACCTTTAGGCTTTCCGGATTTCATCGGCGTTGTTGATGTATCGATGGTTTTCGCGGTTTTTGGCATAAGAACATGCAATCAGTTCCAAAACCGGCCGACGCATGGCGTCGCCCCTACAACAGCCGACTACTTCTTACCTGCAGGCGCGAGTATCTTGATACGATCGCGAACAGGGCCGGCGCTTTGACCGGCAGGCGCGGCGCGCAAGTACGCCTGGTAGTCCTTGATGGCATTGGGAATGTTCTTCAAGGCTTCCCACAGAGTGCCGCGATAGTAGTAGCACTCAACGCAAGTCTTCGCATCCATTTGCAGAGCAGTGTTGTACTCCTGCATCGCCCTGTTCAAGTTGTTTGCCGCCTGATATGCGGTTCCCAGGTTCATATGCGTGGACGGATCGTTCCACAGCTTGAGAGCCGCTTCGTAATCAAGAATCGCGCCAGGAAGGTCCGGCTTCGCTTCATCGGTTTGCTTCTTGATCGCAGAATCGATCAATGGAGCAGCCTTGATTTGCTGCGCACCGGCCAGCACGCCCTTGTAGTTGGCATTGGTCGGCGCCATACTGAGCGCCTTCTTGTACGCCTCAATTGCCAGATCGATATCACCCTTCGCCTGATAGCAGGTGCCCATGCCGTAAACGAAAGAATCGTTATTAGGCAGGAGTCCGATTGCTTCCTTATACTTCGCAATCGAGTCGTCGTACTTCTGATCTGTTTGCAGTTTTACCGCAGCTTCGTAAGCCGCAGCGGCATCGCCTTGCTTCTGGGCATCTGCGGAAGTCGTTAGCTTTTGGACGTCGTTGACGTTTTTACCGAGTCGGGCAATGCGTGAACGCGCATCTCCTGCATAAGCACCACTCGGATCTCTCTTAACGTAGTCTTGATACTCGTTCCACGCCTGATTTCCCTTGCCGAAGTTCTCGTCAAGGATACCCATGAAATAAAGGTTTCCGACCTGTCCTTTCTGATCGAGGTCGTAGCCCTTCTTGTATGCATCATAGGCTTTCTGGAAATTGTCGGTGGCTTGATAGCAAGCCGCCAAACTTGTCCAACCTGCCGCGTTGTTCGGGTACTGTTTCAGACCTTGTTCATACAGCGGAATAGCACCGGCAAAGTCATTTGCCGTCTGTTTAGCATAGCCTTGCTGCATAATCGGTCCGACCGCACTTGCTTTCGCAGCAGCTAATGCTTCCGAATATTGTTTGTTTTTCGGATCCATGCTGGCTGCTTGCTGGAAATATTTGACAGCGTTGTCCCAGTCTTCTTTTTGCTGATAAATGGCGCCAAGCGAGAACGGCACAGACGGCTCCTTTGGCTTTAATTGCGCAATTTGCTGATAGAGTCCAATCGCTACGTCGTAATTCTTCTGGTTGTATGCATCAGTCGCTTGCGCAATCAGTTTTTCAGTCTCAGCATTGGCTTTCGCTTCTGCCTGAGTCTGCATCGTCAGAGTATCGGCGACGTTCTTACTCAATGCTGCAATTCTGGCATTCGCCTCTTTAATGAACTGACCGGCAGGCGCTTCCCTCTTATATTGATTGTATTTATCAAACGCAGCTTGGCCGCGTTTGTAGTTTTCATCAATCACAGCCATGAAGTACAAGCAATTAACTTCGCCCTTAGGATCGGCGGCGTAAGCCTGTTTGTAACAGAGAAAGGCATTCTGGAAATCATCTGCAGCCTGATAGGCGCTACCCATATTCCTGAGCAATGGTCCATTATTTGGAAGTATCTTCAAGGCTTCCTGGTACTTAAGAATAGCTTCCTGATATTTTCCGTCCTGCTGTAACTTGACAGCAGCTTCCGCGATCGGCGCGACTTTGTCACCCATCGCGTCATTAATTGCTTCCAGATATTCTTTGTTTTTCGGATTCTTCGGATCTATAGATGCGGCCTGCTTATACTGCGCCATCGCATCATCTATCTTTCCAAGCTTCTGCAGGTAAGAGCCATAGACCGCGTAATAATCAGCTACCT
>JADZFV010000432.1 GCA_020854255.1 Candidatus Melainabacteria bacterium | reverse complement strand
GGAGAAATCAACGCTGATTACATTGGCGTTTGTTTTTTTTGCTCAGCTTTTAACGAGGATCCAAGCGACCTCGACCTGCAGCCTACGACCCAACAACCCTGTCGAATCTAAACGCCCCCATGTGGGTTTGTCTGGCAGATGCTTCTGTCTATTCAATTTTCAGGGTGCAAAACTTCGCCCTAAGGGGCAAAGGTGGCGATCTACCTTAGTATAGCAGCGTTTCTGAAGCCGTCCCCCAGAATAAAGGTTTCTGTTAGCTTAAGAGCCACTGCAGGCTCCGGTTTTCCGCATCAGTGTTATGCCAGCCCAGCCGTTCGACGTATCTTTGTCGATTATTGCAAAGCCGGTATTTTCTATGACGGGCAAAAGCCGATCAAGTTTATCTAAAAGGATTCCAGCGCAAATAACTCGTCCTCCCGGCTTGAGAAGTTTCGCATAATCCGGCAGCAGAGCCATATTGTCTTCGCATGTAAGATTCGAAAGAATTGTGTCGAACTCTCTGTCTTCAACAAGATCAAGCTCACCTGTCAGCATTTCGATGCGCGACTCGACTCGATTTAACTTGAAGTTGTAGCAGGAATTTTCTACGGCGATGCCATCAATTTCAACTGCAGTTACCTTAGCATCAGCATTGAGCAGAGCTACCGCAATCGCAAGAATCCCACTGCCTGAGCCGACATCGACCACATCGCCAACATCTTCAATTCGTTCGATCGCAGCGAGACAGTAGCGAGTGGTGGCATGCAACCCTGTTCCAAACGCCATGCCAGGATCAATGAAAAGCGGCACTCGGTCTGCGTTTAGCTCGTCTCCTCTTTCCATCCACCAGGACGGGCAGACTTGAAGTTTTTCCCCAATATCAAAAGGGTGAAATCCTTCCTTCCATTTCGTCAACCAGTCTTGCTCTTCAAGAGCCACTATTTTCAAGGTTTGCAGGCATTCGCCCAAATAATATTCCTCAAAGCAAGCGCGCAGATTTTTCAAATCATCTTCGGAAAACTTCTCGCGCTCGAATGAAGCAACGATCTTCACATTGCCGCCATCGAGAGGCTCAACCTGGCATCCTGTCGCGCCACACTGAATCATCAGCCAGCTGCAGATGTCCTCGCGGTCTGCGGACGTTTCAAACTCCGCTGTCGCCCACACTCTCTTGGGTTTAGCCTCGTTTGAATTTTGTTCGCTCAGCTTTTGCTCCCCTGTCTTTTGTTGCTCAGCCATTAATCGCCCCGTGTCACCCTCGCCCGGCAAAGAATCGCAGGTCGGCGCATACAATGCGCCACGATTTTCCGCCAACGCTTCAAAATCTATCGCATATCGGACGAAAAGTCAGTTGATTCCCTTAATCACTTTGCGAACCTGCTGCTCTATTTTTGGCGCGTGCCTCATTATTTGTTTGCCGAGCTGGCGTTGAAGTTCGGCTTGCAGCGCACCTTTCACCCCACCTGGAATCTGACCATTTGCCGGCTGTCCCTGAGAAAGTGGATTTTGCTGTGTGAAAAGATTAGGCAACAAACCGCTGGGCTGGGCGGACGGGTAGACGCTGCTCTGGCTCGAACCTTGCAGAAGTGGATGTCCGCTATTTACGGGAGTGGGCAGCACCGCAGATGCCGGAGTCTGCTGCGGAGACAATATTGGCGGAGAACCTTTGCTGGCATTGTAGTTGTCGGAGTCCGAATTCTGCAAGCTTCCATATTGCGAATCGTTGTAATCGGAATTGTTATCTGAGTTGCGGTAAGAAAAACCACCACTATTGCCATTTGACTTGTTCTTGGAAGAATGCTTGGCAGATTTTGAATCATCGACGAGATTCATGGCGCGCGCATCTTGAGCACGCATGTCTCCGCTGTCGTCGACGATGACAACGAAAGCCGCTCCAGTGCTGACATTGGTCATGGCATACGTGCCGGATGGTAGAGAAGTGTTTCCTGCCTTAAACATGGAGATGCTGTCACTATTGCCGCTTACGCGGCTGTTTCCACTGGCACTGCTGCTGCCATAGTCGCTGCTGGTGCCCGCCCCGCCGCTGCTGTCGTATTGTCCCTGTTGCGGTTGCGGCGAATCCTGCGCCGACTGGTTTTGCAGCTTCTGCTTTTTCGTCTTTTTTTGTTTTGATGCATCCGCAGGCAGGCTCAGCGACACCGCAACCAGAATCGCCATCGCGGAAACAAAAATAGAATTCTTCGACATGTGACGCTCCACAAAAACTGCTCGATGATTAGGAAAAACTCCTATATCCCTTGCTTACCCGCGCACCAGGGTGTTTAGTCACAGGGCTTCGATAAGCAGGAAATTGACACCAGCGCGTGGAACAAATAACCTTGTGCCGCACTTTTGATAAACGGGCGAAATTCTCGGGATGAAACTGGCGACCATTCTCACTCTCATCGTAGCGGTGGCAACCCCACTTACTCTCTCGGCGCAGACAGGTTCGAGCGCCCAGTCAAGCCCGCAATCCGGCGGACAAGGTACCAATCAGGTAAGACCGTTCCCAACCACAAATTATTACCGCAGTCCCTACCCTCGACCGCCTGGCTACAGACCCGGCGAGTACGCGGCGCAAGCGTATGCGCGGCAGCAACAGCAGGAAGAAGAGCGGCGCCATCCCGGCAAGCAGCCGACGCAGCAACAGGTTCAAGGTATTCAGCAGATTCAGAATTACCTGGGCACCTCTTCCAAAGCCGACAAGCAGAAAGGCTATACATATCAGGACAACATCAGCATCGACGGCATGAACCGGACTTTTCAGTGTCACTTGCCGGTCAGTTACAGATCTTTGAAAAACATGCCTGTCGTGCTGGTTTTCCACGGATTACAGCTGAATGGCTCCCTGATGATGTTCGTCAGCAATTTCAATCCAGTCTCAGACCGAAATGGCTTTGTTGTCGTGTACGGTGACGGCGTTGGAAAAGCGTGGGACGACGGCAGAGGTGGACGTGGTGTCGACGATGTTGCTTATGTCTGCAAAGTCATCGACAAAGTGGCAAGCACCGTCAGTGTAGACAAAAGGCGCGTCTATGCTTGCGGAATCAGTAATGGTGGATATTTCTCACAGCTTCTGGCATGCGCCATACCCGACCGGCTGGCGGCTATCGGTGTGGTCGGCTCAACCCTGACGCAGCAAGCCGCCAATCATTGCCATTCCAATCGATCGATGCCAATCATGTTTTTCCTGGGCACAAACGATCCGCTTGTAGCCTGGGGGTCATCAGGTGCCGGCACTGTCAGCGGCGAACTCAACGAATTGGCAGATATGGTCGGAGCCAGCAAGTATGGGGGCGTGGAAAGCGCACTGGCCAGATATGGCGGTTTAATGCCTGTTCCTGAAGTGATCGATTTTTGGACTGCGCACAATCATTGCTCATCCAGCAATCCACATACG
>JADZFV010000431.1 GCA_020854255.1 Candidatus Melainabacteria bacterium | reverse complement strand
GTGAAAGCAATTGCAGTCACTATAGGAAATTATCCGTCCGACCCAACTGAGCGGCCGGTTTCGGCGCCGGCACATCCGGGGCCAAAGGCTGACAGGAGCGGCGGCGAAGACGACGAGTAAGCCTCCAATAGTGGCGACAAAGAATCGTGCGTGGAGGGCTTGTCCACCGCAAATCAAGAAAATCTGATTCTGTCGCCCAGCGGCGGGGAATGTTTCCCTTGGTATGGCCGGGTCGCCTTAATGAAGGATGCGAGGTGCCTTTAATGTTTCCGTCACAACAGTCGATAGTCCCTTGCTTGCTGGCGCTCACTCTTGCAGTATCAACAGGCCAAAATCCTGCCTCTGGTAAGCCCGGTAAAAAACCTGTTCCACCCGCTCCGGTCAACCCGGCATCTTTGGGAGAAAACCTGCTTTATTACACGCCCCCGCCCATTCAATACGACAGCCAGGGCAAAGCGATACCGAATATGCCCAATCTTGTCTATCAGGCCAACGCCTACTTTGAAGCCGGGCAGAAAGCGTTTTACAAAAATGATATGGAGTTTGCCGAGTCCTATCTGAAAAAATCGATTGAGTGCCGTGACAAGCTCAACAAAGTGCGCGAGGCAAAAGAATACATCACCGGAGTAAACCTTTTGGGTAAGGTTTTGCGTAAGCGCAATAAATGGGAAGAGGCGGAAAAATATTATCGCCAGGCCCTCTCGATGGCCACTCAGGGTCTCGGACTGGACGCATACGAGGTTAAGGAGTGCCAGCTGAATCTGGCGGAATGCTGTGAGAAAGAGAATAAGTACCAGGATGCGCTTATCTATTACAAAACACTTCTAGTGACGGCAGAAAAGAAATATGGTCCTGATGATCCTGACGTTCAGGAATACGCAAAGAAAATCCTGGCGCTCAACATAAAGGGCGGCAACTATGAAGCCGCAGAGGGGATCCTCAAACAAAAAATAGACTTCGAAGAAAGCCAGGGGCGCGGCTCGGCGCCTGCAACAGTCAAACTCTTGGACCAGTATGCCGATGTGCTGAAACGCGCGTGCAAAATGGAAGAAGCCGCCGCGGCTGAGGCTAAAGCCAAAAGCCTCAAGGAAGCATCGGCTCAATAGCTACAAAAGAGCGAGCATTTGAGGAATTTGGAATTCTCACCTGGTCTGGCTCATGTAGGTTAAAACTTCCTTTCAAGCATGGGGGAATTACGAAAGCGTCCTTGCCAGGACCAAAAACGGCGCTTAAGATAAGGGCAGCAAGTTGTGAAGTGCCGAGCTTCCGTTTGCTGCTTTCCCTTTTACTTTCCATACGGCAGCATGAGGCGATTCGCCGGAAAAACCTGCCTATTGGTTGGAAAAGATCGGCATTACTAATCACAACGGAAACCATGTCGCGCAATACCGAAATAGTGCCACGCAACGACGGTGACGATCATCAAGGTGATTCACACGGTCATAGCCGTGTCTCCCCGCATAAGTTGCACGCTTCGGTGAGCAGAGAGATTTTCGGGTCAGGAACAGTAAGTGGCGACGGTACTACCGTCAATGATGGCACCACGACAGCAACACGAACCGCCCAAGTTGACGCGCTGGATCCCAAACTGGCGCCGAGCAAGCAAAAGCGAATCGTTGATAAAACTCAGGGCACTGCGGAAGCATCGCTTGAAGTCCCAAACATCAACGATAATACTCCACCCAAGATTTCGCTGGCGCTGGAAGATTTAAACAAGCAACCTCAAGACAAGCCGCACTTTGTCGTGAAACAAAACGGCCAAATTGAAATGCACGGCGATCCGGAAGCAATGCGTGCCAAAGACATAAAAATTCAGCTGGAGCGCTCCGAAGGTCAAATCTATCCTTCAGAAGAGCAGAAGAAGGCCGCAGAGGAATTGGTGTCTTACCTGTCGCAACGCTTGAAGAGCCAGAATCCCGAGCTGGCTAAAAACGGAGTGGAATTGGCGGACAACGCCGCCGTTGTTTCACCTGAGACGCGCCAGAGAGAAAGGATGCGCCAACCGCAGGAAAACGCGGGCATGACGCCTGAAACTCAACAAAACGTCGGCAACATGAATCGATTCCGCGGCAGCAACGGCGGCGAAATGCCGATGCGCAACACCAACGATTATTACCCCGAACGCAGCGTGCCTAGACAAGCCAATGAAAGCGATCAACAAGCTGCAGTCAAGGAAGCTGTGGCCGGTTTGTTCAATGCCGACAGAGCTAAACCATACGAAACTGTGCGTAAGTCACCGCAGGGCGACTACCGCGCCGGTCGTTACGGCTTCAGCGGCAGACAGATCAACAGCTGGCTGGCCGGGCTAGATCTCGGCGATCCGCCTGATCCGGCAAAGATAGAAGAATTGATCAAGCAAGGCAAATTGCCCAAAGGATTCAACGCTGAATCAATCAAGAAGCTGCAAGCGATGGCAGATAAGATGAGCAAAGGCGATGCTCCGAGCGCGGACGACATGAAACTTCTGCCTAAGGAAATGCAGGAAACCATGGCGACCGACATGGTCGGGCAGTTCAAAGAGCGCGTTGGCGACAACCCCGGCGCAATCGCTGCCGGCATGATGAGCGGCAAGCCTGCAGGCGAATTGACTCAAGAAGACCTTACATCACCGACCGGCAAGCAACTGATGGAAGCCGGGCAAAAGCTTTACGACATCGCAAAAGTGAGACAGCAGCCACATCAAGATACCGATACGATGCAGTGGACGCCGGACGGCAAGGTGAGCATCGGCGATGGCAGATGGCTTTCAGGTCCAGCCGGTCAGGCGTTCAAGGCGGCACAGGCTGACGCCCGCGCTCATGGTGTTGAAATAAAAGTCAATTCGGCTGGAAGAACCTATGAAGAACAGGCACATCTGTACCGCAATCGCGGCACGCCAGGAATCTCAAGAACAGTAGCTCGGCCCGGTACGTCAAATCACGAACACGGCGATGCCCTCGACATTGCCAACTATGCACAGGCGAAGCCGTTCCTGCAAAAATATGGCTTTGTTCACGGCGACGGTAATGGACCGATTGCCAACGACCTTGTGCACTTCAAGTTTGTCGGCCGTCGTGGCGACAATACAAGATACGCATAGTTTGTATTCTCGACTCGAAGGGTCCGCTCCTTAGATTGAAGGGAGCGACTCCGGCACGCCATTGCGGTTTTATCTCAAATTGCTTGGTCTCGTTCCGATATCGAGAAATTTGATCAATGTAACGAAATCGGCATTGAAAGCAAATCCGCGCGAATTTTCCGTGATTGCATAACCTTCATCCGAAAGCACTTTGCGCATGTAGCTCGTCAGCGTGCTGGAAATTCGAAATAAGTCTTTTGCGTATTCGTCTTCCAGCATGTCGTCTCGATCCGGATATTCGACGGACTTATTGCCGTACGACGAGACATGCAAATTGAAAAGCATGACATTTCCGTCGCTGCTCTTCATGGAGGTTAGCTCCTTGGCTACTTTATCCGGATTGCCGTCTGACGCTTCGCCATCGGAAATATTAATGACAATAGGCGGGAAACAGTATGGGTGTTGGGCCATAAAGGGTTTCAAAACCGCGGCCGCTCTTGTGAGCGCAGCGCACATGGGGGTGCCGCCGCCGCAGGTCGGCTCAAACCAAATTGGCGCATTGAATTTTCGATCGGAAAAACCTCCACGCCCGTCGCTTACCTGCCTGGCGCGCTGTTCGACGCGAATCGGGCTGTTTCCGACCATGCTAATCGGCACCAGCTCTTTGCGCGCCAGTGCGCCACCGAATGCCGGCGCCACACCGCCGCCGCCGTAGCCGATGACGCCGACACTGTAATAGTCGCGAATTCCATCGCTCTTAGTGCACTTGGTCACCAGGTTTTGCAAAAGACTGTTGACCGCGTCAGCGACACCTTGAGCCTTGGTTCCGCCATTTGCGCCGCCGGCAAACAGGTCTTTCATGGAAGACGATTGATCGACCAGGAAGAGAAAACATGACGGATTGGTGCGGCTGATTTCGGCTTGATACGGCACGCCGGGGTCCTCTTTTTCATTGAGCCAGGCACAAGATCATATTGCAGAAATGCTCAGATGGACAGGACTCTTGCCAAGGGAGCCCCGATTTACTACCGCGGATGCGGATATAGGCGGGTGCGGCTGTGGTAATAAACCATTAGAGAGCGCGTTTAGGTAATGCCATGCAATGGCCGACACCGCAGGATTATAACGAGACCGTCCAGTCACCTGATTTCTGCTTTGACAACCAGGAGCTGCAGCAAGGCGCCCCTGAAACCAATGCGATGGGCTTACCCAAGGCGATTTGCGGAAATTTCGCCAGCGTCTATCAGTTTCAATGCGCCAATCGCAGTGTCGCCGTGAAGTGCTTCCTGCGCAACGTCTACAACCAGCACCAGCGCTACGGAAATCTCAGCACTTTCACGGAGTTCAATCACGTCTCCACCCTGCTTGAATTCGAGTATTTGCTCAAAGGCATCCTCGTCAATGGCAATTGGTTTCCGATCGTAAAAATGCCCTGGGTCGAAGGTCTGACTCTGGATCAATTTGTCCGCAAGAACATGCACAACAAGCAGCAAATCGACCGGTTTCTTTGCCAGTTTACCGATCTTGTATTGGAGCTGGAAAGACATGGTATCGCCCACGGTGACTTACAACACGGCAACATCATCGTGCGCAATAAAGATTTGATGCTGGTTGATTATGACGGCATTTACGTTCCGGCGATGGCAGGAGAACAAGCAAACGAATTAGGTCACGTCAACTACCAGCACCCGGAGCGTTCTGCCGAGTATTTCGATGCCTCCATCGACAGATTTTCAGCCTGGATCATTCACCACTCTCTTTACGTTTTGCGGCTCGATCCGACCCTCTGGCAACGTCATTCCGGCGGTGACGAAAGGCTTATCTTCGGCGCATCCGACTACAAAGCACCTGAAAATTCACGGCTGTTAGCAGAGTTGATGCGGCATCCTGTGCCTGAAATAAATAAGCGCGCTCAAGAAATCAAAAAATTATTGTCACTCAAACTCTCCGAAATTCCCCCATTCAGACCGGCTGGTTGGGACACACGAGTTGACAGGCCGGTAGAGATTCAAAACAAGCCAAAACCTGCGTCCGCGGCACAAGACCCACCCGGGCAGATCTGGCAGGAGCCGGGGGAAAGTCAGGCAGGGAAGAGTGAAGCGCCGAGAGCAGGCGGATCCGGTGCCGGCACGGGATTTGTGATGGGCTCAGCAGCAGCCTCGGTGCAGGCATCGAAGCCAGCTTCCGGCGCGCCATCAGCAGACGCTCCCTGGTATGGAGATGCGTCAGCCAAGACGGCTCCGGCATCCGCTGCAAGCAGCTCACGTGATCGCACTGGCGGACCGGGAAGCGTGCTCAGAGCTGCACAAGACTACAGCAAGAGACTTGCCGAATCAGACACGGATGAAATTAGAATTCCATCCAGGACCGAATCCAGATCAGCTCAGCCGACCAGCCCACTGTCTTCCACACCACCACCTGCTGCACCACCCTCACCGGCGCAGCAGACCGGTCAGAATCCAGGCGCCCCGGAGCGCTCAACATCGGAGATACACATACCTCAGCGTTTTCCGCGTCTGGCCTTGATGAGGGATGCAATCCTGATGGACGATGATGCCTTTTGCGACCCGGTATTGAAAATGGGTCGCGCTCTAAAAGACGATCAATGGGAAGGAAAAAACGGCTTCGTGCTGCGCATTGCCGGCAAGGAAAAGCACTATGCCGTGAAGTGTTTCCTTTCTGATAGCGCCGACAGAAAACAACGATACGAATCAATCGCCCGCCACAATATGAAAGACGCCGGAAAATATCTGGTCAGCTTTCAATACCAGTCAAAGGGTCTGAGAGTGGGAGAGCAGTGGTTGCCCATTTTGAGAATGGGATTCATTGATGGAAAGAGAATTGACGAATATGTCCGCTTCCAATTGAGAAACGACAACAAGCATGAAATACAACGCATCATGCATCAATTCCGCGACATGGTCTGGGCACTCAACCACGCCGGTATTGCCCACGGTGATCTGGAGCCGGCCAACATTCTCGTCGACAGCCGCGGCAATCTGAGGCTGGTTGATTACGACAATATGTACGTTCCTTCCATCGCGCATCTGCAGAGCGCCGAAACAGGTCACCCGCTCTTTCAGCATCCTTCAAGAACGCTCGGACACTTCGGACCTTATCTAGACAATTTCTCGGCCCTCGTCATCGACAGTGTGCTCCAGTGCATGGCTTTGGCGCCAAATGAGAATCTCTGGAATTGGGAAACCTTCATTCAACAATTGCGCCCGTCCAATTCATGGAGACAGTCGACCGCAAATACGTCGCAAGACGCAATCCAGCGAGCCGGAAGACTGATCAGAGAGATGCAGAAATACCGCATCGATCAGGTGCCGACACTGAATGCCAGTCGTTAGTCGACGAACGACTGGTCTGGCCGTTCAACACATTGGCGCTTACTTTTAACATCGAATTGTGCACTCTCAAGGCAGCATATGCCGCACCAAATCCATTGTCGATATTGACGACGGTAATACCGGCAGCGCAACTGTTGAGCATGGACAACAAAGGAGCCAGCCCCTCGAAGGCGGCGCCGTAGCCGACGGACGTCGGCACTGCAATCACTGGTCCATCCAGAATGCCGCCGACAACGCTTGGCAGTGCTCCATCCATGCCGGCGCACACTATTGTAATTGCCCCGCGCCTGAGTAAAGGCAGATTATCGAGCAACCTGTGCAGTCCTGCCACACCTACATCGTAGAGCTTCTGTACTGGCAGTCCTGCCGCCACAAGAAAGAGCGCGCACTCTTCGGCAACGGGTATATCTGCTGTTCCCGCCGTAACCACATTGACAATCAATGCACCGTCTGTGGTGCCGGGCATTTCCCCAAATACAAGAGCACGAGCAAGTTTTTCATAATGCCCTGCAGGATACGCAGCCAAAACCTGATCTGCCAGAGCCTGATCGGCTCGTGTGGCTATAACAAGCTTGTTTGTCTCTCTCAGTTTTTGAACGATCGAAACAATTTGATCGGCTGACTTGCCGGGAGAAAATACAACTTCAGCATATCCGTGCCGCAAACTTCTATGCAGGTCGAGCCTGGCAAATCCCAAATCGGCATAAGGCAAGTCTTTGAGCTCATCGAACGCGGACTCCGGGCTTAAAGTGCCGGCGGCAATCTTCTCCAATAAGAATAGAATTTTGTCCTTATCCACGCCTGGTCAACTCCACAGGGGCGAACTCAGACTCTTGCGCACCGGCGTGATTGGCTTCTGACTTGCCGGCGCCAGCGGTAGTTTCAACGATCACATTCGAAGACCCCTGCCTGTACCCTTCCAGGTCGAGCGTAACGAAGGAGAAACCCGCGCATTTGACCGCAGCCACGAGTTCAGCCCGCAACTCACCATTTGAAGAAACTCTCTCAAGATCTAAGAGAGTCAATTCGATTCTGGCCAACGCCAAGTCCGGTGCTTGCAATTGGTTTGTTTTCAACCTGTGAAATCGAACGCGAAAACCTCTAAATCCCAATCGCCGCAGTGCGATCTCCGCTGTTTCCACCATTTTCAAACGTTCGCTCGTCACAGCCTCGAAGGTAGGAAAGCGCGAAGACAGGCATGCAGACTGGGGCTTGTCCCAAGATGGCAGTCCGGCGCGTCTTGCCAATTCTCGAATTTCGTCTTTGGTTAATTGTGCCTCTTGCAATGGGCTCACTACTTCATATTCTGCCGCCGCGCGCTGTCCCGGCCGTATATCGCCGAGATCGGCAAGATTGGCGCCATAAGCCAGACTGGAAATTCCTTCTCGCTTTGCCAGCGCATCCATCGCCTCAAATAAAGCGCCTTTGCAAAAATAACAGCGCTGCCCGTCATTTTTCCTGTAATCGGGATTTTCGACTTCCCCGGTTTTTACTTCCAGCAGTTGCCAGTCAAACTGTTGCGCCTGCTGGCGCGCGTCTTCAAGCTCATCGAATGCAAGGCTTGGCGAAACAGCAATAACAATCCTTGCTCTTTCGCCCAGTGTTTTTCTTGCGTAATAAGCAAGCAGGCTGCTGTCTACACCGCCGGAATAAGCCACGACCACACTTTCAAGGCGCGACAGTGCGGCGGTAAGCGTAGCTTCTCGTTCTGCCAGGCGGCTTTCAATTGTTGAATTCATCACAGTCTAGACCAGCGTTTGAACACTAAAATTGCCACCGAGAACGGTATCCAATTGAGCGCGCACAGAGGTTTCGTCATCTGAGCGCGCCGCAGTCACCAGGCTGTCTATTTGATCGTAGAGCTGCTGATGGTCGATCTTCACAGGCTGTCCGACAAATATTTTATCGTAAGTAGTCTTGGTGAGACCTTCCTCAGCAGTGAGGAGTTCTTCGTGCAATTTCTCGCCCGGTCTGAGTCCGACCACATCTACTTTGATGTCTTGATTTGGACGCAGCCCGGAAAAACGGATCAGATCGTAAGCCAGATCGATGATGCGCACAGGCTTGCCCATGTCGAGCACGTAAATTTCTCCACCGGAAGCGAGCGCTCCGGCTTGCAAAATCAGTTGCACTGATTCAGGTATCAGCATGAAATAGCGGGTAGCGTCGGCATGAGTGACTGTCACAGGTCCGCCCTGGGCAATTTGTTGTTTCCACAGAGGAATTACCGAGCCGCGGCTGGCCAGGACATTGCCGAAACGAACGGATGCGAATCGAGTCTCGGATCGGGTGTCGAGACTTTGCACGATCATCTCGGCCATGCGCTTGGTAGCGCCCATCACCGATTGCGGATTGACTGCTTTGTCGGATGAAACAAGAACGAAGGTTTCCACATGGTGGAGGTGAGCCAGCTCCGCCAAAATCTGCGTACCTCTGACATTGTTAGTGATCGCCTCAGCCACGTTTTCTTCCATGAGTGGAACGTGCTTGTGCGCGGCAGCGTGGAAAACGACCGCCGGTTTGTGCTTGTCGAAAATCGCTTTCATACGTTCATGATCCCGCACATCGGCAATGATCGGCACAATCTGCACCGGCTCAGGACGTTTTTTCAACTCTTGATGAATAGCAAAAATTGAGTTTTCGCCGCGGCCCAATAAAAGGATTTTGGTGGGCTGAAATTTGAGAATCTGCCTGCACAACTCGCTTCCAATCGAGCCTCCGGCACCGGTGACCAAGACGCAGCGCCCTTCCAGATATGACGTAATGGCAGCAGAGTCCATGTGCACAGGCTCTCTGCCAAGCAAATCTTCCAGGGATACTTCCCGCAATTGGCTGACGGAAACTCGCCCATCAATAAGCTCGAACAATCCCGGCAAAATACGCGGCTCTACTTCCGCCTCGCGGCAGATATCGACAATGCGGCGAATCTCATGCGGAGGGGCCGACGGCATGGCGATTATCACCTGATCGACACAGAGGTTTTCGGCCAGATTGCGCAAATCTTTTGTGGTACCAAATACGGTGATGCTGCCGATGCGCTTTTTCAGCTTGATCGGATCGTCATCCACCATTCCCACTACATCGACGCCGAGGTCGGCTCTTTGAGCCAATTCTCTGAGCACCATCTGTCCGGCGTC
>JADZFV010000430.1 GCA_020854255.1 Candidatus Melainabacteria bacterium | reverse complement strand
GTGCGTGGAATGATAGTCTTGCAACGCCTGGGCCTGTCCATACGGCTCAACCCAAAAGTAAGGGACCGACCTGAAATGGCAGAAAGCGGCGACGACAATTTAACCAAAGTCTCCAGTCATCTGGATGCTGCAGCAAAACCCTTACCATTGGGTTTTACAGAATCTGTCGCAGCTAAGCCAGGAGAAAAGCCAAATCTTCACCTGAGCAGCAAATTGCTGATCGGCATTCTGATCGTCAATACTTTTGGCGTCGGGCTCTGGATTGGCGCACAATTCATGTCCCGGGACAGCGATGTTTATTCGCGCAGAACTGCAGCCGGACAGGCCGATACCAAGGAGAATGCCTTGCCGTCGGCGCCGCCACCTCGAGCAACCGTCCGCAATCTGGGCGAGCTGACCGTCGCCGATATGGCTGAAAAGGTAGCACCGGCCGTCGTTGCCATAGAAGTTACGGCCAGAAGTTCGGCTGGAAAGCCTCAGGCGGCGGCTATCGATACACCCGGCCCGCAGTTTTTCTTCGGACCGCGCATGCGCCCGGAGCAAACCCCGCAACCCTTTGGTGACGGGCAAGAGAAGCGCTCTGCCGGCTCGGGAGTTGTCATTCGTCAGGATGGCTACATCCTTACCAACAGTCATGTCGCTCGCACTGACAGTCAGATAAAGGTTATTCTGAACGACAAAAGAGAGTTTTCCGGTCAATTGGTCGGCAAAGACAATTTTACCGACCTGGCTCTGGTCAAGATCAATGCCACCGGGTTGCCGATTGCCCGCCTGGGTTCGAGCAAACACATCAGACCTGGCGAATGGGCGATCGCCATAGGCAATCCCTTCGGCTTCGAGCATACCGTCACTCTCGGAATAGTCAGTGCGATCGGCAGGTCGGTGGCCGACCTCAATCATCACGTCGAATTGATACAGACCGACGCCGCCATTAATCCAGGCAATTCTGGCGGTCCGCTCCTGAATTTGGGCGGGGAGGTAATCGGCATCAATACTGCCATAAGATACGATGCTCAGAATATCGGATTTGCCATTCCAGTCGATGTCGCTCGCGATGTGGCCGAGGGGTTGCTCGCCCACCATTCGATCAGCAGACCTTATTTAGGGATCTATATGAGAGATCTGGATCCAAAGGTAAGGGACGCTCTTTCTATTCCTAAGGATGTTCAGGGTGTGCTGGTCCGCAAAGTGGCCGCCGGCGGACCGTCTAATCGGGCCAAATTAGCGCCCGGTGATCTGATTCATAAGGTCAACGGCATCCCTGTGGCGTCGTCTAAAGATATGCGGGATGCAATTAAGGCTAGCAAGCCGGGAGATACCCTCAGAATTACTTTCACTCGCCGGGGAACTGTCTCAGAGACTGACCTCACGGTCGGGGACTACTCCAAGGAAGTGACAGAAGATTAAATGGGATCAAATGTCTGGCTGGAAAGTAAATGGTCCAGTGGTATTTTCCCCAATGCGCACAGCAGGGGCCTCGCGTATTATTCAAATATCTTCGTCCTTTTTCGATTGAATTAAATAGTCTAGCTCTCGAGCCAGTCGAGACATCATCAACCGATTAACTCAGGCTGCGTCTTGAGTGCATTGTCTATGGAGATTTGGCGTATATGCCTGGTGCAGATTTTAGAGACCAAGTTGTAGAAGCGGCCGTAAAGACCGAAGCTGCTGCCGAAAATCCTGCGCCAGCCCATAAGTCGAGCGATTCGGCTATGAGCGATTTTGCCGCCGGCGCCTGGTCGTCATTTAAGTACTCTCTTGTTCAGTCTCCTTTGACGGGTGCAACCCAGCTTATAGACAAAGTTGCCGGAACAAAACTGGAACAAAGCACTAAGTTTTTCGATAAACCTGAGCACGCAGAATTCGGCTCTGCCGGCTGGGTTGGACAAACAGTCGGAGGCACTATCGGTTCGGCTGTGCCTTTCTTGCTCATGAGTCGAGTGGCCGGACCCGGTGCGGCTGCAAAAATGGAAAATTCGGCAACTTACGGATTGATGTCCCGGGGAGCCATAGCCCCCCTGGCCAAATCGATAGGCGCAGGTATTGCCTACAACGGTGTTTTCACGCCGGTGGAAGAAGGCGAAAATTTCGTCGGCGCTCGCATTCGCAATATGGCGGTTGGTGGACTGACATGGGGTAGTTTGACTGCCACAAGTATCGGGTTGAAAGGACTCGGCATGCGCTCCTTCAACCAACAAGCGATCGCTGAAGCCCAGGGATTAACGGCAGCTGCCAAATATACTGAAGGCATGCTGGCCAGCAATACCTTCAGATCGGTTATGAAAAACGATATCTTCGTGGGTTCCGCAGGCGGAATTGTCGGCGGTATCACACACGCGCAAGGAAATTCGCTTTTGTCCGGCAATGGTTTTGCATCGGTTGGAGACACAGTGCAGAGTGCCACCACATTTGCATTTGGTGGTGCCCTCATGGGTGGTGCCAATATAGCCTATGAGAGATACAGACCGACAAGCGGCGTGCGGGGGGCGCGAACGCTTGAAGAAATGACGAAAATGGCTGAAGCGACGCGTGATCCCAAAGCCCCGCCGCGTTATTTCTATGATAATTTAGCCGAACAAAATGTGCACTTGAACACTCGAACGGTGGATCATACCAGCGGCGTTTTGCTCAGCATGATCGAGGGAAGCCGCCTCAACCTTGCCGATCGAAACATGGTAATGCGAGCGCATCAGGATCTCATTGCTGGGCTCGAGGCGGTAAGAGAAAATGCTCCGGTCGCCACAATGTACGGCTCGGCCCGTATGAAAACCGATACTTTTGCCTATCAACGCGGCCGGCTGACCTCGGCGCTTCTCTCCAAAGAAGGTTATGCTGTTATGACCGGCGGCGGGCCGGGCATCATGGAAGCCGGCAACCGCGGTGCCTATGAAGCTGGCGGCCGTTCGATCGGTGTTTCACTAGAGTTGCCCCACGAAAAAGTCGGCAACGGATACCAGACCGTCATTTTAAAAGCAAAGGATTTCGGACCTCGCAAGGAAGTGCTCAGAACCAGCAACCTAGCTGTTGTTGAAAAGGGCGGACTCGGCTCGGTGGATGAAATGGCTGAGATCCTCACTCATCTTCAAACCAGGATGAAGGAGCCTACTCCTGTTTATATAATGTACGAAAAGCCTTATCAGCACTTTGATCGAATGATGAAAGAGATGGAAAAGCAAGGATTGATCTCCAGGGGTGATCGCGATCTGTACAGAATGGTCAGCTCTCCTTTTGATATCATCAAAGATTTGCGTGCAAGAAAGATGGCCAGTATAAATACATCTGCCGACAAGAGCGGCGAAATTGTGCTTCAGACCGCCACCCAGGAATGAGAAAACATGTCCCTGACTGAAAAAAAGTGCATTGCGTGCAGCGGCGGAACGCCACTCTTGACCGCATCCGAAAGAGAAACACTGATCAAGCAAATAAGTGGATGGGAAATCGAGACTGAAAAAAAGTTGGTCAAGAGCTTTTCATTCAAAGATTTCAGCGAGCCGATGAAACTTGCCAATAAAGTCTGGGCCGTTGCAGAATTGGAGGGGCACCATCCCGATCTTTTTGTCTGCTGGGGAAAATTGAAGGTGGAAATCTGGACTCATGCAGCAGGCGGTTTGACAGAGAGCGACTTCATACTTGCCGCCAAAATTGATCAGGCAGCAAATTAAGCAATTAAAAAGCCTGATTTTATGGAAACAGTTTGTAGAACAAAAAGGACAAGCCAAAGAGTCCCAAGATAATCGCCCAGATCCATGCCGGCGATGCCGTTGCACTGCCCTTTATTTCTTTGCCGCGTGAAGTACTGCTCATGGCAGCTGTGGTGCCGGTTTTCTTTTGATTTGCAAGCGAGTCTGCCGGCGCTGTTGCCGCTACCGCCGGACGGGCTGGACCAGGTTCGTCGTCGCCATCAGCTAATGCGGCAGCCAGTCCAGGCGGCATTGCATCTTTATCTTTGGCTGAGGCCGGCGCCGGAGCGGCCGGAGCCAAAGCTGCTGTTGCGGCCGGAGCGTTCAGCTGCTCTGCTTTTAGCACAATGCGTTTGACGACATCAGGAAGTTGGTCCTTCCAGGTTTGTGAATCTAGAAAGTCAGTGGCGCCCAGTTGCATCGACGTTTTGATCAAACCGCCGTCCAGTGTCTCGTTACTCACGAGAAACTGGACTTTAGGATGCTGTTCTCTCAAGTCACCCAAAAGAGTAAGTGCTTTCATAGGCTCTGGAGCCAATTCAATCCAGACCAGTTTTGGCGAAAGCGCTGCAATTTGTTTTGCCGCAGTTTGCCTGTTGACCGTGCCTATGAGCCTGAGCTCAGTGTGGGCCCGTATCAGTTCCTCAATTTGCTTAGCTTTATCTTCTCCGGCTTCGCAAATGATCAATGTAGGTAACGACACTATTTGCCTCGAGTCTAGTTATTAAGTGAGTGAGAAACCGCTTAAGACGCCGCTTGTTTCCATGATCTTGCGGCGCACATCGTCAGCACCGACTGTGCCCAATTCAAGGTCCTTGAAAATGCACAATAATTGCATGGAAGTCATCAGGCAAAGATTTTTCTTCTTAGCAAACTCAGCCAATGCATCGGTGAAGTCAGGCTCGGTACGCTCAGTCGGCGGTCGATTTGACCAGGTGCAGGCAACCAGCAACCCCTTCGGTTCGCTTTCATGCTCGCCCCAGTAATTGATGACCGATTCTCCAAGAAGAGCCAGATCCGTACGCTTAGCTTGCGAATTGCTCTTTACCACGTGGGTGAGAACATCGGCTTTTTCGCCCAGATTCAACCACAACTCATTCGGGTTGCTTGGCGAAACGGTAGTCGACCAGCCAATCTTGGCGAATACCTTCTGGCAAGCGGCAACAAGACCAGTGCCGTCGGCGGAAAGCAATGAATTCTTGACTCCGTCCAGAAGCGAAATGCGAGATTCAATTGTACTGATTCGGTTTTGAATCTGGCGAATCTGATCGTTTAGATCGTTTCGCTCAGCCTTGAGTTCGTTCAATCCAGGAAAGGAGTACTGCAAGCACCAATCTGGTGCTCCGACCGCTGTGTCTTCTTGCAATTGTGTCGTCATTGTCCTTGCCTGCGATGAGAGTGTAGGTGATTCAACTATTGTTTCCGGTCTGGGAGGAGGAGGTGGTGGCGGCTCCGGTGCCGGAGGCGGTGGCGGAGGTGGCGGCGGCGGTGGCGGCGGTGGTGGCGGTGGTGGTGGCGGCGGCGGAGGCGGAGGCGGTGGCGGCTCCGGTGCCGGAGGCGGTGGCGGCGGTGCTTCGAACTTAACTGGTTCCGGCTCAAAAGGAGGAGGAGGTGGTGGTGCCGATTCAACGACCTCCGGGGCAGTTAGTGGTTCATCCAGACTTATGGGTGCGTGACTTCCCGTTGTTATGGTGCTGGACGCAGAGTTATCATCGTCGTTGCGCGAAGACTGTGGCTGCGACGCTTGCCCGGAGACTTTCAAAGACTCCAGTTGCGCCATTAAATTTGTGGCTTTACCGCTTGTATCGGCAGTCTCGATTGGAGCCGGAGCAGGCGGGGGAGGAGGAGGTGGTGGTGGCTCCGGCACTGGAGGAGGAGGAGGAGGAGGAGGAGGAGGAGGAGGAGGAGGAGGAGGTGGTGGTGGAGGAGGTGGTGGTGGTGGTGGCGGTGGCGGTGGCGGTGGTGGTGGCGGTGGTGGTGGCGGCGCCGGAGGTGGTGGCTCCGGCTCGGCCCCGCTCAGAAGCGATCCCAGAGAAGCTTTCGCTGGTGCTTCTGTTTTTGCCGCTTCAGCCTTTACTGAATTGAGGATATCTTCGGCACTCATTTGTCCCGATGGAGCAGTCAAATCGATAGTGTCTTGGGACAACGATTCCATACTTGCAGCGGGCAGACGGTCGTACGTAGCCATCGCCGAATTGTTCTCTCCGGATGCCAGAGTCAGAGGTGGTATGGATGTAGTGGACGTTGCAGGTTCAGGCAAGGTGGCAATAGACGATTCTGCCGACTTTTGCGAAAGCATTGCACCCAAACCGGATCCGCCCGTAGCCGTCGAGGCTACTTCCTGTATTTGCGGGCTTTCCAGTCTGGGAAGCTGACTGCTTGATGTGCTTGCTTTGTTAGCGACAAATTTATGAGGATCAAGAGCCGTTGCCTGCGCTTGATGTTCAACAGACGCAGCGACCAGGGCCGCGGTTTCGTCTTTGACGTTTTGTGAAACATCTTCACCTTCGCGCTTGGAATACCAGAGGTTCAAGCAATGAACCAGCGTGCGGTCGAAGTCGGGAGAATATGGTGCCGGCAGGAAAATGATTCGTCCGCCTTTGTCGCCGGCGTACAAATGCGCCGAGATGCATTTTTTCGGACCGGCTGTGGCCAATACGTTGTAGCCTTCGGTGAGGAAGTCTGTGCGGATAATCGTGCTCCATTCGATGCCCGGCTGGGCTAGATAGGCTGCGAACTCTGTTTCATTGCCTTCTTCGGTCATTTCCACATTGCGTCCGTGGGATACTGCGCTCATGTGGCGCGTATTGCGCTCGGTTGATTTGTCCGGTGCCAGTGAGAGCAGCCAGACATAGTTATCCATGGCTGACGACTTGCCTTGAATCAGGAAAGGACGGCACAGGAAATAGACCAGAATGCCGCCTTTTTCGAGGAATTTGACCAATTGCTCCGTGCGGCTATTGATTTCGTCGGTAACTGCTTCAAGAAGAGCGTCGTTAGAGGTGTTTACAGATGTAAGACCTTCTGTTTGTGCTGACTCGACCTGCCTGACCATGTCCGGGTCGCGGTCGAACAGGTGAAGGGTGCTCACCGGATTGACTATGATGGCTGTGTAGTAATCGAGGGGTTTGGCGCGCCCGGACGTGAGGTAAGACTCTTCGCCGAAGCCAGGGCAATTCAGTCTGAGAATCCTATCCTTCTCAATGGCTTTCATTATTGTTACCTTTCTCTTTTACGTCTGTCGTCACTGCCAACGGCCACTTACTCGTCTGGTTATACCCACTAATTAAAAAGCGATCAAAGTCATACCGTTGCCAAGCGCGACACTTGCAGCTTTTCTTAATGTCAAGCCATACTCTTTGGTGCTATGAGCTCCTCAAGTTTGACTTCTTCCATGCTGGCAAGGACCAGGTCGGCGTGTGCGAAATCCTGGTGCCTAGTCGCTTGGCACGGAATAGCAATGCACATCATACCCGCTGCCTTTGCTGCACAAACCCCATTGAAGGTGTCTTCAATTACCAGACACTCGGATGGTTTGACGCGCAGGCGCTCGGACGCCAAGAGGAATACGTCCGGTGCCGGTTTACCATTCGACACTTCATCCCCAGAACACAAATGTTTGAAATACTTCCGTGTCTCTGTCAGCTCGACAACCAGTTCGATGGTGGGCATGGTTGCCGAAGAGGCAATCACCATCGGTATGCTCAGTTTATGAGCATTCTCGAGTGTCTGCAGCACGCCTGGTTGCACTTCAAGCTCATCTGAGAAGAGCTTATGCAAAACGGACTCTTTACGCTTCACGAACTCGAGAGCAGTAATTTTGAGCTTATGGCGCTCGACCAGATGTTTCGCGCAATCCAGATCCTTCATGCCGAGAAAATTGTGATTGTCTTGCTCGAGAAATGTCAGTCCGAAATCTGAGAGAAACTTTTGGTAAGCAAGCAAATGCAAAGGTTCCGAGTCGATAAGCACACCGTCCATGTCAAAGACGATTGCCTGTACTCCCTTTACAGCTGTTTTCCGGTCAGATAACTGAGACATTGAGAATTCCTCTAAGACGAGGCGAATATATCAAATGGGAACGGAGTATATATCCGTTCCCATCAACTAATCTTTTGTTGCAAGAGCTGTGGCTCGAATCAACTTCTAACGCAGCGCACTTTGTGCGTCCCTGATTAGTGAGAATCGAGCTCTTCGCCCATGCTGAAGGATTCGAGGCTGAACGGCTTTTCCCAGCCGTGGCTGATGGAATTTCTGCCGCCAGAGTAAACGCCTTCTGCTGTTCCGACAAGCAGTCCGAATGGAATGCCCATCAAGGACGCCATGCCCAAAGGAATCATGTGCTCTTTTCCGCCGATGTTATCAGCAAAGGATTCGGTAAAGCCGACGCTGCGAGCGCCTGAGCGGCGAACGATAGCTACCGGAACGCCGAGAGCCATTCCACTGCCCATGGCAGCCATGCGTACAGGCAGCATCAGAGCCTGTTTCGCCATGGTTCCTTCACTTTCTGCAAAGGCAGGAGCTGTATTAAGGGTGAGGGCGAGAAGCGCCAATAAACCGATCTTCTTGTTCACGTCGTATCCTCCAGAACTGGCCGTAGCGGGTTTTCCGCTGATTGCTTCCGACTCCCCTGATTGGTGACTCTTGGTAACTAGGGGTCATAGTAAGCGTAAGACGAAGTCATAATAACACCGTATCAGTACAGACTCTGTTGGTGTACTGTAAAATCATGCCCGGCTGCAAAGGGCGGCGGCGGCTGTTAGTAGAGCCCTGTTTTATTTCATGAGCAACTCGAATTCCACATACCATCGCAAGGGCTTCGGCCTCAAAGACGAGATTGACGGCGAGCTGAAGGCTGCCTATGAATCAGGTTTGATCGCTGAGCTGCGCGAAAATAACAATACTCTTGTTCGTTCGGGACTGACAATCAAGCTGGCTTCCGCTTTTGGATTCTGCTGGGGGGTCGATCGAGCGGTTTCAATGGCTTACGAGGCAAGGCGCCATTTCCCGGACAGGCGCATCTGGATCACCAATGAGATTATTCACAATCCGGTCGTCAATCAAAATCTTCGCCAAATGAAGATCGATTTTGTACCGGTTAATGCCGACGGCACCAAAGATTTCTCCATGGTGAAAGAAGGTGAAGTAGTAATTTTGCCCGCCTTCGGTGCTTCGGTCGAAGAGATGGAATTGCTCGAGTCCAAGCAATGTGAAATCGTCGACACTACTTGCCCCTGGGTTTCCAGAGTCTGGAATCGCGTCGTTAAGTACGAGCAAGGCGAATTCACTGCCATCATTCACGGCAAATACAACCACGAAGAAACCATCGCCACATCATCTAGAGCACGCCACTATTTGATCGTGCAGAACCTGTCGGAAGCCAATTGGGTGTCTGAGTATATATTGAAAGGCGGCAAGAAAGAGGAGTTTCTCGAGCGCTTTCAATCGGCGCATTCAAAAGGTTTTGATCCCGACGAGCGCTTGTTGCGTATTGGTGTGGCCAATCAAACCACGATGCTCAAGGGTGAAACAGAGCAGATTGGAAAACTTTTCGAGCGCACGATTTTGGCCAAATACGGACCGGAAAAATTGGAGAAACACTTTCTCAGCCCTGGCGATACCATATGCGATGCCACTCAGGAACGCCAGGATGCCATGCTCAACCTGGTGGAAGAAAAGCTCGATCTTGTCCTTGTGATCGGTGGATTCAATTCATCCAATACCGGCCACCTGCACGAAATTGCCGATCACAGAGGCATGCGTTCCTTTCATATTGACGGTCCTTCCTGTATTGGCCCCGGCAACCTGATCAAGCACAAACTGCAAAATTCGACCCAATGTATTATTGAAAAAGACTGGCTGCCTGAAGGCGATCTGGTAATCGGCGTTACAGCCGGAGCGTCAACTCCGGATCAGGTAGTGGCAGAGGTCCTGGAATCTGTATTTGCGCTGCGCGGAGGTGTTGAGTGACCTATCAAGCGACTGCCGATCGTCTTGCATCCAGTCCTTTCATGCAAGCTCTGCGGTGCAAGAAAGCTGATTATACGCCGATCTGGTTGATGCGTCAGGCCGGCCGCTTCATGCCTGAATACCGCGAAGTGCGATCTAAGACCGGCTTTTTGGAGCTCTGCCACAACCCTGAATTGTGCGCTGAAGTGACGGTAATGGCGGTGAAACTTTTGAAAGTGGATGCCGCAATTATTTTTTCTGACATCCTTTTGCCCTTGCAATCGCTCGGCTGCGGTCTGGAATTTGTAAAAGGCGATGGTCCGGTAATTCACAATCCTGTCAGAAGCGCCGCCGATGTCGAAAGACTTCCCAAAATTGACTGCCGCGAAAGTTTATCTTACGTGCTTGAGGCGGTCAAGACGGCAAGACGAGAGCTTCCGGAAAATATTCCTCTGATTGGATTTGCCGGGGCTCCATTTACCCTGGCCTCGTATTTAATAGAAGGCGGCTCGTCCAGAAATTTCGAAAAGACCAAGCGTTTTATGTACACCGAAAGGAGAGCCTGGGATAAGCTCATGCAGCATCTTTCAGTGATAGTCAGCGATCACTTGAACAATCAAATCGATGCGGGCGCTCAGGCCGTGCAGATTTTCGACAGCTGGATTGGCTGCCTGGGCCAATCCGATTATATTGAATATGTTTTGCCGCATGCGGCCCGCACTATAGCCGGTATTCAGAAAGGGGGTCCGGTCGTGCATTTCGGCACCGGCACTTCGGCCTTATTGGAATTGATGAAACAGGCCGGCGGAGACGTTATCGGCGTCGATTGGCGCATAGATCTAAATGCGGCCTGGGAAAAAGTCGGCTATGATCGGGGCGTGCAGGGAAATCTAGACCCGGTGGTTCTGTTTGCCGAAAAAGATGAAATCAAAAGGCGCGTTCGGCAGCTTCTCAAACAGGCAGGCGGCAGAGCCGGCCACGTTTTCAATCTAGGTCACGGAGTGCTGCCTGAAACTCCTTATGAAAACGTGAAGTACCTGGTGGAAGTCGTTCACGAACTCAGCAGCAAATGATTTCGATTGAAAAAAAGGTGGTCATTATAGGTGGTGGCATATCCGGCTTGGCCGCTGCTTTCCGCCTTAAACAATTAAGTGCCGGTAGACCGCTTGCGATAACCGTTGTCGAAGCGGGCAGCAGATTCGGCGGTGTCATCAAAACTGAGACAGTAGACCGATGCATGTTAGAGTGCGGGCCGGATTCCATGCTTACGACAAAACCGTGGGGCGTCGATTTGATGAAGTCCCTGGGTATGGAAAGCCAGATATTTGAAACAGCGCCAGAACATCGGCGGGCATTCATAGCCGGCACGGACTGCCTCTTGCCTGTTCCGGAAGGTTTCCGGCTGCTGGCTCCGGAAAGCATGGTGGCGCTGGCCGCTTCTCCTTGTTTGAGTCTGAGAGGTAAGCTTAGAGCAGCTTTTGAGCCGTTCATACCGCGTAACAGTGCCATGTCGGCAGGCAAATTGCCGGAGGACTACGATGAGAGCCTGTCCAGTTTTGTCCGAAGGAGACTTGGCAAAGAGGCGCTCGACAGGCTGGCGCAGCCACTTTTTGCCGGCATTTATACAGCCGATCCTCATAGTCTCAGCATGCGCGCCACGATGCCTCAATTTCTGGAATACGAAGCCGAGTTCGGCAGCGTCACTTGCGGTTTGAAAGAGCAAAAGAAGGCTCCCAAAAACGGCAGAAATAACTCCTCCGACGCGGTACGCTACAGCATGTTCATCGCTCCGGAAAAGGGAATGGAGTCCCTTGTAGAGGAATTGAAAAAGCAACTGAAAGATGCATCGCTTAAAACCGGGTGTGCTGTTTCATCGCTTCGATATCTTCAGGATGACAGAAATTGGCGAATCAGCTTCGCCGACAGTTCGAGCCTTGATGCAGATGCAGTGATTCTCTGCCTGCCTGCCCAGGAAGCGGCCAAATTACTCAGGCAAAGTGATGTTGAACTTGCTGGCATTTTGTCTTCCATAAATTACACATCTTCTGCCGTGATCAATTTCATTGTCGAGAGGCAGAACGTTTTGCACGCTTTAGACGGATTTGGTTTTGTGGTTCCCTCATTGCTGAACAAATACATACTGGCCGCCGGATTCTCGAGCGTTAAATTTAAAGGACGTGCGCCTGCCAATCTTGCCATTTTGCGCGCTTTTGTCGGCGGCGCCTTGTTTCCTCACCTTATGGAACTTTCCGATTCTGAAATAAGCGAGCGAGCATTTGCTGACCTGTGTTTCTACCTGTCGATAAAGTCACCGGCCCGCGGACTGCCCTACCTGCACGCTCAGGTTACTCGCTGGCATAACTCTATGCCGCAATATGCTGTCGGGCACAGACAGACAGTCAAAGCGATCGAGACAAAGGTTGGTGCGCATCAGGGGTTGTTTCTCTCTGGTGCCGCCTACGAAGGAGTCGGCATACCCGACTGCATCCGAAGCGCCAATCAAGCTGCCGAGGCGGCAATTAATTCGCTCTTTCAACC
>JADZFV010000429.1 GCA_020854255.1 Candidatus Melainabacteria bacterium | reverse complement strand
GGCATTGAAGTATTGAGACTGCTGGACGACAATTCCGTATATGAAATTCTAGAATCGCGTACAGCGCAACTTTTCAAAGGAATAGCCAGACTTGTTGAGGATCGTTCTTTACCGATCCAGTTGCAGCGTGCCGGATCGATGTTTTCTATCATCTTCAGCGACAAACCTGTTTTAAACTTTCAGGATTCCAAACGAATAGACGCAGAGCGTTTTGCGCAATTCTTTCACTTGCTTCTGGCTAACGGTGTTTATCTGCCGCCATCTTCAGTCGATGCAGCCTGTGTTTCTGCTGCTCACACCGCGCAAGATATTCAGGAAACAATAGAAACGGTCGAATACGCGTTTAAGCGCGTTTTCTAAAAGCGATAACCTATCCCACAAAATGCTGTCTCAGGGTACAGCGAAATTCTTGCGAATTTCGCTGCTGGCGGAAACTCACAATTCAGGTGCCCATGAGCGCTTGCTGGATTCAAACCCGGTGATGTTTCTCTCGCCAAAGCACTGAATCCCGTCAATAGGGCGTTTCCAGCCATAAAGCGACAGCGAAATTCTTGCGAATTTCGCTGTCGCCAAAACATGGGTGATTATGATACGTCGCCGCTATTTTCTAAACGTTCTGCGCATGCCGAACAGGTCTGAAAACGTTTCCCAAATCACTGAGAGTTTGCCGCCTGAGGCGCCAACCGACAGTCTGGGCAAGTGTTCGATCGGAATCTCGATCACTCTGTATCCGGCTCTTTCAGCGCGAATGCAAAGTTCTGCGTCGACGAAAGCGGTGTGAGACAGAAGCGTCACACGGTCAACGATGTCCTTGCGGAAAAGTTTGATCGAGTTTACGTCTTTGTGCTTGTGCCCGTAAAGCACACGCAGCATCAAGTTGTAGACCTGCGATTGAATCTTTCTGCGCGCCGGGTCGTTGCGATTGACTCTGTGCCCGATCACGAAGTCGTGGGTCTTCAGCCCCTTGGCCATTGCGAAGATTTCTTTTGGCGCGTACTGATAATCACCGGGCAGGGAGAAGATCAGCTCTTTTTTGCCGGAGAGGTATAGCTCGCGTATTGTAAAACCAAAACCCTTGTTTTCAGGGTGATTGATCACAACCACCTTGGGAAACCATTTAGCGCATTGCTGAATCACAGCCAGAGTGTTGTCTCTGCTGCCGTCGTTGCAGACTACGATTTCGTAATCGGTGCAGGCTTCTTTGAGAAGCGCATCGGCATCGGTTATCAATTTGCCGATCGTCGTTTCATCATTGTAGGCCGGTATCACTAGTGATACCGTACCCGGAATGACCTGCATTCTTCTCGGCAGGGTTGCTGTATTTGAGCTTTGCATTACGCTGATGTCACTCATTTTGATTTTGGCTCCGCTTCAGTTTATGAAATCGAATTGGCAGTCACCTTGGCAGATGACTTAGAGGACTGGTGTTCGCGGCAGAAGTTACTGATTGCTTCGATTACCGCGTCGACCTGTTCGTCGGTCAAGCCGGGGTGCATGGGCAGGGAAAGGATGCGTTTTACGACCTTTTCCGTCTGCGGCAGTGACCCGGGCTTGTATCCGAGATAACCATAAGCTTTCTGCAGATGAGCCGGGTTCGGATAGTGAATAAGGGTTTGAATGCCCTTATCCAGCAGGTATTCCTGGAGTTCTTCGCGATTTTCGGTCTGGATTACATAGAGGTGATAGACGTGTTTGCGTCCTTCTTCCTCCACCGGTGTTTTCACAATGCCTTCCAGCCCTTGGTTATAGCGTCTGGCAATTTCCCGGCGGCGCTCGTTCCACTTGCCGACATAAGGCAGTTGAGCATCGAGAATGGCAGCCTGCATCTCGTCGAGGCGGCTGTTGATGCCGACGATATCGTGGTAGTAGCGCTTCGACTGACCGTAATTGCGCAGCATCACGAGCTTGTCGAAATTCTCACGGGAGTTGGTCGAGACAGCACCGCCGTCTCCGAATGCGCCCAGATTTTTGCTGGGATAAAAGCTGAAGGCGCCGTAGTCGCCCAGCGTGCCGGCTATTGCGCCTTTATAAGTAGCCCCTGTCGATTGCGCGCAATCTTCCAGAACCATAATTTTGTGCTGGGCCGCTATCTTGAGCAGAGGCTCCATGTCCACCATCTGACCGTACAGATGTACCGGTACGATGGCCTTGGTCTTTTCGGTGATCTTGCGCTCGACCAGGTCCACATTCATCAGGCAGGTATCGGGGTCGATATCTACAAATACAGGAGTGGCGCCGGTCATTGAGATTGCCGAGATGGTCGGCACGGCTGTGTGAGCCACCACCAGGACTTCATCGCCCGCACTCACCCCGGCAGCTGCCAGAGCCAGGTAGATTGCCTCCGTTCCCGAGGCGCAACCGGCTACATAGCCCGAGCCCAGGAATTTCTCGAAGTTGGCTTCGAATTTTTCGAGTTCGCTGCCCAATATATAGTGTCCGCTCTCAAGAACGCGATGGACTGCCTGGTCGATCTGGCTCTTGTAAGAATGGTAGTGCAGCTTCATGTCGCCAAATGGGACTTTCACCGGTTAGCTCCTTTGCTCTTAGAATCGGGCTCATCAATACTAGAAGAAATGGTCAAGAAGCGAATTAAGAGCAACTTAATTGACATCCGACAAGAAGTGACACAGCGGGGGGATTTCAGCCAATTGTCACCGCTCTGCATGCTAAGATCATGGCCTCGGATTTAGCCGACGGCGTTTTCCAAAACGCGCACAGAATCACCGTTTTCGACTGAGTCTCTCGTCTTTCAAATGTGAGCGCGAATTTAGAGTTAGACACCGATCATGATCGAACAATTCAAAGGTAAGACAGCTCTCATAACCGGCGGCATGGGCTTCATCGGTTCCAATCTGGCTATAAAGCTGGCCGAGCTGGGCGCTAAGGTGACCGTACTGGACGCCATGATCCCTGATTACGGCGGCAATGAGTTCAATCTCGCCGACAAGTCCGAAAAGATCCGCATCAATTTTTGCGACATAAGGGACCCTTCAGCCGTAAATTGGCTTGTGCGCGGCCAAGATTATGTTTTTCACCTGGCCGGTCAGGTCTGCCATTTGATGAGCCTGTCCAATCCATTTCCCGATATCGAAATGAATATCACCGGCACAGCCATCGTTATGGAGGCGCTGCGCAA
Organism: Candidatus Melainabacteria bacterium; assembly: GCA_020854255.1. Classification (GTDB taxonomy): domain Bacteria; phylum Cyanobacteriota; class Vampirovibrionia; order Obscuribacterales; family Obscuribacteraceae; genus QKMZ01. Next base: position 1,567 of record JADZFV010000429.1, on the reverse strand, counting down.
GCACAATCCCAACGCGATTGTTGTTTACACGGGCACGCGCGGGCAGTACGGCTCGGTCGTTTCCATGCCGGTCAACGAAGAAGCACCCACCAACCCCAAAGGCATCTACGAGATTTCCAATCTCACCGCCGAAAAAATCATCAAGGTATACAACGATGTGCACGGCATCCGCTCCTCACTGTTGCGCTTGAGCAACATCTATGGCCCGCGCTCGCAAATGATGCACTCGCGCTTCGGCGTCGCCAACTGGTTTATCCGCCTGGCCATGGACGACGACACCATGCAGCTTTTCGGCGACGGCAGTATTTTGCGCGACTTCTGCTATGTAGATGACTGTGTCGATGCAATTTTGCGCGTCGCCACCACTGCTGAATGCTACGGAGAGATTTTCAACGTCGGCTCCGACATTCCGGTCAGCTTCCGTGAATTGTGCGACACCATCGTCAAAGTGGCAAAACAAGGTCGCTGGCAATTCGCCGAATTTTCGGCGGAAAGAAAGGCACAGGAGCCCGGTGATTTTTATTCGGACATCTCCAAAATCGAACGCATGACCGGCTGGCGCCCGACCACCAAACTGGAAGACGGCATCGCCAAGACCATCGAGTTCTACAAGAAGCATCGAGATCATTACTGGACCAAGCCTGAGAAGATATTGCCAGCCCAGGCTTCCGACGAAGAAAAGCTTACGACTACGGCGACAAAACGCTAGTACTATCGGTTGAACTTACGGGTTAACCCCAGTGTAGATTCGCCCGCCAGCGTGAAAAATAAACATGGGGTATGGTCACGAGACACAAACCCGCACAGGCGTCGTCGGCAGGACCGGTCAAACCATTGGGGCAGATTAATGAAAACCAAATCCAGGCGTGCTCTAACTTCACTGATTGCCCTGGGACTTTCGGTAGGAGCTTTACCCGCCATGGCAGATAAACAGGCTGTCCAGCAGGCTGAAAAACAGGTGAGCGATTTTGTCGCCCGCAACGGCAAAACCAACCCCGCCTATCCATCGCAATTAGCCAATCTTGCCAACGTTTACCTGGCAAATGGAATGCTTAAGGAAGCTGATGAGACATTCAATAAATCGATCGAATTACAAAAATCTTTCCCTAATTCGAAAAGCGAATTGCCGCAAGCATATACCAATTATGCGATGAGCCTGGCTAATAAAAGCTCGGAAAAAAGTTTGTCGCAAGCCACCCGTCAGGATCTACAAAAGCAAGTGCAAACGGTTTTGAAAAGTGGTTTGGTATATGCCAACAAATGCCCTGTTGCATCAAGTGAGAGACTTTACTATTTGTTCAACATGATCGAAGCTTCTCGCATGGCCGGCATGAAAACGGAAGAACAAGCGCAGATGGCTTTTCTCGAGCAAGAATTGAAAGCGCTTGAAAGCAACGACAAACTCCAGCCTCAAGAAATCATGCAGATTGCCTACACATTACTGAGAATGGCTGGATTACAGTGTTTTTCACCGGCTTTTCGCGCCGCGCGAATGATGCCGCCAATACAGGTCGTAAGTGACAGCGCGCCGGATAAACCACAAACCGTCAAGGAGAAAAAATTCAAG
>JADZFV010000428.1 GCA_020854255.1 Candidatus Melainabacteria bacterium | reverse complement strand
ACTATTCGAGTAATGACAGTCGATGCCGGGGCAATGATCTCGCAATTTGAAATGGAGATCAAAGCACAGCAATATGCCGATAGAGTCAAACGTTGCGACGAGATTTGCCTTCATTTGCGAGAATTCGTGCTAGAGCATGCGGGGTTTCTCACCGACGCCAGCGTCTGGCTCGAGCTGACCGAATTAGGACACAGTTTTGTCGATACGACAGGCGCGTAGAGCGACTTTGTTTTTCGGGATTTCGATTATGGCGAGTGCCTTGGTGCAATGCCGTTTAGTTTAGTCCATGGAGAAATTGCGTGAAGGCGGCACACCACCTCGATTCAGGCAGCGCCGGCGGCTCGCGGGCTCTGGCAAAGTCAAGGTCGCGTCGAACCTGAAAAGCCGGCTGGCAGCCGGCGCTCCCATAGGTTCTTTGCTAGTTGACTGAACCATATTGGCTCTGGGTGTAAGCAACTAGTATGTAATCAGAGAGAAGATGTCGGCATCTGCCGGAAGCTTCTTGCGCCCATCGAGAAAACCGAGCTCTGTGATGAAGCCTATCGTACTCACTTCAGCACCCAGCTTGGTCAGCAAATTGTATGCTGCTGCGGCGGTTCCGCCGGTCGCCAGCAAGTCGTCTACGAGAGCAACTCTGTGTCCGTTGCCCGCCGCATCAATGTGCACTTCAACCGAGTCTTTGCCATACTCGAGATCGTATTCAACGCGCTCGACTGTGTGCGGGAGTTTGTTCGGTTTGCGAATTGGAATGAAGCCCTTTTTCAAGTTGTAAGCGACGACCGATCCGAGAATAAAGCCGCGCGCTTCGATACCAACGATGTAATCAACGTTGTGCTTGCGAATTTGCTCACAAATCACATCGAGGGCAAATCCGAATGCATCCGGATCTTTAAGAAGAGTAGTGATGTCTTTAAAGATAATGCCCGGCTTCGGAAAGTCGGGGATATCTCTAATCGTAGACTTGAGCCAGTCGGATTTTTCCTGGGACAGTGGCAGCGCCAGCTCAGATGCTTGCGCCTTCGCGGCTGTCGGGTTGGTCATTTTCAAAGTCCTCATTAACGGTCAGAAGCGTGTCGTCCCCGGGTTCATCGAGCGAACCCAGTTCTGCGTCCTCGCCAGGGCTTACCAATTCAATCTGGTTGGCAGCGACCGCTAATTGTATCTCCTTGATAGATGTTTCGGACATCCATTGCCGAAACCTCTTGACCTGCCGAAGGCTGTCCGACAGTTGGCGGAATTCAGGATGATTTTCGGGTGAGCTTTCCGGCTGCCCGATCAAGTCGAGGAAAAGGCAGCCTTCTTCGGCAAACCAGTCCACCACATGAATCTTGCGTAACAGGGTGAGGGCCAGAGCTATAGCCATTTTGCTTGTGCCCATAAGAGCAGCTAGTTTTTCGCCCTCGACCTGACCGTCTTTGTTATTGACGGCGTACTTGATAAGTCCTAAAAGCCGTTTCAGGAAGACAGAGGCGTCATCACTGACATCGTCCGGCTGCCCGACCACAAAGACATTTTTGGGCTTTACCCTGTCCAGCACTTCTTTCAAAACATTGGAGCTGGGCGGAAATTGCCAGATGATCAAATTGCTTGCCGGGTTTACCGCCGTGCGATCGCAAACGCTTAGTCCGCCGGCTTCCAAAATCGTTTCGCTGAAAAGCACAAAGTCGGTGCCCAGTCTTTCTGCTGCCTTCTTCAGCACGTCATTTTTATTGTCGAATTCGCGCAGATCTTTCCACGTGGTTATTTGCGAGCGAATCTCTCGCCGGGAGCCTGCCAACGCAGATATTGCATCCACTTCACCGGGGACTGCGGCGGCAGTGGTCGGTGCCTTTTGCGGAACCGCGGAGCTGCGTTTCATCGAAGTGTGAACGACCATGATATCGTCGTCGCCTTGCTTTTCGGCTCGCCAATCTGTAAGCACCAATTGCAGTCTGTCACGCCCATTGTACGAGTTTACCTCCGGGGTGAAAGCGACGTCGACGCGCTGCCCGTCCTGAGGGACGATGCCCTGAGTATTCCACATCACACATTCGAGCACTTCTTGCAATTCTGCGTGTTCGAGCATGACTCTGTGATGTTTGCCGTCCTTGCCGAGCACCCGCGTCGACCGGCAAGTCATTCCGCGCAGAATGAAGATCGGCTTGCGATTGCCCATTCCAAATGGTGCCAGAGATTGCAGATTGCGCGCCAGGTCAATATCGACGCTCCGGGCAAGCGCTTCGGCATCGATGTTCAACGTCGCCACCATAGAATCGCCGGCGAGCATTCTGTTGCATGTCTCGGTGAGGGCACGACATAAAACATCGGCTTTGTTGCCTTCTACGCCCCAGCCCGCGGCCATCTTGTGTCCGCCCCATCTGGTCAAAAGGTGCTCGTTGGCTTTAAGAACTTGATAGAGATCTATAGCCTCGACACCGCGTGCCGAGCCTTTTACGACATTCTCCTCGGGCTCGAGCTCGCCGATGAATACCGGGCGATTGTACTTTTCGACAAGCTTGGAGGCGACGATGCCGACGACACCGTGATGCCATCCTTCTTTGTAGATGGCAATGCAGCGATCCGTCGAAAGATCGATCTTGTCCTGCACCATTTTGTCGGCTTCCAGAAAAATCTTTTCGCAAAGATCCTGGCGGCGCGTGTTTTCCAGCTGAAGTTGTTTGGCGATATTTTCGGCAACCGCTGCATCATTGGTGGTAAGCAATTCTACTGCCGTGTTTGCATCGGCAAGGCGCCCGACTGCATTGATGCGAGGAGCAATTCCAAATGCCACCATATCCGTGTCGCCGGATTTTTGCACCTGTCCGAGAAGTGCTTGCATACCCGGTCTCGGTGACTTAAGCAAAGTATTGAGACCATTGCGGACAATGTGGCGATTTTCCCCGACCAGTGGAACCAGGTCAGCGATCATTCCCAGAACAACAAAATCCAGAAGACTTTCAGCTTCCTCGCCATAACCGTTATCAATCAACAACTGTTCGCAGACCTTATAAGCGACTCCCACACCGGGCAGGTGGAAAAGCGGGTGGTCTTCGGCAAGGCGCTTGGGGTGGACAATAGCGATGGCCGGCGGCAGGATCTCGGGCATGGTGTGATGGTCGAGCACAAGAGTATCGACACCCAGCGAACGCGCGAAATTGATTTCGGCAAAATTGGAAACACCGCAATCGCAGGTAACTATTAGTTTCGTCCTCTGCTTGCTGGCGAGAATGCTCACCGCTTTTAGATTAAGCCCGTAGCCTTCACTGGTACGGTGTGGAATGTAATAGTTGACCGACGCGCCCAGGCGTTTCAACACCGTCATCAAGACTGATGTGCCGGTAACACCATCGACGTCATAGTCACCGTATACGGTGATCTGCTCCTTCGCGGAAATGGCTTGAGTCAGTCGAGCGACTGCTTTGTCCACGTCCGGCAATTCCATCGGGCTGGTGTAAGTATAAGAAGTACTGTCAAGAAACGCTCTTATCTTGGCGGCGCTGTCAAAACCTCGGCGTGCCAGCAGGCGCGCGATCAATTCTGACCCTAAGGCGGCAGCAATCATCTCACCCTCGGCGGGCGTGATTTTCGGCACAAGCCAAACTTTGCCCCGCGCTGAGAGATTCATGCCGACAGCACTGTCCTGATTTGACTGCCCTTTGTCGCTTCCACCGTTCATACCAATAGCCTTCTCGTTATCCAACAAACACCAATCCCGAACGCCAGCAGATACAAGCCGCAAATCCAACGCATATTCTTCGATACCACCTGGCACCGCGGGTGATGCGAGACCGTGATTTAAGCTCTAGTCTAGGCTAATAAGCGCTTGACGGATCCGCAGTGCCGCCAACAGTTCGATAAAAATTCTCGAGAGCATCCGATTGCATACCTACTTAAATACGAGTCTATATGCAAAAAAGTTCAATTCAAAATCCAAAGTTAATCAAAGCGGCCAAAGAAAAATTTTCCCTCACCAGTTCTTAGCCGGGTCGCGAAACTCAAAAATCCTTTTCGGCTTTGTGACCTCCGGCCAGTTTCCAAGATCATATTCAATGATGGTTGTAATGACAGGCGACCTGGGCCAGGGGAGCGCAAAACCCATAAACCAGATAATCGGAAAGAGAGCCACGTGGATGCTCACGGCAATGAGAAAAGCCTCCATCAAAGGCACCTGCTCACCCGCCCAATGCTTGACGGTAGCGAGCAAAGTCTGTGGCGGTCCTGAGGCTGTTAATCGAGCCAACTTAAATCAACCCTCGATCATATGCATCAGCATATCAATCTTGCTGCTATTTTCGACTCTCTGAGCACAGGTCGCTGCCTTGTGCCTCCTGTGGGTCGATGCCCTGTGGCCCGCTCCAGTGGGCGACGGCATGCACCAAGTTTTTCAGGGTAATGCCAGGCATCGGCCGGCTCCAGCGTTTCGGACAGGGTCAAGTACAAACGGGGCGATGCCCGGCGTCGCCTGTACAAGCGGCAAGGCGATATAATCCACCAAGTCCAACATATATATAGAAAAATCGGATGCCATGAGATCGTTTTCAAAAGCAGAGAGACAAGCCGTAATGGCGCTCGTATTCAGCCTTCTTTTGCCCTGGGCCAGACCAGCTTCAGCCGATGACGAAGTCTTCGGACCGCCCAATATGCTCAAGACCGTCCCCACTCCGTTCTCATCGGCCCCGCGCGCAACCGCTAATGCAAACGACGATCCGATCACCGAGCCCCTATCAATTTCCGGGCGCCGCACTCTGGCCAGCCGGCTCAGACTTACCGACAGATTGGTGCCGCCTCGCGTCTTCTTGCCCGGTCGCATGATACTGGGTCGCTCCGAGGAATTCATCGTCAAAGGCAAGCCGGGCGCCTGGGCAGCCATTGCCATGGCCGACAAAAACTCGGGCGCCAAAGCCATAGCCGGGCACAAGATTCGGCTCGGTCCGGACAGAAAGCTTGTCTCGCTCGTGCGCATCGGTGCGTCCGGCATCGGCCAAATGTTTATAGAAACGCCTGTGCAGGGCGACATGATTGGACAGAACTTCTATTTCGAAGCAGTGATCTGGTCCAAAGATGATTTCAGTGACGCTGAAGTCGCCCAGACAGTCTCGCCGGAGCAAACCGTAGGCGCAGACAACGGCGTGCTCGTGTCCGCGGAAGCCGAAGTGAAAAAAGGGCTGAAATTCGGCACCACTACAGCATTACCACCCTCTCAACACTCAATACCCGGCTCTCTTGATTCAAACAAACCATAGCTGAAGGAGTCCAACTGAATGAAATTGCTCCTGTTGCCGCTCGACGACCGCCCGGTCACATTTGT
>JADZFV010000427.1 GCA_020854255.1 Candidatus Melainabacteria bacterium | reverse complement strand
GCTGGCGCCATCATCACGGCCGGCAAGAACCGAACAAGAAAGCGTCGCGGTGGAATGTAGTATTCTAAAAGCACTACTTGTACAGTGTGCTGGCTTCGTAAACCGTAGGTCGGGGGTTCAAATCCCCTTGTCGGCTATGTTTTCAGACTTCGAAGTTATTCACGGAGGCCTAATGGAGGCCTTTTTGACGTCCAACTGAACGAAGCTTAATCAATAGAAAAAAGTACGTCGAGAAAAAGACAGGACGTCTTGATCGAATTGGTTTGACTTGCCAAAAGGCACCACTAAGCTACATGTGGTGTTAGATATGGTGCTGCAACGATTTAGAGAAAACCGATTGCTTGCAGAAAAACCAACAAATCTTGCTCGACTGCGGAAGCGCGCTCTACTTCAGTGGCAGTTATTCGATGAGCAAGGCGCGAAGCTGGCATTCCTTTTTCATATCCTGCCCAGGCTCTTATCAATCTTCTACGTGCGTCATCATTCGATACTGGACGAAGTTGATCACAATTTGCCAAATGGCGAAGCAAAAATGCTTCGTGGCAAGGAGTCTGCCATATGAAATGCAGATCAATCTGAGAAGCAAGACGTTCGGCCTGACGATCCCGCCGAGCATCAGCTCCTCGCAGATCATCATCCAAAAGCAATGCCTTGTGCACATACCGAGGGGCACCAGCTCGTTCTCCTCTCCGTATGAATTCTTGAGCACGTTCTACCAGCACCAGTGGATCGCCGCCACCCGGTCTTAAAAGCACTACATCAAGATGCACATCACGTCTTCTTTCTTCAAGCAACTCCCGCAAGAGAGCACCATATCCACGCTCACTATCGCCTTCGCATCCTAGGAAAATGCGACGACGCTGCGGAATTGAGGAGCGACTCATTCGGTTCATCCTAGCTTCGGAATTGCTCCATATACACCACTCAAATATTTCCGGTAATAGTTCTCAGTCCTGCGGACTGCCTGCACATTTTTTAAGCCATACAATGAGGTTCTTCCACGACGATCCTTCTCGCAAAAAAATATCTCTTCCTTGGTTAAGTCTTCCAACAGAGAGGGATTTTGAGCCGTCATCCAGAGTTGAGCATTGTGGGGATTACGCTTCGAATCGTGGAACCAGCTTAGAATCTCCGGCAGAATCAATGGGTGAATCGAGATATCCAATTCGTCAATAACAGCAAGGCCGCCGTTTGCCAACGCGTCAAAAATTAGCGGAAATGTTCTTATGAACTGCCTGGTTCCGTGACTTTCATTGCCTAGTAAAAGCGGTGTGTTAAGTCCGCTGTGTTGTAATCCGACAATTGGCCCGTTCGCTCCTGGCAACAATTGAAGTTCACGTATTCCAAAATCGATCCGTTCGATCTCCTTATTCAGCGCAGTTAGAAGTCGTGGATTCAAACTATAGATTCGAGTGACTGCATCTTCATTGATATCCATCCTCTCGGTAAGAATGTTCGAATTGAATTGTGTAGATGTCTTCCATAGCTCCGTTGCTATCGGATGCCTGAGCTGAACTAAAGTCGAGATTACACTTACATTTGTTCTTAGAATTCTCTCCAAGGCGGTGTGATATCCAGCTAGCCCAAAGTGTTTATGCGCCTTTATCTCTCCGTTTTGATCACGATGCACCAAGTTAACTGGCCGATTGGTTTCTAACGTCCAATACTTTAGGGTTTCTGAAATTACCCGTTGCGGTCGATTGTGATCACCGCCCAAAACCAATTCGTATGCGTATTTGCAAGAATGCTTATCGTGCTGGCCAAGTTTTTCAGGATCACTAGGGCCAGTAAAGAAGATAGCTAATCTAGTCGGTTCAGATAGCGCATCGCTGTGCAAGAAACGGCTATAGGGAAGCATTCCGTCCGGCGACATTGTAAAACTTTCTCGAACGAACCATGCAAGGAACGAAAGAGCTTTGAGGACATTTGATTTGCCGGATGCATTCGGGCCAAAAAAAGCAATGACCTTTGGGGCCATCTCTTCCAGACCTGGTCCAATCGGTGCTAAACGTCCAGGCCTGTCGTCAGCCGATTTCCCCGCAATCAGGTCAATAACCTGGGGCTCTCTAATGGAATAGAAATTTTCGATTTCGAGACGATAAAGCACACCGCAAACCTCTTGAGTACATCAATAGTATCATTTTCACGGGATATTTGACATTTTTTCGTCAACTATTGCCTGAAATTTAGTCAAATCTACACCTTTATACCAAAACTCAACTAATTCTTGCTTTCGCAAGTGAAATGCATGTCGAATTTAGCTTGCCGGACAAATTAACGTACTGCTCGTTTACCATTCTTGGGATTCAGGTGCGCTCGCCAGTAGGGCCGCGACGAAATCCGATAAGATTGAAAGAGAATGACTTGTAATCATTGCTCCGATGCCCACAACATTTGTATGCGCAACAGCACAGGCAGCCAGGACGAACCTGAGAATGAATCACCAAAACCAGAGCCCGAGACACAGGCATCTGGACCAGGAAATGGCGGAAAAAAACCAAGAACGGCCGTTGGCTCTGGAGGAAGCGGCGGACGCCGACCGCGAAGAGAACCAGGGGGGAGCCATGGTGAGATGCCGGATTCACGCGACCTTGACGCTATGCTTGAAGAGGCGCGGAGGCAACGCGGAGAAGCAATAGAGCTCAAATGGCACTCTCAAGACAACGACAAGTATCTCGTACTTGCGATTAAGTGGGAATCTACGGAAAACCAGCCGTCTTGGGAATGTTCTGAAATTCTAAGCACAATGCGGAAACTCATTTGGAATTACACCACCCGCGACCTCACTTTCGTAGGAAATTTGATCACCGCTTGTTCGGCCAAACCACTGCCGCCAGAAGAATTGCGTGCCGCTCTTGATCGAAGACCACGACCGTAAATCTTAGTAGCAACGGAATCAATCAAGGTGGCCCCCTTCATTCTGCCTGGCAGAGGAGCCTACCATCGAGCCCCCAAAGCGAAGCCCAAGCCCTTGGGGTGCCTCCGGCAGCCTTCACTTCGGGTCCCGGGCTCGACGGTATTCAGGCAGAACGGCAGATGTGCGGGGGGATTTTTTTATGCCTAAGCAAAATAAGCGGACCGTGGTACCCCAAAATGCCTTCATTCTTGTTGCCCCTTGGCCGGTACGCAGGATAAGTGAGGTGATTCGTTTTGCCGGAAATAGATGTGCTGCATGGCTTTTGCGCAATTCGTTTCAAAAAGATGAGCAATTCACTTCGCCCGGATCAGTGCACAGTTGGCAAAATTTACAATTCGTTTGCAAAAACAGCATCTAAATGCAGTCTGGCTGCTGTTTAACAAAACTATCCGCTCGTGCCGAGCGAATTACTTTGCACTTTTTTCGGCACCTGATTGCCTTTGGATATGGCGCTTTGAGGAAGATTGACCTTCGCTGATACTTACTAATGAATGCTGGTTTCGCCTTTGTTTGAGCAAATTGCCGAAATCAAACCGTTTCTACTGGATTCCTGCGACGAGTAGAATGGAAGCACATACGAGCGCGTTAGATACCAAACATGCAAATTAGCAAGTACGGCGCACTGATTCTGTCATTTGGAATTCTTGCGGCAGCGGTTCCACCGACTGCCTGGTATCTTTTTTCGGGAACAGTCACCATGAGTGGTGATGTTGTCCTTTCGAACGGCACCCCCGGCAATATCTGGGAGCATGGGTCGGGCTGCTTGGCGCTGATCATGTCATTTATGATCGTCATCTTCTCATTGACTGTTGCTTGGCTCCTTGGAAAAAGACGAAAAGGTAGGGCCTGATTGTCAACAAATCATGCCGTCGGACTCCGATCCGTACTCACACTAGCTGCATGTTCGCTACTTGCGTTCGGCTGCGCAAAACAGTTACCCCCTGACGCGAAATCATTTTCACAAGTCATCGAAAATTGCGTTGTTGAGGAAGGAAGAGTCCTACTCAAAAACAGAGCATTGCCATTTCTTGCTACTAGTGGTCGCACTGGGCTTTACCATGAATTTTGCCAAAGTCAAAGTTGGAAGCAATTAGCAGCTGAGTATCACTATAAGTCTGGACCCGTCGGCTTTTGTATTGAAAGCATCAGTGAGAAATCGGCAATCGTTATGGGCGGCTATTTACCCGGCGAAGGAAGTCCGAATTACGACCATAGTCAAACATGGATCTGGAATCGAGCATCTGACACAATCACTCAGGGTCCTCCCATGCGTGAGGCTCATTGGTTCGCCGCGTCGTGTCGGCTGGACGATGGGAAAATTTTTGTCTCTGGAGGCTACAATGGAAAAAACCTTTTAAATGGATGCGAAATTTACTCTCCTGGTAAGGGATTTGAGCGGACGACAAGCCTTTGCGTTGAACGGGACAGACACACGGTAGTGCCAATTGGTCCAAGAACTCTGATCGTTGTTGGTGGAGAAGTTCACAACGGTTACACACGTGACGTGGAAGTCATTCAAATAGGAAAATCCGCAAAAATTCTTGGACAACTAAGTGTCGACCGAATTGACGCATGCGTAGCGAAATCTGGTACCGCTAAATTATTGGTTTGCGGTGGGAAGAATTTCGACACTTCTGACGAGCTACCTGCTGAGGAGTTCAACTTACCGAGTTTATGAAAGTTCCGTAGTTAACTCACGCGCAAGTGGATTGAGCG
>JADZFV010000426.1 GCA_020854255.1 Candidatus Melainabacteria bacterium | reverse complement strand
GGCGCAGTATCAGCAACCGGCGCAGTATCAGCAACCGGCGCAGTATCAGCAACCGGCGCAGTATCAGCAACCGGCGCAGTATCAGCAACCGGCGCAGTATCAGCAACCGCAACAGTATCAGCAACCGCAACAGTATCAGCAACCACAGCAGTACCAGCAGGGGCAATACCCGGCGCCGCAATATGTTCAGCCCCCGCAGTATCAACCACCGTATCAACCGGCGCAGTATCCGCCTGTGCAGCAGTATCCTCCTTATGGACAGCCGGTGCAGCCGATTTATACATCTACTATGCCTCAAGCCAATCCGCCCTATGGAGCACCACCGGCGGTGAAAGCTGCACCTCCGACTGCCAAAATACCTCAGGCAATGGCACCGGTCGGAACCAACCCGAACATCGCACAAACCGACTATTTTGCAGTGGTTAAGGGCATCCCCTACGATGAAAAAGCCGGCGATTATATGTCGGCAATCTGGCGTCCACCTGGAATCGCCAGCGCGCGTTTCAGCCGTTTTCCACTCAAGGTGCGATTGCCGCAATCCTCACCCGAATCATGGCGTAAATATTTGGACGAAACGATTAAAAAGTGGGGCAGCTTTATTCCTTTGAAAGTAGCTACCCAGACGGAACCCGCTGACATCGAAATAACCTGGGAAAATCATTTTGCTGATAACAGGCTTCTGGGAATTACGCGTTTGCAAATCTTGCAGGGGCATCAGCAGGTGCGTGTCTATCTTTTGCGCCCGACTTTTTATCCACCGGATGTGCCTGAGCGCATTTTGAAAAACGTTTCGATGCACGAAATCGGACATGCAGTAGGGCTTTTCGGGCACAGCGATTCGCCCCAGGACGTCATGTATGCCAGCGAACTTTTTTCCGGCAAGGGCAAGGCCGCGCTTGCCAAGCCGGGCAGCATTACTCAGCGCGACATCAACACCCTGAAGAAAATCTACGAATGCCCGCCTATGGGCGCCAACGTTAGTACTGCAAAGCCAATGGAGTGGACCTCGAGGCTCTGAACCTGAGATCGGCCCGGGACTCTTCACAATCCCGGCGTGGCGGGCTGAATGGTTCCCAGGTGCGGATTTCGCAGCTTGTTAGATTTTCTCGATTTTGTCTTACACAAGTTTTGTCAGATTTGGAGGAGAAAATCTAACAAGCAATGTGAATTGCCAAAAACACCCACAGGTGTAAGCAATTGCGGGATCTGCTCTATTTATGATTTCTGCCTCAGGATCGTAAAGCCTGACGGGAGGACAATTTGGGTGCTTATAAAGGAGCTCTGTCATGTCTTTTGCGAACAAAGAGATTACGGTTGCGCATAGTCCGGATTCAGACGACGCGTTCATGTTCTACGCCCTTGCCAAGGACAAACTTGATACGCAAGGACTGAAAGTGAATCAGGTCTTGAAAGATATTCAATCGCTCAACCAGGACGCCATCAATGGCAAGTACGAAGTCTCTGCGATTTCATTTGCTGCTTATCCCTCGGTCAGCAATAAGTATGCTTTGATGCCGTGCGGCGCCAGCATGGGCTTCAAGTATGGTCCGATGGTACTAGCAAAGCCGGGCATTAAGAAAGAAGACTTGAAAGGCTTGACGGTCGCGATCCCGGGCGAGCTCACCACAGCTTTCTTGACTATGAATATGTGGATGCCTGGACTGAAGACAGTCAATGTACACTTTGATGAAATTCCTGCTTACGTGCGCGACGGAAAAGCCGATGCCGGCTTGATCATTCATGAAGGGCAATTGACTTACAAAGCGTTCGGTTTGGATTTGATCGTTGACCTCGGTCAGTGGTGGTACGACGAAACCGGCTTGCCGCTGCCGCTCGGAGGCAATGTCATTCGCAAAGATCTGGGCGCCGAATTGATTGCTCTCTCCACGAAGCTTTTGAAAGGCTCCATCGAGTATTCGCTGGCGCACAGACCGGAAGCGTTGGAATACGCTTTGACTTTCGCTCGCGATATGCCGCCTGAATTGGCTGACAAATTCGTCGGCATGTACGTCAACGAAATGACTGTTGATTATGGTGACTTAGGTCGCACTGCAATTTCCAGACTATTTGCCGAAGCGCACAAGCGCGGCGTCATCAAAGAAGCGGTCCAAGTTGAATTTGTCGGTGAGCTTATCGGCGCCTCTGTGTAGGCTCGGTGTCTCTAGTCTGGATTTGAAATCTCAGCCGTTCCAGTTGGGTTTTTTTCTATCTGGTTTGTTCTTCCAATTTGGAAATCAACTACAAGCGAGTCATTGTAGCGCCGGTGTTGGTGCGCATTCTTATTGCACGCCCTGTGCTATCCAACTCGAAGGCAAAAGTGCAGCTGCTGGCATAAGGACCTGTCCAGGAGCAAGTCCCCGTTCTTAAGTCCTGGTTGATGATTCCGATGCCTACTTCATTGAACCGGGGCAATTTCCAGCCGAAGTTGTAGCCGCTCTGCCAAATTTGGTATTTAACCCCATTGGCGCCCAGCCAGGTTCCTTCGACTGTGGGGATGTTTGCCGCAACGCCTTTTTGCGCTTGCTGCATCATTGAATTAGCCATTGCCAGAGCTTCCGGTCTGGTCAAAATCACTCCGTCATTGCCGACCATTCTAATGGCTTTGCCACGTTCGTCCGCCTCGATTGTTGCACTTCCTGAGCCTGTGAGGGTGCCTGTCCACTGAGATATCTGGGATTTGCCGTCTTCACTGATGGTCCCTCGCAATGAAACTCCGTACATGTCCCAGCCGATTGAGCGACCGTTTTGCCAGTAAACGAAATTGATGCCGTTGGAGCCTATCCACGCTCCGGATACATCTGGAATTCTCATGTCTGCCACTGTCGACGGCAGAGCGGCCACCTGAACGGGAGGCGATGTTTGCACCTGAGGGGGCTGGGCTTGAAGATTTGGAGCCGTCTGCGCAACCGGTTTGGGATCGTCGATTTCAACCAGTGATTTTCTCGGCTCGGTCGGTTTTACCGCCAGCAAAATATCATCACCCTTCCATTTGCTCATTTCCAAAACTGGCGTCTGCATTACTCCGCGCTCTGCTGCTACCTGTTGCTGCACACCAGTCTTCAACATACCGAAGGCGTCGGTCAATTTTGTGCTGGCGCCTTTCGACTGCAGCGCCTCGATTAGAGTGTGAGTGAAGACGCCATTTGGATACTTCTTCGATTCCCATGATGCCTCGCTCTTGGCGCTCGAGCAAATGACCATATGCCCTGTGCCTTGCGCAATGGCAGAAGCATCTACGTTGGAAGTGCGCACCAGCCCTTTGCTTTCGCCGGCACCGCCTGAATGGCAGGCATCCAGGATTACGAGCACGCGGTTACTGTGCACTCTCGATTTGATTGTGGAAGCCAGGTGCTGAATGGGAATACCTGTGGTGAACAGTTTGTCGGGATTGGTGTCGTGGGCGACGACGTAATTGACTCCGGCTACGTCGAGATCTGAAGGGCTGCCGTGGCTGGAAATGAAAATAACGACGAGGTCATCGGGAAGACTGACTCGAGGCAACCAGCTGTCGCCGAGAATGTCGAGAATTCTATCTTTGGTGGCTTGTTCGTTTTGCAAAAGCTTGACGTGATCGGCAGCGAAATTGCACTTGCCGATCAGGAAGTCACGAAAATCCTGCGCGTCTTTGGCGGCGTATTTCAAATTCAAGGAAGAATTGGCAAATTTACTGATGCCGACCACCAGCGCCCATTTGTCTTTGACAGGGGTGTTGATTGTTACCGGAGCTGGGGCCGCTGCCCGCGCGCAAATTTGACCGGTCAATACAAAAAGCACAGTCATTGCTAAGGCGCTAAGCCTTTTCAGCATCGGTCTCTCCTCCAGACTCTGTGATCCGCTTAATGCCTTGCCGCCATTCTGCAAGCAAGGCATGGAGATTATACTATGCGCCTCAATTGGTAACGCCTAACCTGTTCGTTCGCGCCTAGCCTGTTCGTAAGCGATAATCAGATATACAAAACTGGCGAAATTGGAAACCTCAACTAGCTGCCAGTGCGTATCTTTCTTTTCCATGCGCAACTCCAAAAGCATGTTGGTGTCGTAACGCTTGTTGAAAAGTGTCACGCCGATTGTGGCATCGTTTTTTCTCACTCGAATGAATGCCACCTTCTTAAAAGCTTGTTTTTCAAAACCGAGTTTGCCTGACACTCCCTTCATTGAAAGGTCACTGAGACCAAAGCCGCCTAGAGATTTAGAGTGCTTTTCCGGTTGTGCCACTTGAGCGGGGGCTTCTGCCGGCTCTTCAGATTCCTTCGGCTGTGCAGGCTCAAAAGCTGCGGGTGCATGCGCAATCTTTGCATTGGCGGGCACGGAGTCGGCAGGCACCTCGGCGACGACGAGTTTGCCGTCTTTTGTTTTGGTCACTTTCAGTACTTTGCCGAAGGCCTGCGCGGTTGCATTCTCGGACCGTTTGCGTCCTCTGGCGATGCGCCGGGCGCCTTGATTTAGAGCCAGCTGATTGCTTTCAACAAAATGAGCAACTTCGTTCTTAATTACGTCCATTAGAGTCGGTTTAACCAGGCTGATCAAGCCTGAGCCAAGCAAATCTCCCAGCACGCCTTTGCTGAGCCGCGAGCGTACTTGCGGCGTCAAAAAGCCGTCAATCATGTTGGATGAAACTCGCTCCACATCAACGTATTGTTCAAAAGTCTTAAGATCATGACGGACTATCGATTCTCTTATTTCGAGAATGGAGTAGAACGGGGTGGTCGTCCAATACCAGTATCCGAAATTGGCGAATACCAAAAAAAATACAATGGCGATTTTCCACATTGTTCTATATCGGGCAGACTGCTGGCGTTCTCACCGGCCAAACCGGCTAACATATCATACCCATGACCATTGCATGCGCGTCGGTGCGCTCAAACCGAGGCCGGTAATGGCTTGATCGACTGTCTGCTCCTTTTGCTTGCAGCTGGTGAGGATTTTGACAGCCTGATCTCTCGAGATGGCGCCGTATTTTACTAAAGACTGGCAACGCAAAGCGCGGTGCAACATGCTCTTGGTGATAAGTCCGGCGTCGAGAAGCGTTTTGCCGATTTTGACATTGCTGGTGACTGCGGCGGAAACCGTCTTCTCGACAGCATCTCTGGTCAGAACGCAAGACTCGATCAGCAATTCGCCCAGGCGGACGTCTTCATTGCCACGCGATCTTTGCGTGACTCTGTTGATGGCAGTTTCGGCAAACATGTTTTCTTTGGCAATCAGGCGCATCGCTTCTGCCGCCTGGTAGGCCTTGAGTTCGCTGCCTGCTACCGAACCCTGCAAAATCATCGCGCTTTCCAGAAGTTCATCGGTTGCCAGACCCTGTTCGCGCAAAACCTGGCCAAATGTTTTGTTCTTGAATAGCTCAATTTCGAGACACTCCGCCAGTTCGCTTTCGGAGATCAGACCGGCCATACGCATCAGTTCGGACAGTTTGAGCGAGCCGACTGGCGGTGTCTTGAAACTTCCCATCTCGAAAAGTGCTTGCTCGAGACAAATGCTCTTCTGCTGGGCAAGCTTGAGGGCGTCTACGGCTTCTCCTCTGCTGATTGATTTTTCTCTCAGTAAAAGCACTGCTTGCAGTGCCGAGAGAAAAAGCGAAATACCGATATCGCCGGTGATCACAAGTACGCGCCCGATCAAAATCTTGGTCTGTAGTGATTTCTGCATGGCGCGTCCGAACTGATCTTGATTGATGACCTGAGACTGCAAAAGAATGTCCGTAAGGTCATTGTTCATCGAAGGCGTGACGAGCGTCTTCTGGTGAACTGTCAATATTTTTTTCAGTGCTGCCTGGAAATCAATACCATCATGCTGAGCCAACCGGATAGCATTGATTGCCGTATCCAGACGAATCGTATTGGCTTCCACCATTTGTTTTGCCGCCAGAAGCGGTCGCATGCACTCTTCGCTGAAGTTGCCCGACTGCATGAGTGCTCTTTCCAAAGGCAAATTCAATCTCTGCGAGATCGCTATTGCGTTCTCGAGAGTTTGATCATCTACTACGTTGGCGCTGCGTACCAATTCCAGCAATAAATCGGACTGCTTTGATGCGCTAAACATTCCAGGGCCTCCGAAACCGTTTTTGAATCTGTTTGCATTTGCCTGAATTCTATGATGGAAGTGGGCTGCCTGATTCCATCCTTTCAGACCAATTGCAATGCCCGCAGGTAGAGCGGGAAAAATCACTGAAAAGTACTAACCCCTCCTTGAAAAATTTGATCGGCTTTTAAGACAATCTGCCTATTCTTAACACCCTGGTACCGCAGCCTCATCACTCGAAAGAGTGTACGCAAATGGACTCAAACACGTGAAGTGGTTGCAGTAAAACCCTGCGGGGCTTGGAAGGGACATTAACTATTCTTAGTGTAGCATGCCGCGTGCCATTGCCAAGTCCCAAAAGCCTCACCAGCTCATGAATTTAACTCTTCGGGACTGTGGCGATAGCCACCTGTATGGTGCCGCGGAAGCCACATTTCAGCTCTCATGCATCCAGAGCCTAAAATGTGAGAAATCCAGGGTCGCGGTTTTGTTCGACTTGAATCAATCCACAAACAAAAAGTAGTGAGTTATTTGAAGAATTTTTCGACAGCGATTTTAATTCCGCCAAGACCTTATGGTCGACAACGCACCATAGCCAATACCACGTATTGGCATGGTCTACGTTTTGGCGCCGAGCTCCTTCAAGAAGCTGGTCATCGCAGCCAGGTAATCCTTCAGGTCGGCGTCCATGACATCGTTGTGACCTGAGTTTTTCAGCTTCACCAGGCGCTTTGGTTCGGCTGCCGCGGCAAACATTTGCTCGGCATATTTTACGGGCAGTATATTGTCTTTCAGTCCGTGAATTATCAAAAGTGGAGTATGGCGGCAGGCAAGAATCTCTAAGTTGTTCAGCTGTGGTTGCGGGAAAGTGAAGTCCGGAAACAGATTCAACCAGATGAATCGGTCTTTTGCAGCGCCGGGCAAAGAGGCGAATCCCGATTGCAAGACAATGGCGGCTACCTCGCGTTGTTTGGATATCTGACAGGCGACAGCGCAACCGAGCGATTCACCATAAGAGATTACCTGTGCAGCTTTCCATCCTTTCTCTTCTGTCAAGAAATCGTAGGCGGCCACGCCGTCTTCGACTATGCCATTCACTGACGGTTCGCCTTCGCTTTGCCCGTATCCCTGATAGTCATACAGCAGAACGGAGGCTCCCAGATTGAGCATGTGTATGACATGAACCAGCCTGTGTGCGACATTGCCTGCGTTGCCATGGCTGAGGAGAAAAACGCATTTTGCACCTTCACGCTTGAAATAGAGTCCGTTCAAATTCTTGCCATTGGCCGATTTGAATGTGACATCCTCGACTCTGGTGTTGAGTTTTTTCTCCATCGTCGCCAGATGCGGCTTCAGGTCGTATTTGGTCTGATCGGGAAAGAAAAGCAATATTCTGGTCAGTTGAAACAAGCAGATTGGAGACAGAATGAAAAACAAGATGGACAGTTTTACGGCTTCAATCATTGCCTTTCTTTTGAATGAAGGCCTTTCTTCCTTTTTCAGCTTCCATCTGTCCATATATGAGTAGAGCCTGGGTGCTATGCCTTTTGAAGATACTGCAACATCTGGGGATTCTGACTTTAGGTCGGCTTCAAGGCTTTGGCTGACGTTTGGGTTCACGTTCTATTCTCCGGACGGCACAGGGGGAGCGCAGCTGCGATTTCTCCAGCCTACAGCCGCATAAAGGCGGCGGCCGTAAGCAACGCTCAGTTAATATACTGTTGCCTGCTTATGAGATTTTTGTGCAAAAACCGCCAGAAAGGGAGGAAAGTGTAGATTTTCGCGCCCGGTTTGGGAATTGTTAGGTTGAGGCGCGTGCGCCTGCCTGTAAGTTTGGAGGAAAACGCGGGATTCTTTTATGGAACAGGTCGAAGAAAGCGTAGACAGTAAAGATTTAGGTTGGGAAACCTTTTGGGAAGCGGGCGGCAAAGCATTTCAGCTGGGCCGCTATGCTGATGCCGAAAAGCTTCTTAAGAAGGCTCTTACAGACGTAAAGTCGCCTGAATCGGTCGATTCCAAACGAACTCCCGATGAAGAAGACACACTGTCCAATGCCACGACTGCCGAGCGCGTGGTTGCACAGGCAAAAATCTTGAGCAGTCTGGGTGAGCTATACCTGGTCCAGGGCTGGCATGTCGAAGCCGAGAAGGCGTACAAGAAAGCCTTGTTGCTCAAAGAAAAGATTTCAGGACCGGATAGCCTTGCCGTCGCCTATGTTTTGAACAAACTGGGGGTCATATATAGAGCCCAGGGGAAATTTCAGGAAGTCGAGCCGGTATTGAGGCGCGCACTGACCACATATGAAAAGGATCCGGCCGCTCCCAAATTGGATGTTGCCACAACACTTGAAACGCTTGCCGATTTTTATCGCGCTCACGGAAAGTACGAACAGGCCGAGCCGCTCTTTCAAAAAGCACTGGCGATGCGCGAATCAGTTTTGGGCGCGGATCATCAGTCGCTTGGACCAAGCCTGCAAAATCTCGCTTTATTGAACCACGCCGTAGGCAGGTATGAGCTGGCTGAGCCGCTCTATGAGCGCGCCTTGAAAATCTGCGAGGCGACCTGGGGGGGCGAGCATCCTTCATGTGCCACCATTCTCAATCATCAAGGCGAGCTGTTTCGTATGAAAGGCGATTTCCCGAGTGCGGAGAAAACATTCTGGCGGGCGCTCAGAATCAGGCAGTCAGCTCTTGGCGTGGAGCATCCCAGCACCGCACAGAGTCTTGCCAGCCTCGCCCTTCTGTTTCACTTGCAATGCAAGTACGATCAGGCAGAACCTTTATATAAGACCCTTGTTGATTTGCGAACAAAAGATTGGGGACCGAAACATCCTCATGTGGCCGAGATGCTGAACAATCTTGCCGAAGTGTATCAAGACCAGGGCAAATACAGCGAAGCCGAACCTCTGTATTGGCGCGCTCTGTCGATTACGCAAGAATCTCAAGGACCGGAGCATCCCAGCGTCGCCAAAGCTTTGCGAAATCTGGCGGAGCTTTATGAAGACCAGGAGAATTACGACGAAGCCGACCGCCTGTTTCGCTGGGGGCTGGGAGTGGGAGAAAAGGCTCTGGGCAGCGAGCACCCGGAAGTAGCGGAGCTCATGGCGCGCTATGCGTCATTACAAAAACGAATGGCGGAAAGCGACGACGATACGCCCTCTGTTAACTGGCAGGACTGACTTCTAAGTAGTAAGCAGTACCGTTATCCTGCGCAAAGACAGATGCGTGGCAAGTCTTTGCTCCGGGCAACGGTACAGCTTTTCTTATGAATAAGTACTCTAAGCTACCGGAACAGTTGTTTTCTCTTTGTGCTGTCCGAGTTTTTTCTTCACGCCTTCGCCGGCGAGAAGTCCTGATGAAGCGGCTTGACCGACTCCGCGTGTCCAGCTTGACGAATCACCAATGATGAAAAGATTGGGCACATTCGTTTCCATGTTTTTGGAAAGAGTTATGGAATCAGGATAGCTCTTGCATTCGGGGGCAAAGAGCAGCGTCGAATCATCGGAAACGCCGGGGCAAATTTTATTCAGCGCATCCAAATACTCGATGATGCCTTCTAAAATTCTATGCGGGTAAGCCAGAGAAACGTCGCCGCATTCAGCTTCCAGAGTCGGTTTGACCAGATTGTTGGTGAGCGACTTGGTGCGACGCCCCGCGCGCAGATCGCCAAGCCTTTGCACAAGCGGCCCGCCGCCTGCCAGCATGTTTACTACTTTGGCGATGGTCTGCGAGTACAGCTGCGGGTCTTTGAACGGGCGCGTGAACGTTTTGGAAACGAGCACCGCGAAATTATTGTTTTCGCTCTTCTCGTACATCTTCGAATGTCCGTTCACCAGCACGTAGTCACGATGGTTTTCCGGAGTCACAAAGCCTTTTGGATTGGAGCAAAAATTGCGCACGACATCATTTGAATGTTTGCTTCTGTAATAAAGCTTGGGTTCGTAAAAGCGCTTGTCCACTTCTTCTGTGAAAAAACAACTGGTCTCGACGCGAATGCCGACATCCACTTGTCCGGGATAAATGTCCAGCGATTTGTAGAATTCCTGCTGCGTCAACCAGTGCGCGCCGCCTCGCCCGACCGAAAGAACGCACATGTCGAAGAGGTCTTCCTGCTCGTTGCCCTGCTTTCTGTAGCCGTCAAACTGTACGAGGAATTGCTCGCCGCGTCTCGACACTGACTGTACTTTTATGTCCCAGTGAAAAACTATATTCGAGCCTTTTGCTTTGATTTCGTCGAGTATGCTCGTATTGATTGCCGGCGCGTTATCCGAGCCGCAATGCAACAACTCCTGATAGTGATAAGTCATGCCGGCAAGAGTGGCTTTTTTCTTTATCCACTCGAGGTCATCTTCATTGGGCTTAACAACCGGTATCTCGCAAGGTGCATGAGTGAGAATGGTTTCTCTAACGACATTCAATTTCTTTTGCAATTCGTCGCCGCCGACCAGATCGAACAGGCGGCCGCCGATCACAGGCGATGCTGAAAGAATCACTTTGAAGTCGTTCCAGCTTCCGGCAGACTGTCCGGGAGCGCAATAGCTGCAAGCCTTTGGCGGGCATACTGTGAGCACTCCCTGGTCGATGGGGCAGGCATACCGTTTTTCATAGACAGGACCGACGTCGAAAACGTGTACTTCTATGTCTGCGCCGGCCAGCTCTTTAAGAGCGAACAAACCGGAGGCACCCAATCCCACTAGTGCAAGCTTTTGCATTATTCCTTTGCCATAACTCCTTGATCCCGCAGGCGCCAGCGGTTTCACCCGAACCCGGGTAGTTAAGCCGCCTGCCTGGCCTGGCCAACAGCCAATTTTACCACTCCGTCTAGCCTCTGAGACGGAATTCTTGACTTCCTTAACCCTAAATCAACTAAGTCTCACCACGCTAGGGACTATCGACAAACTTCTTCATGCGCTCGTGTTCAAGCGTTTCCAGCATGCCGGTCATTTGCGTGGACAGATCCTCGGTTATCTTTTGCAGCGCCACTTTCTTGTTTGTTTTGTATTCGTGTTGATAGCTGCGCAAATCAATGGGATTGCCCACATCGATGAGGATATTGCGCGGTCCTTTCACGGTCGTTGCTCCAAAGACTTCATACTCGATGCGCTCGAGCACATCGGCAAAACGTTCTTGGGTCATATGCTCTTTTATGTAGCCGTCGTATATCGAGACGAAGTTGACGACGCGATCGAGGTCTTTGTAAAAGCCCTTGATCGCAGCTGCCTTCTCGTCGTGACGCTCCCTTTCATACTCGGAAAGTCCCTCATCGTCCTCGTAAACGAAATCGTCAATCTTGTTTCTCAAAAGACGAACTGCATCCAGTGTTCGATCGCCTCTGGGCAATTCTACGTTCAAGAAAGCCGATGCACGTGAGAGAATAGCCAGGCGCAGAGTCGTGATGCGATCGTTGAGGGTGGCGTCCTTGGCTGGTTGTTGGTTGTACTCCGACTCCAGGACAGAGATCAATTTCTCGGCAACCGCCATCAGTCTGGGATATAGTTTGGAGCCGGAAGGTCGAGGTACAGACAATTTCGCTTCCAATTTTGTGAGCGTTTCTGTCAAAGCCGGCTTGATGTCGCCGGAGTATGTGTATTTCAGCGCAATCGGAACGATGTATAAGTGTTCGTTCAAGCCTTGCTTGTCGAGTTCATCGAGCGCCCAAAATGAGAGTTGTGCGGCGCCTGTCTCAAGCGGCAGAAGGGTGTCGTTCTGCCTGGATATCTCCCCTTCAGGAAAGAGCACCAGTTTTTGCTTCCCTTCCGAAAGAATCTTCCTGGTCATTTTGAAAGATTCACGATCCGGCGCGCCGCGCACTACCGAATAAGCCCCGATATGCTGCAGCCACCAGCCGTTGAAGCCGTGGTCCCAGTCAAACACTTCGCGGGCGGCTACATAGTTGAAGCACTCTTTGGCTGCCTGACCGAAGAAAAACATTGCCTGCGGATCGTGGCGGTTCGAATGGTTAGGGCAGACAAGCGCCCGTTTTCCTTTCAGTTTTAAAAAACGCTCGAGCGCTCCTTCCTTTACTCTGATCTGCGTGTCGTGCATGCCGTATTTTTTGTAAAGAGGCGCGCACAGCTTGATAAAGGTGATCAGGAACTTTGAATCTTTTGGAGGGCGAAAGTCAAGCACTGGTCTTCGATCTCGCAAGCTGTAAGAAACTGAATTAGATGGGAAAACACTGACAGGCTTCAGTATAACAATGAATCGAAGCCTCGACCGCTTTGCTACTTTCAAGCTTGTATAGCTGGTCTGGATTGGGTTCTCCGTGCGTCGGCGCGCTGGAATCAAGCAATAGCGCTGAATTTATAATTTCGTTCCTTAAGCTTGCGAATCAGCGTGCGTGCCGCGCCAATTGTTTGATCTCCGGTCGGCGCGAGCTCGTGCATGATCATGATTCCGCCTGGCACGGCATATCTAGATAGTCTTTCCACAACGGAGTCTTCGCCTATCTGCCTCCAGTCTTCACTAAACGCGCTCCAATAGACGGTTTTCATCCCCTGCTCTTGCAACAAAAGATGTGCTTTTTTGTCGACGATACCGAATGGCGGACGGAATAATTTTGGCTGCTGGCCGGTCACGTCCGTAATTCGCTGATTGGTCGTCAGGATTTCCTTTTCCATTTTCTGGCGCGACAAGATGGGCAGAAAAACGTGGCTATAGGTGTGATTGCCGATGGAATGACCGTGCTTGCTTACCGCGAGAAGCAAATCTTCGTGCTTTTCTACCTGATTGCCGATTACAAAGAATGTTGCTTTCACGCATTCTTCTTCGAACATCTCCAGTAAATACGGCGTTGTCGCCGGATTGGGACCGTCATCGAAGGTGAGGTGGATTTCTCGACTGCCACCAGCTGCAGAGTCATCGGCAAGAGCTTGATTTTCAACATGATGGTTCTGTCCTTTCCAGAGACCCTCAGGCAAAAGCAGCTTGGCCAGTCCGGTCAGTCCTTCCATGTGCAAATCTGAAAGCAGTTCGGAAAACGTGCCGTTCGATTTCTTTTGCCGCTCTTCTGCTCTAGACATTGGCGGTTTCACCGGATTTGGCGGTGTTTTGAATAAGCAAATGAATAGCGCGTCTTGCTTTGTCACCGACTTCTTGCGAGCGCCTCTGTGCTATCGATTCAATGGCGCTGGCAAATGCGTAAAAACGCTCAATAGGCAGGTGAGTGGCTTTCGGATGGGGAAGCAGGCTTCTTAAATAACCGCGCAAATTATTGCTTTCCTTGTCGCTCAAAGGCTGAATCAGAGCCAAAAGCGGCCCCAGAGATCGCAGTGCAATTAAGGGGGTGGAATAAGAGATCACATTTTTGGCAAGAGCTCGATGGATGAGGACGCATTGAGGCAATGGTGCTTGTTTATCTGATGCACTCTCTGGAATTTTAACCAACTGGTCGGCCCACAAACCGAAGTCATGCAACAGATCAAAAAGTGAACCGGCCTTCTTACTTTCCTGACCGACCACCGGTAGAAGTGCATAGATGAGCGGGCGCGTGTCGCACTTGTCAACATCCTTGGATACGTTCAACATGGCTCCCGATAGAGAGGAATTTCTTATAAGCAGCGTCGATTCGTTGATTT
The DNA here is from genome assembly GCA_020854255.1 of Candidatus Melainabacteria bacterium. Classification (GTDB taxonomy): domain Bacteria; phylum Cyanobacteriota; class Vampirovibrionia; order Obscuribacterales; family Obscuribacteraceae; genus QKMZ01. Next base: position 2,954 of record JADZFV010000426.1, on the reverse strand, counting down.
CGCCAATCCGTCCAGGGGCAAATTCCACTTCCTTAATCGAATATTCCTGGCAGAGCAGGACGTCTAGAACGGCGTCTCCGACAATCTGCCCGAATTCGGCCGAAGTTACATTGCCGGTGACGAAATAGATCATCACTTTGGGAATGTTTCTGCCCAGAGAAACGTGCAATATGCCCGTCACTTTTTCCAGGCTCAAAAACTGCATCACATTGAAAATGGTGCCTTCGCGGACTGATGTAATGTGAAAGTTGATGGCCACTGAGGCAAATCTACCCGGGATTAGGAAACAAATACCCAACTACTCAAAAAGTCGGAGCCTGAACGCATGTGAAGCCTTCAAAACTAAGAAAGGCCTGCTTCCTAGATTATAAGCTCCCCAAAATCTAATTGGCAGCTTCCAGATCGAGCTTGATCGTAAGCGCTTTGCGTACTACTTCGCGGTCGTCAAAATGGATGGTCTTGTCAGCGAGGATTTGATAAGTCTCGTGCCCTTTTCCGGCAATGAGAATAACGTCTTTGTCGCCGGCCTCGTCGATGGCCATATGGATAGCCTGGGCGCGATCGGGCTCCACCTGTACGTCCTTCATCCTCTTTATTCCGGCCAGGATGTCGGCTATCACCTGCTGGGGGCTCTCGGAGCGCGGATTGTCGGAGGTAACGACCACCCGGTCGGCGAGGTTTTCGGCGATTTCGCCCATTTGAGGGCGCTTGGAATTGTCGCGGTCTCCGCCGCAGCCGAATACGACATACAATTTCCCGCCCGGTGGGACCAGTTTGCGAGCGGCCTTTAAAACATTGTCAAGCCCGTCGGGTGTGTGGGCATAGTCGACCAGGCAGAGCGGTTGAGCCAGGCTTTCGTTCTTTCTGCCTGAGACTCTGACTAATTCAAAGCGTCCGGCCACTCCCTCGAAAGTTTCGATTGCCGATTTCAAATCGGCCCTGTCGATGCCTTCATTCAGGCAAATAGCCAGGGCGGCCATGGCATTGTAGACATTGAAAACACCGTTCAGGCGCAGATTGATTTCCATCGGTCCGTCAGGCGTCGCCATCTCCAGGCGGGTGCCGCTAAAGTCGAAGTCGGCCTTTACCGCGCGCACATCGGCTGCTTCATTCCAACCATAGGTAAGAAGGCGAACGGATTTGTCGAGCGACTTGATGAAATCGAGCGCCAGAGCGTCATCTAGATTGATTACTGCGGCTTTGTTTGCCTGCGCGCTTTCCGATAACTGGTTGAAGAGGAGTCTCTTTGACTTCCAGTAGTGATCCATGGTCTTGTGGAAATCGAGGTGATCTTGCGTGATATTGGTCAGGCATGCTGACGCGAACTGGCAGCCATCCACCCTCTTTAGCGCCAGGGCATGGCTGGAGACTTCCATGGCAACATGGCTCAATTGGCGCGAAACCATTGAGGCAAGCAGCTCCTGCAGATCGGAGGCTTGCGGTGTGGTGAACTTCAGGTCTTCGTATTGCTTGTCTCCGTCCTGGCGCGTCCAGCGTGCTCCCAGGGTGCCTACCAAGCCGACCTTCTTGCCTGCTTTCTCAAGCAAATGTTCGACCATGTGAGTGGTGGTTGTCTTGCCGTTGGTGCCGGTGACGCCGATCAGGCGCAATTTGGTGGAGGGGCGATCGAAGAAATAGTCTGAGGCTCTGGCAAGGGCCAGGCGCACATCGGGCACAATGGCAAAGGGCGCCACGATCAACTTTTCGTCTTCCGGGCGCTTTTCTGAAACTACAAGTGCGGCGCCCTTTTTCAGCGCATCTTCAATGAAGGTATTTCCGTCTTGCTTTTGCCCTTCGATGCAAAAGAAGGCATCGCCCGGCTCGACCAGTCGCGAGTCATAGCGGACTCCCTTGATTTGATCCGCTTTCTCGGTCGCCTTTGCAGTCAATACCGCAACCTCGCCTGCAAACGAAGTCTTCAATTTTGAAAGAAAATCGTCCAGCTTTTTGACCGCTGGCTCTGTCTTTTGCGTCAACAAGGTATCGTCCGAATTGAGTCAGATCAATCTGTTGGACAGGCTATCAGACAGGGTAAACAGAGATCAGCTGCCGACCGCGTTGTTCTTCGAATTTAACAACTCCGGCGGCGACTGCATAGAGAGAATCATCGCCGGCCACTCTCACGTTGGCGCCTGGATGAAAGCGAGTGCCGCGTTGTCTGACGAGGATATTGCCGGCAGTGACGTGTTCGCCGCCGTACTTCTTAACACCAAGGCGCTTGGGCTGACTATCGCGCCCGTTTCTTGTCGAACCTGCCCCTTTTTTATGTGCCATGACAAATCACCTTTAATCTGTGTCCTTGCGAGCGTCTCTAGAAAGACTACTCAGCTTTTTTCTTTGCTTTTGGTTTTTCGGCCGCTTTCGGCTTTGCTTCTTTCTTGTCAGCTTTTGCCTTTACTTCTTTCTTCGGCTCAGCTTGCGGTTTTGGCGCCTTCGAGTCGCCCTTTGATTCAGCGAGAACTTTATCGTTCAATTTAATAGATTCGATAAGAATGCGTGTGTAGTGCTGGCGATGCCCTTGTTTCTTGCGGGTGCCTTTCTTCGGCTTCATGTGATAGACGATGATCTTTTTGTTCTTGCCGTGACCAAGAATTTTGCATTCCACTTTGGCGCCGTCGATGAAGGGCTTGCCGACAGTAGACTTGTCGCCATCAACGAGCATCAAAACGCTCTCAAAAACGTATTGGTCGCCTTCTTTGCCGTCAGTCAAATCGACATCTACAAAGCGGCCGGCTTCCAATTGAAACTGCCTTCCAGAGGCTTCTACGATGGCAAACATTGTCGTCTCCAAATCTTGTGCAGTACTTTGACCTGCGAATTCACTGAATAAAATGTCGCCCCAGCATTCAGCTGGGCGTCACGCCGTATGTCCCTCACCGAGACTCGGGCGACTGGCAATAGTACCAAATATAAATTCAATCGTCCAAATTTACGTAAATTGTCTTAAGCTTTAT
>JADZFV010000425.1 GCA_020854255.1 Candidatus Melainabacteria bacterium | reverse complement strand
GTGCGAGCAAATGATTGCGGATTGCGGAGATTGGAGACATTTACACCGAGCGTGTTTTGAAAGAAGTCGACCAGATCGTTTGCATTCGATGGTTGTACGAAAGTAAATGCCGAGGCAATTGCTATGAGAGATGCAGCTCCAGCCACTTTTTTAGAAATACGCATAAATCCTCCTCCGTCAAAAGGCCTCACTACGGAAGCTTCAAACGGTGCAAATGTGTTGTGTCCTGCGCGCTGAATTGGAAGACGCCCTGTCTAAATTTTGGTTCCCAACAGGTCGCTAAACCGCCATAGGAACCTAAAAATGTGATTATTACTGGGCTTTAGGGGCATCAGTTTCACAAACTCACGCTTGCTTTTGGTTACAATCCATATTTCAAGATTCTATCCAACCAATTAATTAGCGTCTCAAAACAGATTTGAACGGAAAAAATTCAATCATGAACACAACACTCACCGATGTAATCTGGCAACCCAAGGGCGAATACCTCGATTGTCGTGCAGCAGACTTTATAAGGAAGCACGATCTAAAAGATTGGAAAGGTCTTGTCAAGAAATCTACTGACGATATTGAATGGTTTTGGAAGGCAGCGCTTGATTACATGGGAGTGCGCTTCAATCGCAAGTATGACCGCATTCTCGACATGTCAAATGGCATGGAATGGGCTGAGTGGTTTGTCGGCGGCGAGATGAACATCTACGACAACTGCATCGACTGGCAGTTGAAGAAGGGACAGAAAGAAGGTGTGCGTACAAGTGTCGGCGCCGATCATCAAGCTGTGATCTGGGAAGGCGAAGACGGCACGATTCGCAGACTTACTTATGGCGAGCTCGATGAAATGGCCTCGCGCACTGCCGGGCTCCTGAAGCGCCTGGGCGTAGGACGCTCAGACGCAGTGGGCATGTACATGCCGATGGTTCCTGAAGTAGTTGCAGTTTTACTCGCCTGCTTCAAAATCGGTGCCGTAGCTGTTCCTGTATTCTCAGGATTCGGTGCCGAAGCGCTGAGAAGCCGCCTGGAAGACGCGGAAGCAAAGGTTTTGTTCACGGCTGACGGTGGTTCGCGCCGAGGCAAACTCATACCTATTAAAGAGAATGCCGACAAGGCAGTGCATGAACTCGCTCATTTGACACACACTATTGTTCTCAAGCATATGGGCAATCAAGTTGCCTTCAATGACAAGACCGATCTCTGGTTTGACGATGCGATCAAAGCGAGCGCTCGAGCCGAGACGGTAAGAGATTTGCCGGCAGAACATCCTTCTATGTATTTGTACACATCAGGCACGACAGGCAAGCCGAAAGGTACCGTGCACACGCATGCCGGCGCACTTAGCCAAATAGTCAAAGAACTCGGATTTTCTTTTGACCTGAAGTCCTCCGATATTTTCTTCTGGTTTAGTGACATCGGTTGGATGATGGGTCCCTGGGAAATCATCGGCGTCACCTTCTGGGGTGGAACCATGGTCATTTGCGAGGGCACACCTATTTATCCGCAACCGGACAGGCTCTGGCAAATGATCGATCGTCATAAAGTAAACACTCTCGGCATCAGCCCTACTGCAGTGCGCGGCATGAAGTCGGAAGGCGACCAGTGGGTCGATAAACACGATCTCTCCAGTCTCAGACTGCTCGGCTCTACCGGAGAGCCATGGGATCACGACAGCTATATGTGGCTTTTCGAGAAAGCAGGCAAGAAGAAATGCCCGATCATAAATATCTCGGGCGGTACGGAAATTGTCGGCGGATTGCTTACGCCATTGCCCCTCATGCCGCTCAAGCCCTGCTCTCTGGGTGGACCCGGACTGGGCATGGATATCGACGTTTTCGATGAAGACGGAAAGAGTTTGAAAAACGCCATCGGACACCTCGTTTGCAAAAAGCCGGGACCGTCCATGACCAAAGGTTTCCTCAAGGCACCTGAGCGCTACATCGAGACCTATTTCAGCAAATTCCCCGGCGTCTGGTATCACGGCGATTGGGCCAAAGTCGACGACGATGGTTCCTGGTTCCTCTATGGTCGCTCGGACGACACTATAAAAGTTGCTGGAAAGCGTGTTGGTCCCGGCGAAGTCGAGTCTGTTTTGGTCGAACATACTGCAATTGCAGAAGCAGCTGTAATCGGTGTTCCACACGAAATGAAGGGCGAGGCGCTGGTATGTTTCGTCAGAACCATGCCGGGCAAGGAAGCTACGGATGCTTTACTGGGCGAATTGAAAGCGCTTGTGGGCGAACGCCTCGGCTCCGTTCTCAAACCGGAGAAGATTCACTTCGTTGCTGCATTGCCTAAGACGCGCTCCGGAAAGATTGTCCGAAAAAATATTCGCCTTCAATATTTAGGCGAGCCGGTCGGCGACCTTTCGTCGGTCGAGAATCCTGAAGCGCTGGATGCGATCAAGGATTTAGCCGGGAAGTAGGCAAAATCAGCAATAACAGGGTAAATTGCCGGAAATGCCCAACTGGGGATGGTTCTGGCGGCTGACTGCGGATTTTTGCGGCTGTGAAATGTTGTCTGGCAAACCAATTTGGACGTTTTCGGACACAAGAACGTTAATTAAGCGTCACCAATACTGTGGCGCCGTTCCAATTGCGCCTTTATCGGGAAAGCTCAAATTAGAGCCAGCGTGAGGTGCCTTCATGATCCGCATTAGTAAAAACATGAATTGGTTCATGTCGATTGTGTCGATCTTTTCTCTGACAATTCCTCTGGCTGCTCTGGCCGATGACGATATGTCGTCACAAAACTCGGGCTCTACTCGCATTCAGATTCAGCGACCTACAGATCAGAGGGACCAAAAGGTTCCGCTCAGAGCAAGCGCTGCAGTTGAGCGCGATCTTGGCTCGCTCAACAATGATGAAGCGGCAAAATTGCGCGCCATATTCGCACAACAAGCCGACGGCTCGCGACAGTCTAAGTTAGAAGGCAACGCCGCTCTGGAAGACACGAATTTCAGAGGGCAAACGCCGATGCTTGATCGTGTTTTGAAAGGGAAAAACAAAGAGAACAGTTTTCGCGGCAGAGCGCAAGCACAGGGCAGTGGCAATGTGCCCTATATTTGGGCACAGAGCGTTAATGGTGGCTATTATGATTGCACCGACACCTATAAGGGCGTTGTGCCGGGCTACAGGCTGAGAGAGCTGGGTGGAAAGTTTGCGGATGGAACGCTTGTGCCCAGAGGCAACGTCAAAATGAACGAAGCCGGACATGTGTGGTGGCAAAACGACCTCAGTCCCAGTTTTAAGCGATATTAGCGCCTGCTATTTGCTTACCGAGCTTGTGCCTTGCTGTCGCGGACTTCCTTGAGCAATGCAGTAATATGTTCTCTTTCGTTGTTTTTCGGATCGCTGAAGAGTCGCAGAGCTATTTCTTGTGCAGCCAGAAGTTTTTCTTCTGCCTCCGCGAATTTCTTCATCATCAATAATGCTCTGCCTTCCACCTTCAGGCATAACATTAGCTGCTCAGGACGTTCGGGTTGAGACGAATTGCAGACTTCCTCAACCGCACGCAAATATTGCATCGCTTTTTGCGGTTTGTTGATTGCCGGTGTCAGGCAATTTTCTGCAATCCATATAAGAACTCCGGAGGACTCTTTTGAGAGATAGCCACTCATGGTTGCAGTGCAGCTAAGTGCCTGCTGAAACAATTCTTCCGATTCCAGATACTCTTTATTGACGAACTTGAAAATGCCCTCGCGCAGCACAACTTCGCAAGTCAAAGGCTGCTCTTCCAGATGATGCGCTTCGATTATTTCCCTGGCGCGCTTAATCAAGGTTGCGGCTTTATCCCATTGTCCCAATCCTCGAAGCATGTCTGATTGGGCAACGCATGCCATGGTCAGAATCATCCAATCGTCAGGTTTTTCCTTTTCCAAAAGGTCGATGAGTTGCTGCCCGCATACGACGGCTTCTTTAAGCTTATTTTGTTTTCTCAACACATCGGTCTGCCGGAAAAAATTGTTGACTTTGTGCTGTGCCGCAGTGGAGAGCTTTCCGGATGAGTCTTCCGGCGGCTGACCGACACGGAAGAAGAGGCCGACCAGCACAATCATGACAATGACTATTGAGAAAGTGAGGAGCAGCGTCAAATTTGCTTTGGCGCGTCTTGTTTTGATTTTTTTCGGTGCCTGGGCCATTAACCAAACAATGCTTCTACGAAAAGCTCCGGCTCGAAGTCTCTCAGGTCGTCCATTTTTTCTCCCAGTCCGATCAATTTGACCGGAATGTTGAGCTCTGATGAGATGCCAAATACAATGCCACCTTTGGCGGTGCCGTCCAGCTTGGTCAAGATGACGCCTGTAAGCGGGCAAACTTCCGTAAAAACTTCCGCTTGTTTCATGCCGTTTTGACCGGTGGAGGCATCCAGTACCAGAAGAGATTCAAGCGGCAAGCCCTTGCCGTGTTTTTCTATCACTGCGCGAATTTTCCCCAATTCTGCCATCAAATTCGATTTGTTATGCAGGCGCCCGGCCGTGTCGATAATGATAACGTCGTAGCCTTCGTCTTTGGCCTTATTCAATGCTTGAAAAACCACGGCACCCGGATCTGAACCATCAGCCAGGCGGCAGATGTCTACTTGAGCGCGCTTAGCCCATATTTCCAGCTGCGATTCTGCGGCCGCTCTGAAAGTGTCGGCTGCGGCGACCAGGACTTTCTTACCTTCGGATTTAAAGCGATAGCATAATTTGCCGATGCTGGTTGTTTTGCCTGTGCCGTTGACACCGACAATCAGGTAAAGATTTAGCTTGCCTTCTTGGTAGCGCAGATTGTGGTGCGGCGCTTGCTTCAAGGTTTTGGCAAACTCGGCCTTGAGAAAGTGTTCTACATCGTTTGACTGCCAGTTTTTGCTTTTTGCTTCTTTGCGCAAATGTTCGACCATTCTCTCGGCAGTTTTTACACCGATATCGGCCTTGATCAATTTTTCTTCCAGTTCTTCCAGATAGTCATTGTCGATTGGTCTGGGTGGTGATTTGGCGCGGCTTGTCGATTTGCCATATTGGTCATAGGATTGTGGGCTTTGCGACTGCGGTGGGCTCAGCGTGCTGACGCTTTCTTTTGAGCCAGATGAATTTTGTGAAACTTCAGCAACCGCAGTGGGTGAATTCAAATCCGAGACTGAGACGGCAATTTCTTCCGGTTCTGGCGATTCGTCAATTGATTCACGCTCCAGAACTTCGTCGACGACTTCATGGCGCGTGCGTTTGAGCGCCGATTTCAACTTGGAGAGCGTGGAGCCCCAAAAGCCGGATTTTTCTTTTTTATCTTTTTCTGATTCTTGTACCATGGCGGACACCAATGCTAGAGTTTTGTCTCTTCCAGAGATTCATCTGAATTCTCCGGGTGCTGATCCGGTGATTGCGGCTGGGAAGCAGATCTGATGTATTCCGGAAATTGCCCTGTCCGTCTGAATTCTTTTGCTTGCTCAACAATATCGGACAAAACACCGTTGACGAATTTTGCCGCTTTATCGTCGGCGAAGCGGTGGCAGAGCTCGACTGCTTCGCTTACCGCTACGTTGATCGGTACTTCTTTTATGAAGAATGCCTCGGTGCAAGCCAGACGCAAGATGTCACGGTCGATTGATACCATTCTTTCGACATTCCACTTGGAGCGCGTCGATTTGATGTATTCGTCGATTTCCGATTTGTTTTCGATGAAAGCACTGAGCAACTTGACCAGAAAATCACGAATTTCTTGGTGTGAGAATTTTTCAACAGTGGCCCTATTTGTGTGACCGCACTGCTTGCATGGAACAGTCAATGATGAAGTGCCGCTGGCAAGCGTCATCTCAGGGATATCGAGCGCTTCGGCGACGAGGTTGAGGGCTCGTTCTAGCTGCCTGATCTGTTCTCTCAGTTGCTCGGTAGTCAAAGTGACCGGATGCAAAACCTGGGTGGAGCGGGAATTGTCCGGGTGTTCCGCTTCGATATTGTGCAATTCGAAGCTGGTCTTTTCCAGCAACCCACCGGCATCCAGAAGATTTTGCTTGGCATAATCAGCCAGCATTCTTACTGTCTTTTCGATAAGCGAACTCATCTCAAGCGCTTCGACGCCTGCCCTCGACTTGGGAAGCTGGGGCATTAAAATTACTGCGATTTCGCGGGCGATGCGCCGGGCGGTCATGTTTGGTCACTCATATGCGGGGGATGCCAGTAGAATAAGTTGCCATGTTACCATGGTCCGGTATTCAGCTGATTATGGTATGGACCGGCTCTTCATGCCTTAGTACCAAATTATAAGTCGAGATCAGGCGGAGCTAATTTTGCGCATAACCGGCGGAACAGCTAGAGGCAGGAGCGTCGAAAGCCCGATTGGCGGCGAGGTTCGCCCAACCGGAGCGAAAGTCAGGCAGGCACTTTTCAATATTCTCGCTTTGCAAATGCAGGGGGCTCGCTTTCTCGATATCTGCGCCGGCACGGGTCTTGTCGGTATCGAAGCATTAAGCAGAGGGGCGGGATCTTTGATTTCGATTGAAGAAAATCGGGCTCTTTCCAGGGCTGTGGAGCTCAGTCTCAAGAAGCTGAAATTTGACGGTGAGGTGATTTGCGGCGATTTTCGGCGCGTTTTGCCCGTACTTGAGCCAAAATCATTCGACATAATATTTGCTGATCCGCCGTACAAATCTCCACATATCAAAGACATACCGTTGTCAGTGGAAGAATTTGACCTTTTGGACGATGGCGGGCTGCTGGTAGTCGAGCACATGAAAGGTTATAAATTTTCTGAAGGGTGCACGGTCTTGGCTCTCAAGTCCACGCGCAATTACGGTCAAACTTGCTTGACGTTTTTTGGCAGGGAAGAGGCCAGCGATCGAGCAAGAAATGTTGAATGCCCCAATGCTTTGTAACTGAGGACAGGCCGGAACTGGTAATCTATTTAGCTAGGATCTGCCATAACAAATATGACCGATACGACACAACACCAGGCACAAGGTACCTCCCACGTTCGAATAGGCGAGCTCTTGATGCAGGCGGAGATACTATCTTCCGACTTCATAAGAGATGCCCTCGAGAGATTCGAGCAGAGGGGGTTGCCGATTGGCAAAGTGCTTGTCATGTCAGGCTATCTGACCGAGGCGGAATTGAGACAGGCTTTGGAAGTGCAAAGTCTGATCAATGACGGGCATTTGCCTCTGGAGTTGGGTGTAACAGTTCTTAGAGTAGCGCACAAGGAGCACATCTCTCTCAATGATGCCTTTCAGCGCTCCGGTCTCGTGCAGCCGGAGGATCAAGAAACCAATCGTCTGGGGCAATTGCTTGTTGCAGCCGGCATCGTCACCGACAGAGATCTGGAAGAAGCCTTGCAGATCAACATCCGCACCGGGCTGCCTCTGGGTCACGTATTTTGTTTTCATGGCTATGTATCGCAAGCGATCTTATACACGGCCCTGCAAGTACAGGAGTCAATCAGGCGAAACGCAATCGGCAGACCGGAAGCGGTTGCCGCACTCAATGCTGCTGCCAGACGAGAACGCACACTGGAGCGCCTGGAGATCAACAAGGGCTATCAAAAATTGCCGATGAAACAAGCGCTCAGGTTGGGCGAGATGCTTGTCGAGTCTCGCGTTCTTGTTGACAAACTTTTACCTGATTCGCTTGTGCGCTCATTGCAATTTCAGCGGCCACTGGGCGAGATTTTGGTGCAGTCTCATTTTGCCACACCTGAATTGATTGACGCTGCTGTCGAGATGCAAGAGATGATCGACAACGGCTGTCTTTTGCAAGCGATGGCCTGCGAAGTTCTGCTTAACATGCGGGCCAGCGAAGTGCCGTTCGAAAAGGCGTTGGGGCAGGCCTGCACTTTTAGGCACCGCAACAACATGGCGAAAGTCCTTGTTGAGCTTTTAGCATCCGCACAGGCTATCACTTTGACCAAGTTGACCAAAGACATTCAAGAAAGAATCGACGTCAACTACAACCAGATAAGCGACGTCAGCAAACAGCTTCTGGAGCACGAACTTGTCGATCCCTGGATTATGCATGCCGGCATGCGTTGCGTGTATCTCATTGATGTTAAATTCATCAACATGGAGCAGGCAATCATCATTTTGGAGATCACAAGTAAGACACGCGAAACCGTTGATGTGGTTTTGCACAATCTTGGTTGGACGGCAAGAACACGCCTGCGCGAGCCAAAAGTCCCGAGCTAATGCGGGGGCGACGCGAATTAAGAACAGCAGTCACGGGGTGGTTCTATTTCGTCGCCTGCGCCGTTTGTTTCCGGCTTGGCTTCGCTTTTTTTGCTCGGCTCAGCGGGCTTGGCATCTATGGCTTGCCTGGCGGCCTCTGGAAGATCTTTGTCGGCTTTGATGCCTGTCTGCCCGTGCATCTCCGGCGCGATTGCCATGCGCCCGGTAGTTGTGGACGGATATTTCAGCCGCTCGTGGTGCAATGTCCTCCACACTCTGACGAAGGCCTGCCGGACTTTGATCAGTTCCTGGTATGTCAATGAAGACTCATTAAACTGCCCGTCTTCCCAGCGATTTTGAAATACTTTGTCGATTGCTGATTCCACTTCTTCTTGAGTAGGATCGTGCATGCTGTGTGTTACCGCCTCGGAAACATCGGCAAGCATGACGATGGCGGTCTCTTTGGATTGCGGCTTGGGACCGGGATATCGGTAGAATTTTGCGTCCACTTTTTCGGCACCATCTCTGACGCAAGCCTTGTGATAGAAGTAAGCCATCAGCGAGGTGCCCTGGTGCATTGGAATAAAGTCTTGAACCGCCTTCGGCAGCCTGTACTTTTCGGCTATTTCTATTCCGTCTGCGACATGTGCCAATACTCTTTGCCGGCTTTCTTCCGGCGTCATTTCGTCATGCGGATTTTTCGCTCCCAGTTGATTTTCAATAAAAAACTTGGGCTTGGCCATTTTGCCGATATCGTGATAGAGAGCGCCGGCTCTGACCAGGTTGACGTCGCCGCCGATTGCTCTTGCGCCACCTTCAGCCAGATTTGCCACAGCGAGGCTATGCTGATATGTGCCGGGCGCATGCTCTTCCAATTGTCTGAGCAGGGGTTGTTCTGCATCTGTGATTTCGGCTAAGCGAAATGGCGTGACCATGCCAAAAATGCTTTCCAAGAAAGGCAAGCTGCCTAAAGCCAGCATGCAAGAAACGACTCCGGCAAAGAGTTCGAAAAGTGTCGTCCTTCCCAGGACATGAACAGAGTCTACGCCGTTCAAAACAATCGAAGAAATGATGAATGCCGACATCTGGGTCAAACCGACAATCACCCCCGTCAGCAATAATGAATTGCGATGTTTTGTGTAACATAGAACTGCAGCTAACGCGGCAGTGCTGAGTGCAATCAGATGCCTGCCTTCAATCAGTTGCGCGACAGCAAGAATGATTATCGAAGGAAAAATCAAAGCGCTGGATACTCTGCGCCCAAAAAAGATCGTCCACACGAGTGCCGCTGCCGGCAGTGGCACGAATTGCGGGTATTTGTCGCCGATCAGGCTGGCTGTCATAGCTACAGCGATGGCAACAGCGTACATCAAACCGATTGAATTGGTCTGGAAAAGATGGCGCGCATCAAAGGTGTAGACCACACCGGCGGCCAGTGCGATGGCGGCAAGAAGGGAAATGCCCAAACCGAGAATCATGGGCAATCTGTTGGTCTTAGCCAAGCCTAAATCGCGCAATGTCTCAACATCCGCCTCCGTCAATTGCTGATCTTTCTTTACGATGACGTCGCCTTTGGAAATCAGCTTGAGAACAGGTTCTACATGGGCAGCGCTTTGTGCCGCCTTAACTTGCGTCTCCTTTTCATTGACTTGAACATTAGCTTGAAGTGATGCGGCAATGAGCTGAGCGGTTTTTGCTTTGCGTGCCTGAGCCCAGGCCTCAGGCAAGAATTCGATGATTACCGGCTCCCATTCAGCCTTTTGCTCCTGAGGATAGCGTTTGTGCACTGCCAGCAATTTGTCGAGGGTTTTCTCGACCGCGCTTTTAAACGCGGCAGATTCGTCCGGCGCAACTGTCATAGCCAGATAGATAGTGGCATCCAAAATCTCAGGACTGAGCGATCTGACTTTCTTGATCGCCGCCTTTTGTGTTTTTAGAGTGTCCACTAAATGAGCATTAGCACTCTGCACGCTGAGCTTGTTTATCTCAGGAGCAAACTGTTCGTCAGCGCCTGTCAAAATTGCAAAATGCGATATGACGGTATCTTTTGTCGCTTGATCCAGATGTGCCCAACCAGATTCTTCCTGGTAGGTTTTCAAATATAGAAAGCTTTCTTCCAGCTGTTGGCGGCACAATTTGTCGGCGCTGCGGTCGATATCAAATACAGGCACAACTCCGCGCTGGGCGTGCTCTCTGGCGCTTTCAGTGGCGATGGCGTCTTTGACTCGAGTGTCTTCAGCTGCCCTGATTGTGCTGTCGGCAAAGTCGCCGGCACGCAGCTCGGGTCTAAGGACGTACGTCGACACCAGCGCAGCGAAGAGCAAAACAAAACCGGCAATCCCCATTGTCAGCCAATTGAAGAAAGATCGCCCAGTTGGGAAAATATCGTGGTGTATTTCTGGATGGTAGACCGGTAAGTTCTGTGTCGTTGCAGTTACCGGTTTTGCATTATAAGACGCCATAGTCCTGACTGGCATTCATGCGGGCTGTGAGTCGAACCATCTGAATTATGCCCTAATCTCGGTGCCTATTTATGCTTTTCACTCCTTGAGACGTGCGGTTTTATACGATCGCCTCTCCCAAAAGCTTCCTTCGCCCGGCAAAACAGGCTGTCAGTCTATATTAACGGTCTTCTTTACTGTGTAGACGCGCTTATCTTGCGATTCATGATAGGTACGGACCAGAATTTCGGCGAGCAAACCCATTAAAATCAGCTGAATGCCCACCATGAAAAACATAGAAACCAAGACAGGCAGCGGCGTTTCGATAAACGATGTGCCATAGCCGTATTTGAGAACGACCATCCAGGTGAAGGCGACGGCGCAGGCAACAAGGGACCAGAGCCCGGCCGACCCGAAGATATAGATAGGTTTGGTCAGGTATGACGACATAAACTTGATTGTGATCAGGTCAAGAACGACTTTGATTGTTCGGTTGATGCCGTATTTTGATTGTCCGAATTGTCTGGCGAAGTGATTGACAGGAATTTCAGTCACTTTGGCACCCATCCAGTGGGCGTAAATCGGTACAAAGCGGTGCATCTCTCCATACAGGCGAACGCCTTCCAGAACCTCGCGGCGATAAGCTTTCAAGGAGCAACCGTAATCGTGCAGCGGCACTCCGCTTATCACCGAGATGATTTTATTTGCCGTCCAGGAAGGGATCAAACGCAATACCAGCCCATCTTTGCGGTCTTTGCGCCAGCCGCTGACACAGTCATAGCCTTCCTCGAGTTTTTCGATAAGCCTGCCTACATCGGCAGGATCGTTCTGCAAGTCGGCATCCATAGGGATGATGATAGAGCCTCTGGCGTGGTCGATGCCGGCAGCCAGCGCCGCGGTTTGCCCGAAGTTTCTCACAAATCGCACCAGCTTCACCCTCCGGTCTTTGAGCGCGATTTTCTCCAGTTTTTCAAAGCTTTTGTCTTTCGAGCCGTCGTCAACCAGCACAACCTCCCAGGTCCGGTTGAGCGTTTCGGCGGCGGCAACGATTTTTTGATAGAGAAGCTCGACGTTCTCCTCTTCGTTGTAGACCGGAATGACAAGCGATATACCGGGTCTGTCCGGGTGTGCCGCGATAGTCTTGCGATTGCCTTCGGGGGCAAAAGTAAGCGTTTGCGATTCGGTGCTGAAAGTAAGGTCGCTTCCTGTGGTCATCTGTTATAGAGCCTTCTGCTAGACAAAGACATTATCTTGCAGTTCTCTTGACTGACGCTCTCACCTTGAGATCTTTTCATGATGAGCGTTACAGCAGGAAAGCCGGGTTTGCTTTGCAATAATTAGATGAACCCAGACCGGCTCACTTTTGGCAGATTGAGAAAAACTCATTTTTGCTGAATCGTAAAAAACACTAGATTTCTCTTATGTAGAAACATGGGTGTTGAAAAGGCAGTCTTACTGGTCTGATGAAACACCAGGTCAGCTCGTCCGTCCGGAAAGTAAAAATGACAATTGTCCCCACAGAAGGCGAAAAGAAAGGCAAGAAAGATGCCGGAGCGCAGTCTAAGCCGGACAGGCTGGAAAAAACGCCGGTCGCCGCTCAAAGCGATTTGAAATCGAAGACCAATCGCACTCAAATTCTCTCCGGTCAGGAAACTGCTGCCGACCTGAAGTCTGATGCCACGTTGCGGCCGCAGACAATTGATGAATACATCGGTCAGACTCGATTGAAATCCATGCTGACAATGTCGGTTGGCGCTGCTAAGTCCAGGCAAGAAGCACTGGATCACGTTCTTTTTTATGGACCGCCCGGTCTCGGCAAGACCACGCTTGCCCGCGTGATTGCCAATGAAATGGGCGCGCGCATACACATGACGTCCGGTCCCGCGCTCGAGCGTCCACGCGACATCATCGGTCTTGTCCACCAGTTGGAAGCCGGAGATGTTCTCTTTATCGACGAAATTCACCGTCTCAGCCGCGTGGCCGAAGAGCTTCTTTATCCCGCCATTGAGGACTTCGTGATTGATTTGACCTCAGGCAAAGGTCATGCCACCAGAACGATGCGTTTGCCGTTGCCGAGATTTACTTTAATCGGAGCGACGACAAAAGCAGGCATGATTTCCAATGCACTGCGCGATCGTTTTGGATTTGTCCTGCGCCTGGAGTTTTACTCGAAGGAGGAATTGGCGAAGATAGTATCCAGAACATCCAGATTGCTCAATGTGCCGATGACAGACGACGCAGTCACGGCCGTTGCCGGCAGAGCCAGAGGCACGCCGAGAATTGCCAATCGCCTGGTCCGTCTGGTCAGAGACTATGGACATTTCCAGGGCGCGGAAGTGATTTCTGAAGAGATTGCCGTCTTTGCTCTTGATTCGTATCAAGTTGATGCTTTCGGACTTGATGCCACCGACAGGCGCATGCTGGAAATATTAATCGATCACTATCAGGGCGGTCCGGTCGGCATAGAAACAATAGCCGCAACTTTGGGCGAAGACTCCGATACTCTGGAAGATGTGTACGAGCCGTTCCTCATTCAAGCTGGTTTTATCCAGAGAACACCCAGGGGACGCTGCGCGACTCCTCAGGCATATACACATTTGGGGCGCGCGCCCATCAATCATCAACTGGGTACCGGGCAGCTCGGCATCGAGTTTAACAAGGAGTGAAGTAGTCGTCGTGCGCTTATTTGCAAGAGCACCGCTTTTCCTTTGTTGTGCTCTCGTCTCGGTTTTTCTCAGCTTTTCAGTTTTGCAGGCGGCACCTGCTGCCGACAAGCCTGTGGCTCGCATCATCGAGACCGGCGATGCAATTGAAGAGTCGTTTGTCGTCGGCAAGGTGAAGTCAGTATCCAGTGCGAAAGTAGACCAACTGCTATTGGACAAAACCGGCATGGTCAGCAATCGCCAGGCGGTAGAAGTGGAAGTCAGCGAAGGACCCCTTTCCGGGCAGACTTTCACGGTTATGAATGAAATTACCGACAATCCCTCCTTTAACATTTCCGTACAACCCGGTCAGGAAGTAATACTATCTGTGGTGCAGGGTGGAGGCGATCGCGAAGTCAACATCGCTGATTATTACAGGGCTCCCGTCCTATTTGGGCTGGCTGCCGTATTTCTTGCGGCATTCTTGTTTTTTGGGGGCAAGCAAGGATTCAAATCAATGGCCGGCCTTGTTGCCACGGTTGCTTTGATTGCATTTGTGCTTTTGCCCATGAGCTTGAGCGGTTTCAGCCCGCTTCTGGTGGCTGTTTTCATCTCTCTTGCCGCGGCTGCTTGCAGCATGTTTTTTGTCGCCGGTTTTTCCCGCAAGGCTTGTGCTGCCGTAATCGGCACCGTCGGTGGTGTAATAGTGGCAGGCATAGCCGCTCAGATTGTGATCACTCTTGCACCTTTAACCGGGCTTTCCAGCGAAGAAGCGCAAATATTGCGAGGCTCTGTGCTCAATCAAAAGCCGGCCTTCTACAGCGGGCTTCTGGCTGCCGGAATGTTGATCGGTGCTCTTGGCGTGATCATGGACGTTGCCATCTCGATCTCGTCTACGGTAACTGAAGTGGCTCGCACAGCCGCCAATCCAAGCTTCAAGCTGCTCTACAATGCCGGTATGAATGTCGGTCGCGATATCATGGGCACCATGACCAACACGCTGGTGCTTGCCTATGCAGGTGGCGCATTGCCTTTGCTGCTGCTTGCCAGGCAGATGCCATCCACCAAGTTAATCAATCTTGATCTTTTTGCAACAGAAATTGCCTCCGCCCTGAGCGGCAGTCTTGGCCTGGTTTTTACTATCCCACTTACAGCCCTCGTGTCGGCGTATCTTATCGGTCGAGCTGCCAATACAGTTGCCAATTCAGGTAAAACTGATGGTGCAGGCGGCGCGGATTCAGAGGATCAGGGCATTCATATAGAGGACATGCCGGAAGGTGGGGTGTTGAAAGATCAGTCAGGGGGAATTCGATGAAAAGAATTCTTTACGGATTTGGTATGTTCTTCACAGCCATTGGAAGCATTCTTTTCGGTGGGCTTGTATTTCCGCTCATACTTGGGATTGTCTGTTATTTGGGCGGCTGCGAGTTCATCAACATGGCTCGGGCCAAAGGCTTCAAGCCTTCGTCGCGCATTATCAAGGGCATGATTGTCGCCTTCTTTGTGGTAGCTGCGCTGCCTGAGATTCCGGGTGTTTCCCTGCCCTGGACCTATCCGCTCGAGCACTATCCGTTGCTTCTGACCGTGGGAATTTGCATGTCGTTTTTTCGGCTTTTATTCAGGCACGAAACGCCGCCTGCGACCATCGCCGATATAGCCACAACTATTCTTGGATTTATATATGTAGGATTTCTGCCCAGCCATCTGGTGCTTTTGCGCAATTTGACGGCACCGGGGCTCTCTCATATCACCAACCCCCTGCAGCAGCCAGGGCTGGCGTATGTGTGGGTTTGCTTATTCATCGTCTGGGCCACCGATGTTTTTGCATATTACGCCGGCAAAAAATTTGGCAAACATCTTCTCTACCCGCAGATAAGCCCGAAAAAGACTATCGAGGGTGCCGTTGCGGGTTTGCTGGCATCGGTTTTTTGGGCAATCGTGGTGGTCTATGCCGCCGACCATTTCCTTTTTGTAAATACTGAGCCTTTCCGCGGCAAAATCTGGCATGCGCCTCTCATGGGGCTGCTTGTCTCGATTGCCGCGCAATTGGGCGACCTTTGCGAATCACTTCTCAAGAGAGACGCCGGAATGAAAGACTCCAGCGACGCAATCCCCGGTCACGGCGGCTTTTTGGACAGGGGCGACAGCCTCTTGTTCGCGTCCCCGGTTAGCTACTATTGGATATGGATCGTAGTTTTGGGACATTTTTAAGCGAGCCGGAACGCCTTTGACCTATGTATGATATGTTCTATAGGGCCTGGCTTTAACAGGCACGTTCCTGGAGAGGTGGCTGAGTGGTCGAAAGCGGCTTCCTGCTAAGAAGTTGTACGGTCAAAAGCTGTACCGAGGGTTCGAATCCCTCCCTCTCCGAACTTTT
>JADZFV010000424.1 GCA_020854255.1 Candidatus Melainabacteria bacterium | reverse complement strand
CTTTCGCAGTCTGCGCAAATATTTTCAACACTTTTTGCCATTTCAGTCAGTAAGAGCGGCAGGATTAATTCGAAAATATACTCAAGGCTCGAATTACTCCATGAACATGGAGAAATAGACGACGCTAAGAGTTCGCTTCTTGGTATTGACAGGCAAGTCTTTCTGTCTTACATTTGTAAGACAGCCAGAGGAAGGAATATGGTTGAGTATTACTTCAATGAAAGAAATCTGGCGAAGCATGGAATTACACCGCAAGAAGTAGAAGAAGCAATTGACGATGACAACGCCAGTGACTATCCTCTCAAGCCGAGTCGCGATGGGAACGATCGCGCGATGATTGTTGGTGAGACGCTGATGGGTAGACGAATTGAAATAGGTATTGAGTTTGTAGACGATGAGATTTGGAACATTTACCACGCAATGGACGCGGGGCCGGACGCAGTAAAACTCAGTGGATATTTACGAATAAAACGATGATTAAAGACCCTAGATTGAAGAAGCTAAGAAACGCAGTCCGACAGAAGCTGATAAAGAGCGAATTGCTAAATTTTCGAATGCCTGCAGGTCGAATCGAACTGCTCTATCAGATTGCCGAGCAGAAAAACGTCAACTTAAGCACCCTATTGCGTGACTGGATCAATGAAAGAATTGACCAGGAGTGTCAAACCGACTCAAAGCCTCCCACAGAAGCACAAATTGAATACCTGACGGAAGCTCTAGACGATCTGACCGAGCGATTGCGTGTACTGGAGACTCAGGCGCAGTCCTATTCTGTCAAGAAGCCCGCGGTCAAGGCAAAACCTAAAACCGCAAAAGTCGCTCCGAAAAAACGGCGCTAGAAGGCTCGGGAACATAATTTTTCCGCAGGCGTCTTTTGGCTTCCGTGTGTACTCCAACCTTCAGGGCATACAATCGCCTGTTAAGCGGAAGGCCGTGGGTTCGAATCCCATCTCTCGCTGTGCGAGAGTAGCTCAGTGGCAGAGCATCAAAAATCTTGCCCTCTTAACTCGTACACGCGAACCTCATACTCGGACCAAACACAACGCATTACCGCCGCCTGGACCAACGCCGGGCGGCGGTTCCCGTTGGCGGGAGGTCGATCCAATCACAACCCATAAACAAAGCCGCCGGACGCTCACAATACCGGCGGCGGTTTTCCAAATTAGGGAAATTAATATTGATATCTTGATTTTTTAATACTATATATCTCCCTCGACTTTCCGCAGGCGGCGTTTTAGCCTGCCCAAAAACACTCCAGGCAGCCCGGACATTTCTTCGAATGGGGTAGCAATATGGCAAAGGGTTCAGTTCTCGAATTGCCACCGGCAACATCAAATGAGAACAACGTGACACAAGCGCTACAGGTTCAGGAGCACCAGCAAAAAGATGACGGACCCAAGCCATGGCATGTGCTTTTAGCGACCTGGCTGGGCGGTGTTTTCGACGGATTTGACTCTTCGATATTCGCCATGGTCCTTGCCCCTGCTGTCTCTGATCTCATAGGCTCGAAATCAAGCGCACTGGTCGGGCAGCACGGCTCTTACATAATCGCCTTGTTCCTGGTCGGATGGGCAGTAGGCGCCGCCTTTTTCGGTGCGCTTGCCGACCGTATCGGCAGAGCAAAGACCCTGACTTTGACCATTCTCGTCTACGCGCTCTGCACCGGACTGTGCGCCACCGCTCACACATGGTGGGAAATGGGCTTTTACCGTTTTCTCGTCGGTGCCGGTATCGGCGGCGAAATGGGCATCGGCGCAGTGCTTTTGACTGAATGCTGGCCCAAGAAATCGCGCCTGCATGCCGTCGGCTTCATGGCAACATCATTGGGCTTCGGCTATTTGCTCACGGCCAGCCTCAATCTATTGCTGGGCGGCTTCGGTTGGCGCTGGCTCTTTGTCGCCGGCATCGCTCCTGCTTTCCTTACGCTCTACATTCGGACAAAACTGAAAGAGCCTGAAAATTTCACACGCATGCAAGCTGCGAGGACAGAGGCGCTCAATACGCACATAGACAGTCGCAGCGATGCGCAGCACGAGCTGTTAAAACCGGCCTTCAGCACGCTGGTCTCAAAACAAAACATCCGCAAGACTCTCATAGTGTCAATGCTCACCAGTTGCGCCATCATTGCATGGTGGGCGGTTCTATCGTGGATTCCTTCCTGGATCAACCAGATAACCGGGGGTCTGGCTGTCGAACAACGCAGTCATGTAATGATCTTCAAAGACCTCGGCATGATTATGTCCGGCATTCTGGGCGGCTTGATCATCACCAAACTAGGCTACAGAAAGTGCATGGGCTGGACCTTCACACTGGCATTCATTGCCACCGTGGGAATGTTCATGTCGTTTACGGAATTCACTGCGCTGATTTTCCCTTGCATTTTTGCGGTCGGTTTCTTTGCCCATGTGCCTTTTGTCTTGCTCTGGGGATACATTCCCGAACTCTACGAAACCAGAATACGCAGCACCGCTTTTGGTGTCACATACAACGTGGGCAGATTCGTAGCAGCCGCCGCGACACTGATCAGCGGAGAGCTGATCAGGCTATTGGGCGGATCATACGCAATGGCCGCTTCCTGGGTGGCAGGCATTTTCCTGCTCGGCACCGTTATTTCATTCTTCATGCCTAAGCCGTGCGGCAAAATGATTGATAGCTAAAAAGACAATTCCGATGTGGTTTGGAATCGAGTGCCATAAGAATCGAGCGCATCCCTTTTTGGCGCCAGCCAGAACCTGAGATCGCTCTCACGCTGCAGATCAATGGTGAGATCCGCAGCGATAACAATTTGATACAACACTACTAGCGCAGCTGGTGCATGCTTTAGTATTTAATGCATCTTCCCCCTTTGAAACTTTCTAATCGTCGAATGAATTCTCTGCCGCAGGCAATCTCGTGGAAGCAGCTAATACAGAAGGCGGAAGTGTGTCTCGAGGACGGAAATTATGACGAGTCAGAGCAGCTCTATAGAGAAGCTCTGTCCGCAGTTTCGGAAGAGTACGGTCCCAACCATCCTCATGCAAGCAACATACTTGTGAAGTTGGCCGGCTGCTACGAAGAGCAAGGTCGCACAAGCGACAGCCACGACATTTTCAGGCTCGTGCACCAGATGGTCACGACTTTTAATCCGACTCTGGTTACAACCTAAATCGACTCTCTCGTTAACGGTCTTCCTTGTTGATCTTGAGATCACCAAGGGTTATTGAGTAGTTGTACTTTTCGCCTTTTGACAGATACTGCATGATCGTCTCGGCGACAACCGTTGCTACAAGTAGTACCAGAGTCCGGGACAGCGGGTAATCGCACGCATCCAAACCTGTGTCGGACGGCACAGTGTACTTCTCGTTCCAGATAATTT
The DNA here is from genome assembly GCA_020854255.1 of Candidatus Melainabacteria bacterium. GTDB lineage: Bacteria > Cyanobacteriota > Vampirovibrionia > Obscuribacterales > Obscuribacteraceae > QKMZ01. The sequence goes on along the minus strand of JADZFV010000424.1, from coordinate 7,987 downwards.
CGCCATATTGATCGTTGACACCTGCGTGCAGGCAGTCGATTGATTCTTTGTCCGCATAGTCTTTCAAGATTTTTCTCGATGCGGAATTATCAAAGACATCAATCAATAAATCCGGCTTGCCTACAAGCTTGGCGACATTTTTCTCGGTCAGTTCTTTATTGACGATAGAAGCTTCCACTGATGTTTCTCGAAACAACAGATTGCGAAGCACTTCTACTTTCGGCGCTCCGACATCATCCATTCCATAAGCCTGCGTGCCAAGATTGCGCGACTCGACCTTGTCTTTGTCCAGCAGCAATACTTGCTCCGCTCCCATTTTGACGAGCGTCACAGCCAGATTTGAGCCGAGCGCACCGACTCCGCAAATAGCAATCCGGCACTGAGAGAACTTTCGCATGATCGCGTCTCCCCTTGCTGCTTGCTCATGTATGACTCGCTCGCGCATTAGTGCTCTCCACTTACCACTCGTCGTCCATTTTATTGCTTTCGCGGATCACGCCGACAAGACTGGCAAGATCGAACTTCCCATCTTGACCTTGCAAACAGATGCCGGCACTCCGCAATGCTAGATTGCTGCTGACGTGGCAAACATGAGTTCGCCCGTCCACTATAAAGCGCACCATCAGCGAATCGCTATTCTGCTGCCAGAATGCATCCAGTTGAGCACCGGAATGTTGAAGAGCCTGTCGAATGCGTTCATCCAGCGTGCCTGGCTTGCCTGCGATGTAGTCCGGATTGCTTCTCAGATAAGCCATGTGATAAGCCAGGCTCTCCGCCGGCACCATACCCGAAAAGCGTATCTGCTCCGGTTGCACACGCTTTTCCAGCGATTCACGCAGATAACGTGCAATAGCAGGATTGCGCTTTCGGCAAGCTGTTTCATACCAAAAATTGGCACCGTCGCAACGAACCAAAACAGTCGAAAATGCGCTTGCCCGGGTTGTTAAACGAATCGGCACAGGCCCTGTCAATTGAATTCGCTTTTCGCCGGTCGATGCCATCAAGCCCCACCAGATGCCGTCAAATTGATTGATCAAAACCAGCCTCAGGCATGGAAACAGTCCGAGATATTCAGCGGTTTGCTTGAGTGTCGGTTCGCCCACGATCTTTGCACTGCGCAAATTCTTGACCTCAAGAACCGCAAATCCTTCGAACTGTCGATCGTTGGTTTTCAGCTCGCAAATCACACCACCTACTCTCACGCGCACTGTTGCGCCCTTGAGCACGGGCGCGAGAATCTTCGAGCCGACAAGCTCTTTTTCCTTCGCGGCAAATTTGTTTATCAAATCAATCGAATCAGACATCGCTTGCCTCTCAAGTCATATAGGGGAGTCGCATACGCCTCCCCTACACTGAACAGCGGCAGCCAAACTATTTAGCCGAAGACTGCCGGCGGACGCATAGTCATGTTGCCATTTTCATGGCGTTCGATAACCATGGGCGCCAAATTCTTGACATCAACATCAAGAAAGGCAGCGACCGCACGTTTGATTTCATCGTCGGCGCAGCCACCCTCGACTTCGAGTATGTCGAGAGCAATATCGCGACTTGAACCTGCGAACCTGATGTGCATAAGCGGTCCTGTTGACGCATTGGTCGCGTGGGAATAGAGATTTCGCGGATCGTTAAGCGTCATTGTCCTTTTCTCCTTGAATCATTGAAAACCCATCATAACCATTCCCTGAAGTTTGCGCTGACCCTCACACTGAACTGGCGAAGAACTCACAAACTCCATCAGCATCGTTGTTTTGCCGGTTTTACAGTTTCAGTCAAGAGCAAGTGCTCATTACAACCACGTCCGTATTTTGTAAGCGTTCTTTCCTGCCCCAAAAATTCGCCGCACAGAGGTTAAATATCTCTACTTACTTGGCGTCCCCAGTCTTTTAGAATTGTCAGTCATGGCAAATATCAAGAATAGTCTGAATAAGCGAATCATTTTGCTCGTCCTAGCTGTAGCACTGGCGGCGTCTTCGACTGCTCCGGTATCAGCACAGCGGTATGTTCTTATCGATGTTCCGCCAGACAAACCTCGTGGGGGCGATGGCGGCGGTACCAGAATGCAGCCGCCCGTTTACGTTCCACCAAAAATAGATCCGCCGCGCCTGACGATTCCCACATTGCCGCCGCCTGTCAGACCTGGTCCGCCTGTCTTCGTTCCTACCGACGTGACAAATCCGATGCCGCAGTTGGGCGCGGCTTATAACATTCCATTATTGCAATTGCCTTCCGGTGTGTCTGGTCTGATACCGATGAAGATCAATGAATTTCCGAAGGAAGAAAACAACAAAGACAAAGGTGAGTGGGTTCTGGTTCGCGCGGAGCAAGACACGCACTATTCGCGACCCTCGCCGATTTCGGTTGAGCTTTCGGTAGGCGCAGTACTAGTGTCGGTAAGACGTCCGTCGCAAACCGCGTTTGTCAAAACAGAATTGGGAAAAATCGCAATCACCGCCAATGGTGACGCCATCATCAAAAACTCGGACGGTGTGGTCCGAGTGATGAACATTGACGGCATGGGCAAGAGCGTGCGCGTCAAATTGGAAGGCGGGCCATTTGTAGGGAACGACACCAGAGTGGTCGGACTTAAGCCCGGTTTCGAATTGGTAGCCGGATCGCGTTTGTTGAAACGCAGCGACCTGAAACCAAAGGACGGCATCGGACGCCGCAAAGCATCAGTCGTTCTCAAAGGTTATGCTGCAGTCAATCAATTTTCAGTTGATACCTTGATGCAGTCATGCGACCTGGTTGTCGCCATCAATCAAAACGTGTCCGGCGTAAAAGAACGGCGCATCCTTTCGGACATGTCCAAAATGGCTGCTGTGCTGAACATGATGGACACAGCGCCAGGGCAGGGTTTTGTCCGCGAAGTCAATTACAAGTTAGCTGAGACAGGGCGCAAAACACAGTAGGTTTGTTCGCCAACAAAAGTGTTTGCTTTCGCTGTGTTTGTTTATGTTCGGTGCGATTACTTCGGTGCATTAGCTATTGCACCTCAGGACTACCTTGCCGATGGTTTTTCTGTCTTCCAAGAGCGCATGCGCTTTAGCTGCTTCACGCAACGGCAACACGTGATCGAAGGTCAGTTTTAACCAACCTTCCTTGATGCCTGCGAGCACATCATTTGCTCTCAAGAGAAGTTCTTCACGATCGCGCAGGAAATTGAAAAGGCTGCCGCCGGCTATGGTGACAGCTTTTGCCATTAGCGAATTGGGCACGACAGGATCAGCAACGCCGCTGGAGGCACCGAAGATGACCACATGCCCGCGCGTCGCAACCGCTTGCAGATTTTTTGCGAAGGTGTCTTTGCCGACCCCGTCGATGATGAAATCGACGCCCCTGTCCTTGGTGATTCGTCTTAACTCCTCAACAAAGTCTTTCTGAGTGTAAAGAATGACGTGATCGGCACCAGCTTCTCGCGCTCGTTTTGCCTTCTTCTCGTTGGACACTGTGCCGAAAACTTCCGCGCCCAAATGTTTCGCCCACTGGACCAACAAAAGTCCCATGCCGCCGGCCGCGGCGTGAACCAAGACAGTGTCGCCTTTTTTTATTTTGCGATATTCGTGCAAAAGATAGTGCGCAGTCATGCCCTGCAGAGGAAACGCGGCACCTTGCTCAAAACTCAACTCAGAGGGAAGCACGACCAATCTTTCAACCGGAACAATCGCCGCTTGTGAATATGATCCCAGAGAGCTGGTGTAAGCGACGCGATCGCCGGATTTGACCTCAGTGACGCCTTCACCCACTTGCTCGACAACGCCAGCCCCTTCATGCCCGGGCGTATAGGGCAACGGAAGCGTGTAGCCCATGCTGCCACGGCGCTGATAGATATCAAGGAAATTGAGACCTGCAGCGTGCAACCTGACCAGAGCTTCGCCGGGACCAGGCGCAGGCAATTCATAGTCTTCCAGCTTCAAAACCTGCGCATCTCCATGCTGCGAAATCCTGATTCCCTGGACCTTTGTCCTTACTCCAGTTGCCATGCCGCTCCTCCTTCTCAAGTCCGACCATTTTACCTTGGCCTTTTAGCCCGCCAGGGTTTTTACCGTGTTTTCCAGCCAGAGCGCCGGGTAATGTAGAAATATGGCTTTTCAAATTCCTACACGCCGCCGTTTCACATCCATTGCCGTTGCGCTCGGTATGGTTTTTGCGTCGAACATGAGCGCGGGCGTGCGCGCTCAAACAAACAAAGGTTTTACCGAACATGTAATGAACATGGCGAAAGAGCGAAAGAAGGTTGAAGACATGCAGTGGAATTCGCCTGCGCAGGACTCAGCAAACAACGGCAGCACCAGCAAGTCCTGGACGGTGCGGGATATTGGCAATTATGAAAAACCGTTTTTGAATTCTCTGAAGTGGCAGGAATGCAAGGTCGGCAAATATGTTTTGCGCACCGGGCTGATTTTCGACAAGTGGATTGCGGCTATGCAATTTGTCAAAAACGGCAAATTGGTTTTGACTGAGATAACTCCGCCGTATGAATATGTTCGCATCGTCGATCCTCTAACGGCGCTGCTACAGGCAAAACCGATCGCACTTGATGCAGACAAAGACGGCAATCTCGAGATCGCATTTTTGCATGAAAAACTCAATGACGCCGACTATCACATGTACACGGTCTACCGGCTCAATGATGACTACCCTCATCTGATCTGGAAATCGGGGGGCGAGCTCGGGGATTGGATAAACGGTTCGGTGGCGACGAGGAGCGCAAAAATCAAGCTCCGCTCCGGGGCAGAAACGAAATGAGGCCTGGAATCAAAACTGAAAGTCGGCGAACAACAGGAAAAACATGCCGCACACAATTTGCCTTACGCAGTTGCTTTTTGATGCAACTCCTGTAATTCCAAGCCGGTGAATGACAGGCGGAATTTTTCGCAAAGCATTCGATTGACACACAGCCTCAAACATACCAATTTTTACTCTTTTCGATTGGTGGCCAGGCATGCAGTTGCACCGGCAGCCACCAACGCATCGCGTACCTGCAGCAGTTGCGCGGCGGCACTGATGGCAATTTCCTGCGGATGACTGGAGCCCAGCGGCAGTCCAATCGGGCAGAAGAAAACTTTGCACAATTGTTCAGGCAGCCCAGCCTCGATAATGTCTTTCCTGATGCGCGCTGCTTTTGCATCGCTGCCGATGACACCGAGATATGGATATTTAGTGTCTTTCCAGCGGCTCAAGATCTCCAGCAATATGGGTTTGTCGCTGCTGTGACCCATTGTCATTAAAAGAACAAAAGAGTCGCTGGAAATTTCGGGAACAAAATCTTTCATCTCGGTCAATAGCACGCGCCGAACTTTCGCCGAGTCCGGCAGCTTATCCAACCATTCCACGCGCGGGTCGATGCAAGTTATTCTGCAATCGAGCTTATTCAATATATTGATTAGAGCGTTAGCTACGTGTCCGGCACCAAATATGGTGAGGTTCCACGAGCGATGATTGAAAGCTTCAAGATAGACCCGCATGGAGCCGCCGCAAGTCATGCCGATGTCTCTGCTCAAACTCCACTGAAAGAATTTCGCAATGGCGTCTTCTTTTCCGGAGGCGGAAGCCACGCCCGCGCCCGTTAGCATCGCCTTTGCTTCTTGAATAACGCGACTTTCAATCTTGCCGCCGCCGACCGTGCCGAAATACGCGCCGTCGGCAGTCACCAATATTTTCGATCCAGCATCCGCGGGCACGCTGCCCTGCGTGTCAACGATAGTCGCGCACACAAAAGGGGTACCTGCGGCAAACAAATCGCTCATGCGTTCGTAAAAAGTGATCACGTCTGCTTATCTCATGAGGTTCTTCGGTATTATCTCACTTTGCCTGGAGCGCGGACTCGATTTCGCTTGACAGCTCTTCTTTTTCATTAGGCGAAAGTCCCACATGCACAGCTCTGACGACTCCGGCCTTGTCGATGACAACCGTTTCCGGGATGGCGTTGACCATAAAGGCCGCAAAACCTTCGGCATTCGAGCTTGCAGGGATGGCATCAATCTTTCTCTGTTCTAAATAGACCTTTTCCTGCTCGATACTGCCGTCGCCGATCGCGTAAAAGACGACGCCCCGGTCTTTGTACTTCGCAGCCACTTCACTGACAATCGGCAATCCAAAGCGGCAAGGCGGGCACCATGTCGCCCAGAAGTCGATGATAACGACGTTCTTGCCTTTCAGCTCGGACAAGTGCAATGGGGTTCCTCCTGTGGGCTGAATCAAAATATCGGGCGCCGGCTGGCCGACAAGTTTGTGCGAAGGATGCGTCCGAGTCGACTGTCTGGCGGGGTCCTTGATGAACGATTCGATCCCCATTGCAGCGCCGCCAAAAATACCTCCGCAGACGATGAGCTGCAGAATCAATGCCGGCAGGATTTTGATCGAGAGCGCTTTGGCCACACCAATCACCGAAAAGATCAGCACACCTACCAGGGATAAACCTAGCAACAGGTTGCCGTGAAAAAATAGAAGCGCCAATGGAGCCAGAGAGAACATAACGATGCGCAGGCAGCGCGGGGCGGCTTCCTTGAACGTGAGCACGGCCGCTATACGGGGGCGCATACGCAAGCCAATCAGCGCCGCGAAAAGTCCCCAAATGCTTGTGATTACAACCAAGCAAATGAACAAAACCAAAGATACTTTGGCTGCGTCAGCCGCCATCAGGTCGGCAGTGAGCGTCGGGTCACCGACAACTGCGCCTACGCCTATCAGGACGGCCAGCGCCGCCAGAAAAATGAGACCATCTGTGTACTTGCCATTTCGAACCACATCCTCGAAAAACTTGGTGGGCTTTATTAAAAGCCACCGCATGCCTGCAAGTTTTTCCTTAGCCGAGTTCATTTTCAGGTCCGTAATCTGATCTACTACTATACGACCACTTGAGTTTGTTTGCGCGCTGCGCCAACTGGCACTATAATTGAAGGCATATGGCAAAAGGAGGAAAGTATGGCAAAGGTGCCAATTTTGAAACTCTTGAACTACGACTCCTTTCAAAAGCGTCAGACACTTATTGAAAACGGAATGCCGGTTTCAGTCGTGGAAACGCTACTAAAAGAACGCGTACTCGTGCGTGAAGACTTGCAGAAGATAATTCCAACCCGAACATGGGCACGCAGACGGCTTGAGGGTGTTTTGAATCAGTCCGAAACAGACTCATTGCTCAGGTTGGCGGAGTTGTTTGATAGAGCCGTAGACACTTTTGCAGATGTTGATAAAGCTATTTCCTGGCTCCGAAGCCCCTGCAGAGCACTCGGAGGGAAAGTTCCAATTGAGATTGCCTATTTATCTTCCGGGGCAGCGGAAGTTGAGCGCGAACTGGGACGAATTGCCTACGGACTTCCTTCGTGACCTTTGTCTACAGACTATCAAAAAGGAAGTATGCAACGTTAGACGGCGAGGGAGCCCGGCTTTATGGTGCACGCTGGAATGAGGCTGGCACTCCTGCATTATACGCAGCCGAATCATTATCGTTAGCCGTGCTTGAATTTTTGGTGCATGTGGATATAAGCCAGTTTCCATCAGACCTGGTTTGGCTGCAGATTCAACTGCCTGCAATCGTGTCCGCCGAGGATAAAACTTCGTTGGGAATTCCTTCCGAATCACAGAGCAAAGTAATTGGGACTCGTTGGTTAGCAAGAAAGGAATCATTGATATTAAGAGTCACATCAGCGGTGCTTCCACTACCCAAAATCGAGGCGAACATAGTCATAAACACCTTGCACCCGCAATTTGCGAAAGTCAAAATTTCGGACACAGGTCCATTCAAACTTGATCCGCGATTTGAGCAGTTCTTTCCTGGAACTTAGGGAAAATGGCGTTATGAAACTCAGGGCGTACTTGCGAAAGGCTTCATGCGCGAATCGCTGGACAGTCCTACGCATAGGCAATTGTAAAGCAATGCTAAGAATTTCCCGGGCTTGCCAAGAGGGGGCTTATACTCGGTACAACAACAGCAACAACAAAAACCAAAGACAAACACCTCTAACGAAAAAAAAGACTAAAAGCAAGT
>JADZFV010000423.1 GCA_020854255.1 Candidatus Melainabacteria bacterium | reverse complement strand
TGCAATGCGCCCCTACAACGGACTAAGTGAGCTACCGGGATACCGACAGCAACGAGCTATTGCCAAAAGTGCCGTTTCCACATTCCGTTAAGTGCACGGTATTGAGGCTAGAACAGTTTAGTCCTGCCTTCTCGTCCATAGAACTCAACTTCGACATGCGGCTTGCCGTGAGCGTCTTTGCAAGTCACCAATTTCGATATTGAGAGTTTGACTTCAGGTGTGAGTGCCGTCTTGATTCCCACCTGCAGGTCTCCTTTCTTGAAATTGAAGTCCTTTCCCTGGGCGGTGTTTTGAATGTCGAACTTGAGCTTTCCATCATTGAAATAGAGGTTGGTTGCTTCAGCCCCCACCAATTGCGATGCAGAATCTGCAAGCTTTTTGTTGAGCGCAATCTCACTGGCTCTAGGATCGAATGAGCCCTGCAGATTGCCTTTTGCGTCTTTCTTGAATTCGAGGCTGTCAAGATTATCGCGAATTTTTGCCAGCCCGTCGGTGAAGTCTTGCTTCTTGGCCGGATCGGCAAGCACATCACCGAACATTCCGCCGCGCATATTTCTGGCAGTCAGATTTACATTGGCTTTTTCGGAGCGCGCAATCAGATGCCCATTTCCATTCTGGTCGCTGTACATCGTCATCGAGTCAGTCGAGCTTGAATGAACGCCGCGCGCCCGCCCGCGTGGTCCGTAGGCCTGGCTCTCGCCTGTGAATCCTCGCATGTTCACGATATCCACTTGTCCGGGATTTTCCGGATGAGTGACGATTGTTCCTGAAGGATCATTGATGCGCGAACTGATGGGCACGGCCGATGCGCCACCGAATGGGCCCAGTCCTGTAACGCGAACGTTTGGAGGCGGCGTGTCCAATGGTCTGTCCAGGTCGGCTGCAAAATTGAGATTGTTGCCCTGGCGATTGAGCGAAAATGAGTTGACATGATTAAACATCGGATTTTTGTCGAAGTCCAACATCGAACCGAACGCTTCCATTTTCTTGCGCTCGGCCGCTGAAACAAACTTACCGTCCTTCTTCGAGTCATCAAGCTCGACACTGCCTTTTCCGCCCCTGTTGTCAGTTATATCTACAGAAAGATCACGAACAATCTCGCCTTTTTCGAAGTGCGACTTGCTGGAGATTTTTGTGTTGTCGTCCAGAATTGTGGTTGTTTGAAATCCTTTCAGCTTGCCGTTTTCGACGCGCGGATCAGTCTCGGTGTATGTGCCGTCCGGCGAGCGCGAATACATATTCCACTGCTTCGGCCCGCTGGCGACAATATTGTGCACGCCTTTCTCATCGACAACGGTCTTGCCGAACCACGTCGACGATTCAGCCCCGGAGTATATGACCGGTTGCCCCTGCTTGTTTGTAGCCTGCCATTTTCCATAACCGTCTTTATTCACATCGCCGACGCGAGTATGGGTAGTGCCCCAGGGCGTATCAAAACTCTTTATCGCGCCTTTATCGTCATATTTTATATTGCTGTACTTAAAGCCTGTGTCCTTGCTGGCAGGAGGCGCAGTCTCAAAGTCAGTGACCTGGCCCTTGTCGTTCAATTGGACTGAAGCATTTTTGAAGTTCTTAAATTCGCCTTGGCTAAAAGTCTTTTGCTGATATGGACCTTTCATTTCCATGAACAGCTTTTCGTTTACGGCGGCACTATCAAATCCTTTTGCCGCCTTCTCGACCGGCGTCATGGAGGCAGTGTCTGTTTTAGGCAGCATTTCATCATTGGAAGCAATGCCGAGTCCACGAAGAAAACCATCAGAGAGTTTGCCGGCGAATTTCGCGCTTTCACCCATTAGTGCAATTGCACTGAATTGAGTTTCGTGTGATGAGCCGCTTTCTGATTTCTTTTCCGGCGAGCAAGTCGCTTCGTTGGCAGTATCGCTGCCTGCCGTGGCAGTGGGGCGCGGCTTGTCGACAGGCTCATTTATGGCTTGCTGAACAGGATTAGGGGCGGTTTGAGGCATTAGCATCCTTCCTCGCGTCAAATCGCGCACCTGAAAGCGGCACGAAGCGCAAGTAAAAATCAGACCAGCGCGCACGATCATGCGTCGCCGGGCGTCGGCAAAAAACTTGATCTGGTCGAATTACAAGGTTGTCTTAACTATAGGGTGGTCAAATAGGCAAATGTTTTTTAGACAGTGGTCGTATTGATGCGCAAAAACTCAGGCCGAAGAGCGAGTTCAAGTTGGTGGTCAATTTTGAATATATATTGCAAGTCTTGCAATTTTGTGGCTGCCTGGTCATATGTGGCAAACGGGTCCATAAAGGGAATGGCTACAAAAGAAAGAGGAGGAGAAGAAGGTTATTCATGAAACAAGTGATGACCATTTTAGGAGTAATTGCAGCGCTGGTGCTTTCAAACCACGCGGCGATCGCAGGCAGCCAAAAGGTTCTCTGCCTGACTTTAGACGGAGACTTACTTAATGCGGCCGAGATCCTGCTCAGCAACAAAGGATTGAAGATTAAAGGCAGGTTGGGATTTGTTTGCTGGTTTCCGGAAAAACCCTCAATCATCTATATGGCCAATCCGGAAAATCACACATATTTTGCGCAGCCTGCGGCAGACTATTTGAGAGATCTGCGCGAGGATTATCACACTTTGAAGTATACGAGGCTGGAGCGAAAAACCAGGGTTCTGCTGGACGGCACGAAAGTCGAGATGGTGACTGCGTTTTTGAGTGGTCCTAAAGGACAGGAAATGAAAGTTGCCGAAGTCACTTGCCTGAAAAACACCGGGCTGCCACCAGCAGTGAACCGTATGTGGTGCACAATCCTGGGACTGCCGGAGAAAGATTTTTCTCTTCCGATTGGATCATTTCAAAATGCCTCCAAAGTCTGGCGTCCGGAAGAAGCCTTGAACGGAGGACGAAAAGGCTGGATAGTAGTGGCATTGCCGAAGCGAGTCGCAAGAAAGACAATGGATGAAAGACTGCTCGAACTTCCCTCCAATTACAGAAAAGCAAAAGACAAAGCCTCACTGTATCTATCCAGTGACGGAAACCTGAGCGAAAAGGATCTGGAGGACTTCTTCATCAGTCCGAAAAATTAGAGAAAAATCGGCACCACTTTTCAAGGCGCGCCAGCCTCTTGACATCACAAAAAACCTCTGATAATATCAAGCCTTCTTCCCCATATACCTTCGAAGCGCAGTTTTTACTGCCAGGCAATTTACCATGAATACGAACGCCTTCCCACCTCAGTGGGTTGAAGGTGATCGTTCGCAGCCAGATGCCACCAGAGTGGTATCAGATTCGACCGATCGCATTCTCATGGCCGACGTTAATTTCACGCCCGCTCAGCCGCGCGTGAAAGATGCCGGCGACCCAAAGACACCAGCTGATCATCTAGAGATGGTCGGTATCTTCAATATCAATAGCACCGGCTTGGATGCAAGACTTCAGACACTCGAGTCCGAAGCGATGAAGGCATACAACCGGCAGGATCAAAAAATCTTTGACGTCCGCTCCGGTCCATACGCGGGTATGCAAGTTCCCGAGAACTTACGCTGCGCTATCTTTCAAAGCAACCTTGCTGTCAAAGCTGGGCTGATAAGACCGAACGAAGTGACAGTAAGAGCCATCGAATTCGGCAACTTGATGCTGCGCAAAGGCTACAAGCAAGAGGGTTTTGTGCCTGGAAAATCCTACCCTGACGGTAGCTATATAGTCGGCGCAGGCGGCGGAACAGACGGCGACAAAAATCATGTCGGTATGGTCTTGAAAGGCAAGTTGATGCACACTCGCGCCGGTCGAATAAATTTCGAATCGATAGAAAGCAAATTTCACCGCGGCGCATACGACGAGATGCGCGTCTATATTCCACCAGGCAGAAAAGTTGCCGGTCTCTCTATTTAGGTGGCTTCTATGCTCATCCGGGACCGTCCACAAACATATCCCCGCAATTTGCTGTTTGGATTTCGTATTTCCCGTATACACCCGCGCATCGGCTGAAGAACCAGACAGGGCAGTGGCAAGGAAACTTGCAGCCTGGTGGCGCGCAGTCCCGGCAATTACGCCGATACTTAACTTCGACATACAGAATAGAAACACAGCAGCGAAAGCTGCCGAATTGCTCGCGGCCGTGAGCAACAGCCTATCTGGGCGGCTGGGCCATCGGTGCGCCCGCGCCCAAACTATTGGGGACGCCTATCTGGCAGAAGGTGGGAACCAGCGCGATTGCAGGTGCATCTCGCGGCATGATTTCTGAAATCACAGCGGCAAGAATCGCAGGCGAAAGTATCAACTGGGCTAGAGTCGGCGGTAAAGGCCTGGCCACATCAATCGTCTACGGTTTTGCCGCGGTGCCCGGCGCTTTGCACGCCGACTACCGGGTGCAGCACCAACATGATGGCGCCGGCGACGGCAACTACCGTGTCTTCAAAAAAGGCGGCACTGTCAAAGCAGAGCAGCTCACTCAAAACATGGAATGGAAGTCTACCAACGGCGACACGCTTACAGGTCAGGCTGGAGATCACAGAGCGACTGCTCACGGGCTCGTCAATATATCGGCCACATCTTCCACTTTTTTTCCAAATATCATTTGCATGAATTCGCCGGAATATTCCAGACCTTGTGGATGTTCGAATTCAGATGCCGGAACCCTGGCATAATTCTGCGCCACCGTCTGGAATTGATAACGCTTGCTGCCATCGCCCAATTCAAAGTAATACTCCAAGGGAACCTTTTCGATGAAAGAGAATTCAAAATAAGTTCGCCAAATTTCTTTTGCTTTCGGCGGCAGCACAATAGAATCAGACGCGACTGACAAAATCATGTTGGACACATATTGTGTTTCCAATTTCGATCGAAATGTGCTCCCGAATCCGCCACTGGAATCAAGTCTGCGATTGATGGGCATGACGTATTGAACAGCCTGAGCACCGGCAATCCTGACATTGCGCCTTATGCCGCAAAAAAGTTCGCAGCGTGTATTGTGCGGATATTTGGTGATAAATTTGGCAAAGGAATTCTTACTTGCCATTTTCTGTCCCGGGCGAAAAATCACAACCTCCCAATCAGGCGCCTTGGCAACCAGAATCGAGCCTGTATTTGCTTCAATGCGAATGCCTTCGGCACAGGCCTTAACCACCGACTTTCCCCAATTGGTAGTTTGAGTGACCTGCCAGACTTTAAGCACCCTGGATGAGGTCGCAACTTCTGCAAGACCAGCTGCCGCGACAGAAGGTTTGACCGCTGGAGAAGTGGATCTGACCGCGGGCGAATTTGTTTTGACAGGAGGCGAAATAGCTTTGGATGTCGAAGCAGCTTTCGCCTGCGCCTGCTGAGGACCGGCAGCCGGCGCCGGCATGGCAAGCAGGCAAGCGGCAATGAATAGTGGAGCAAGCGCAGCCGAAAAAATCGCAAAAAATGCTGCTGTCGATTTCGAATTCAATCTTTCTGCCGGTTTCATAATCTGCATCCGGACCACGGCCGCAGAGCTTGCCTAGGACTCCAACTTATAGCCAACGCCATAGACGTTTTTTATCAACGAATTGTCCTTGTCTTCTTCTTCCAAACCCTGGCGCAAGCGCATCAATGAAACTCTCACTGTTTTTGCCGTAGCCTCGGTATCCGATTGCCAGACTCTGTCGATCAAAGTATCGGCGCTGAAAACTTGATTGGGGTGGCGCATAAAAAACTCAAGCAGGGCAAATTCGCGAGGAAACAGCTTCACCTCTTTGCCATTCTTTGTGACGCGATGCTCGTTGGGGTCAAGCTCAATGTCCTTAACTTTCAAAACATTGTGGTGATAAACAGGCGACCGCCTGAGCAAAGCCCTGATACGCGCGGCCAGTTCTTGAATTGAAAACGGCTTGGTAATGTAATCGTCACTGCCGGCGTCCAACCCCACCTCTTTATCAGCAATATCGGTTTTGCCGGTAAGAAAAATGATCGGCGCGCTGCCACCTTGCGCGCGAAACTCCTTGCAAAGGGCAATGCCTGTAATCTCGGGCAAAGACCAGTCAAGAATGATCACATCATATTGATATGTCTTCAGAAAATTGCGCCCGTCGGCGCCGGTGAAAGCCTTGTCGACCGTATAACCAGCAACGGCAAAATATTCAGATACGAGATTGCACAGGTCCTTATCGTCCTCAACAATCAAGATCTTTGACATTGGCTACCCTCATTGGCCCGGCCGGGCTATGACCTGCATATTAAGACATTACAAGCTTACATTACTGTGCCGCCGCAGGCGGCAGTTCTTTCTGGCACCTGACTTCCTGCCCGAGCGGGGGTTTGCTCCCGGACATGCCAAGAATTTGCATTCCATAGAAATTAGGGCGGTTGTTACGCGATTGCTACTTTCGTTTCCTAAAGTGAAATTGTTCCCCACGTCGGAGTGCGATTGTTGAGTCAGGAGAAAGGAAAGTTCGCCTTGGGCTCAGCCAATTCAAAGATCCCCTCACAATCTCTGAAAACGGCTGAATAAGTTCAGTCTTTAGACCTATCTCCACCCCCTGAAATTCAACAACCGAATTCCTCAGTCCGCCCCGTCCTCCCCCAGCAGCAATTCAGGCGCCGGACATGGAGTCCGCGTCTGGCTTTCATAAACATGAGGCGCTTGCGATGTTATCTCATGGTCCATCGATTTCGCTTTCATTTGCGATAGAAGAACCATCAGCAGTCGAGCTCTCCTTACACTCCCCCCGCTCACGGAAGCACAAAAACTGAAGGCGATCGAAAGCTATGCATTAATCGCGGCATCACATCCGGTATCAGTAAAAAAGCTGGCAAGCACGGACAAGACAGCAAAATCAAGATATTCACAGGCACTTCGAGAGGATAAATGGCCCGACAGACAAATATCCATAAATCTCGACTTCGGTCCGCAGGGGCAAACAAGCGAATTGGAAGCAAGGTTTGAAAGAACAGGTTAATGCGCGAAAGGGACGCGGGTGTACGCCTGCCGCAGGGTAGAATCTAATCATTCAATCAAGCGGCGGGTGGCATCCGTGAATATCGTCAAATCTCTGGCAATAGCATTTTTGACGGCGTCTCTCATCTCGTCGTCATTTTTTGCATCCGCGCCCGCGGCAACCATGACAACTCAGGCTTATGAAGCGGCAATCGACAAGCTGTTCATGAACACACAATTCAGCGATGCTCAAAGACTGTGCTCAAAAGCGATAAAGGAGCATCCGCAAGATAAAGTAGTCTTTCTTCAGAAGATGGCAGAGATGTACATTGTCGCCGCCAAGGGGCGCTCAGGATTGGAAGCCGGGCGGCAAGCGGCGCGACTGGCGC
This sequence comes from Candidatus Melainabacteria bacterium, assembly GCA_020854255.1. Lineage (GTDB taxonomy): Bacteria > Cyanobacteriota > Vampirovibrionia > Obscuribacterales > Obscuribacteraceae > QKMZ01. Next base: position 1,231 of record JADZFV010000423.1, on the reverse strand, counting down.
CGAAAAATGCCCAGGTTGTGGCAACATGCTCGATTCTTGAGTTTCTGGCCGGTTTTGTTGTGAAAGCAGAACAAATGGCGCAAACGGCTATCGCGCTCGACGACAAAAATGGGCGCGCACATGCAGCTATGGCACTTTCAGGTCTGCGGGTCGAAACAATTTCAGTGGCCGAAGAACTTGAAAGAGCAATGAAACTGGCGCCGAAAGATGCCACAGTTATGGTAGTCGCCGGCATAATTCATCTAAGAAAATTGGAATACGATCAGGCGGAAAAAACCTTCAGCGTCTTTGTGAAAACATTCCCGAATACGGCCTTGCCTTATTATCAACGCGGGTTCTTCCGGCGCGAAGTTTTCAACAACAACGGCGCCATCAAGGACTTCGGTGAAGTCTTAAATCGTTATAGCGGTGATCACTTCGTTCTGTCGGCGCGGGCAAAGCTGAATAAGAAAACCGGTCATAACAAAGAAGCAATAGAGGACTTCAATGCTCTCGAAAAGCTTGGCGTCGCCGGTTATTCACAATTCTCTCGCAGGGCGGAGTGCTACGCGGCATTGAATAATTACGAAGCGGCAATTAAAGATTACAAACTGGCGCTTAAGACAGCTGGTGTGACTGAGCCCAATTTCAAATCAAAATATGTGACCAGCTTCGGCTCGACAAGACGATCCGCGTGGACAAAAATGATGATGGGACAGGATGCATCGGAACTTTCTGATACAAAGTCGACCTGGCTGAAAATGATTATGCTCCAGGAGAAGCACGGCGATCATGCTGACGCATTGAACGAGCTCATTAAGTTCACCGCAATTTTTCCAGGCGACCTCAATTCAATCTTTCTGCGTCAGAGTTTGTACAAACGAATGCACAGATGGGCGGAAGCTCTCGGAGACATCAATTTGCTCATCTCGAAAAATCCAAATGTGGCCGAGTATTATGCTTCACGCGCAGACATCTACAAAAATATGAACAAACCGGACCGGGCCGCCCAGGATTTAAGACGCGTCCACAATCTCGAAACCACAGGCACCCCGGAAGGCTTTTGAAACTGTGGCGATGCTATGCGCCGCCTGGTTTTTGTAGGGGCAAAGCCATGCGTCGCCCCTACACGAATAGATCAGTATCTGTGTGCGGTTTTTTAGGAACAATAAACCAGAAGACGCTGCCGCCGCCTTCGTTTTCATCGATACCGATACGCCCGCCATGGGCCTCGACGATTGTCTTGCAGATA
>JADZFV010000422.1 GCA_020854255.1 Candidatus Melainabacteria bacterium | reverse complement strand
TCGGTCGGCGCTCGATGCCGAGCAAGAGTTTTTCATCGTTGAGCTTACTTGCACCATGGTGAATCATCCAAACTGAAGTTGCCAGTGAAATGAATGTGGCGATCGTGATTTCAACCGCATCTGCCTTTCCATCCAGCGCTCGCTGCATGACATAGACTGAATTTGCAACCGGAATAAACGGCATTACGCTTTCCAGCGCTTTGAAGTTAAGGATGTATCGAATCAATCCATTGAGCACTACCATAAATATCAAAGAATATCCGCGCGCTTGTTGAGCGACTCGGTAATAGCAGGAGAAAAGCAAAGAGCATGCTGTTACTGAAATCGCGATCGGTATGGTGAGCAACATGAGCCAGAGGACTGTTTCCGGTGGAATGGAAACGATCAAATGGTGCAAGATCAGCCGGTCGGCAATTTCATCGAGAGAAAATGCCCACGATAGTGAAAATAGTCCTGCCAGGACAGGCAACAACGAAATTCCAGAAACTACAAACAATAAACTGTAAAGAATACTTACGCGCTTGATTGGCAGCAGCAGCAGCATTGCCAGGCGCTTATTTTCTCGCTCCATCGTGATACCGCCTATGGCGCCACCGATAGAAACAGTTGTGATAAAGAAGAGTATCACTGTCGGCAGTGTTTCACTCAAGGGAGCTGCCCCTTTGCGTTCTACATTTTCGATGCTTTTATAGCTGACCTTGGGTACGGCATCAGGGTAATTCTTCACGCCAACCTGACGCAGCTTTGATCTGAGCATCTGCATCTGGCTGGAGTTCATCGCCGCTGCTACTTCAACCGCCCAGGTGATGGTTCCTTCCGAGTGTGAGTCATAAAATACGTCGATCGTTTTACCTTCAGGCTCAAAGTGGCGCATTGCGCGCGCCTGTCCGCTGGTGGCGGTTTTGCATGTTTCGTTGCTCTCATTCGAGTCTTTCGGGGGTGCTTCCTCCGGAATAACCACGACAATATCGTAGACATCGTCTTGAATGGATTTGATTGGATCGAGATCTCGAAGCGGTTTTATGTCGAGTTCTTTTTTGTCTTTCAAAACTTGCTTGACGAATGCGACATCTCCACTGACTGCTACCTTTCCCTTCTGGTTGGTGAGCGAGTCTTCAATCAGCGCGGCGGAAATTTCGGTGTTTCCCAAAAGAGAAAACATCGGAAAAAATAGCGCGCAAAAGGCAATGAAAAGTCCGAGCGATTTAAATTCGCGAATGCACTCGACGATTTCCTTTCGCATCAGGGTCGCAATCTCATGACCCATTGTTTTCATTGCCTCCAACCACGGCAAGGAAAATTTCTTCGAGATCCGGTTTTGAATATTGTTCTTTAAGCTCCGCGACTGTGCCCATTGCTAGCAGCTTGCCTTTATTGATGATGCCGATGCGGTCGCATAGCTTTTCAGCTTCACTCATTATGTGCGTCGAAAAAAGGACACATTTGCCCATTTCGCGACACTGCCTGACGAGCTGATAAACCGATTGCATTGTGGGCACGTCAAGGCCGCTTGTAGGTTCGTCCATGATGATGACCGGCGGGTCGTGAACCAACGCTCTGGCGATGGCAACACGCTGTTTCATCCCGGTGGAAAGCGCCTGGCAGCGCGTATCTGCAAAGCTGGTCATGTCGAGCAGTTTAATCAGCTCGTCAATTCGCTTTGATAGTTTTTCCTTCGGACACTTTGAAAGTTTGCCGACGAACGCCAATGTTTCGCGCGGCGTCAGCAAGTCATAGAGTGCAGCATCGGATGAAACAAATCCGAATTGCATGCGAACACCCTCAGGATTGGAAGCGACATCAAAACCATTTACCTCGACCTTTCCGCCATCGGGTTTGAGAATGGTGGTGATGATCATCAAGGTTGTGGTTTTGCCGGCGCCATTGGGCCCGAGCAAACCAAAGATTTCGCCCTTTTTGCACTCAAAGGTCACGTCGTCAACAGCTGGAAATTCGCCGCGCTTGCGATCGTAAAACCATTTTTTGACACCCTGCGCGTGTATCGTCAAGTGCGTTTACCGTTTATGCTCTTCGTCCGTTTTTGCCAGGGCCATCTGAAATGAGTCTCGCCCGACAAGATAAAGGACTCTTGCCCCAGCCGATAGGCTGTCATGTGTACTGCGACGTATATTAGCAGCATAGACTCGGCAATTGTAATGAAGACGGCAAGGGGCGCATGGGTGCCCAAGCCTGCCGCTTTGATGACAAGCAGCAAGTTCATCAAAGGGATTAGCGCGGTCTGCCAACTGAGGCTCTGGTCAGGCGCAAGAGCGAAAATGGAAAGACCGACCAGGGCCAGACTGGAGATGATCAATATTGATTGCGCCTCTTTGGTCGTGCGCGACAGACTGCACAGAAAAAGCAGAGCGCAAGACGACAGGAGAATGTCAAGCAAGGAGCAGGTGACAACGAGCCCGACTGCGGTCGCAGATATAGATTGAAAGATGGACTCGACTGTCATCCGGGCGCTGGGCAATTTCATGACCAGGCTGAAAATGATGAAAAATGCCAACAGGGCAACCCCTATTGAGTTCACAAAGACTGAAAGCAGTGCCATAAGTGATACGGCGATGGCTTTTCCCAGGACAAGGGTATTCCAGCTGATAGGCAAGGTCAAGGTCGCCTTCAGCGTCTTTAAATCGCGCTCTTGCGCGAGCATAAATACCGCCGGTGATACCGCCGACGATCGGGCGTTGGAGAGGAGAAAGAATATTGCAAGCAAAGCACCGAATCTAAGCAGTGGTGCATATGTCTCGGCAAAACGAGCATCGATCTGAGCAAACTTATTGGCGCTGCCCATGGCACTTATGTCCCTGAGGCGCACGTCCAGGGGCTCAAGTTCCGCCCGGGACAGACCGTGCTTGACCAGTTGTCTGGTCATTTGTTTGTTCTCTTCAGCCTCCAGAGTTTCGGCTATGAAGTGCACGGGCTCTGTCGATAATGAAGACGCCCCATCGTAGTGGACTTCCACCTCGCCTTTTCCCGGCAACGCACATATAGAAGCAACCACCGCTTCCTTTCGGACTGCCGAGTCTGGGTCTTTCATGGGCAGGGCCGTGACGCGCCCTGTCTTTCTAAGTACGGCCATCACCCGCGAGAGACTTTCACTCTGTTGGTGGGGAATAGCAATCTTGTAAATCTGTTTTTTTTGGTTGGCGACGGACCAGGCGCTGTAAATTCCGGCGCCGACCATTAGAACGGGGTAGAGAACCATAGGGATCAAGACAGAAAAAATTAAGACATCCGGCACGCGAAAGATATAAAGCAGCTCTTTGCGCACGACAGTGAGCAAGTCGTGGAGAAAGTCATTCATTTCTATAGACCTCTCTATCGATCTGTCTGCCTGGGAGTCTGCCCGCTTTCCGCAGGCTAAAACTTTCGCTATTAAACATGTTACGCAGTGCGGTTCATTTAATCTATCAGAGGTGATGAATCGTGCATGCGCAAGGCGATCATTTCCATATCGAGTATATCTGGATCGTTCCAGACAGAAGGCGATCTTTGCCCCTGATCGTATCAATTGCAAAAGTCCCTGTCCGAGTGTAATTTTAGGGTGTCGTTATGCCAAAATGGGCGATCTTCAAATAGATCAAGCTGAGCATTCAGCAACTGCCAGAGATTCGTTGCAAGGACAAGCTCGAAAACTTCGCAAGTTAGTTTTTCTGCGCAATGAGTCTGGTGGGGGAAGTGTGGTGCAACTCCACCGCTGTCCCGCAACTGTAATCAAAACAAGCGAACTTAATCAGAATGTGCGCGCAGTTTTGAGAGTCAGACTACCCACCTGAGTGCTTTTACAAGACACCTCTTCGCGGCAAAGAGGATGAGTCAGAAAAGGGGAAGTTTAACTTCTGCTTGGGTCATCCTTCTGGTTCCGTGAGCCGGGGGATTTTTTCTTTTTACGCCGACAAAAAATCTGGAGTCGATTCATGAGTCAGACAACCACAGCAGCTAAATCCACCGAAGTCCTTAGCCTCAAGGCTTCACTTTACCGGGTCGTGCGCCGCAACGGCAGCGTTGTTGAATTCGAGCCGTCGAAAATTCAAGTCGCGATGACCAAGGCATTTCTTGCTGTTGAAGGCGAAGCCGGTGCGGAAAGCTCGCGTATCAAAGACATTGTCGGCAAAATAACCAATCAAGTTGTGCAAACACTCATGAAGCGCCTGCCCGATGGTGGCGTACTGCACATCGAACACATTCAAGATCAAGTGGAAATCGGTCTGATGCGCTCAGGCGAACATGAAGTGGCGAGAAGCTACGTTTTGTACAGAGAAGAGCGCACCAAAGAGCGAACTGCCAAACAGGGCGACGAAGGCTTGGCGCACACAATCACCGTAATTGGTGCCAACGGCGAAGCCAAGAAGCTGGATGTGTCCGAACTGGCCGCCATGATCCAGGACGCTTGTGAAGGATTGGGCGAAGCCGCCGTACCGGCCAATATTGTCGAGTCTACTCTGTCATCGCTTTATGACGGAGTCAGCGAAACTGAGGTGATGCGCCAGGCGATTTACACTGCTCGCACACTTATTGAAAAAGATCCTGTCTACTCATATGTAAGCGCTCGACTTTTGCTGGAGCAAATCCGAGAAGAAATTCTTGGTGAGCGTGTTGCCCAGAAAGACATGGCTGAGAAATACCATGCTTATTTACCTGTCTATGTCGACAAAGGAATAGCCGCCGGATTGCTTGATCCCAGACTGGCACAATTCGATCTGGACAAGCTCGGCAGGGCAATGAAACCAGAGCGCGATTTGAAATTCCAATATCTCGGTCTGCAAACTCTCTACGATCGCTATTTGCTCCACACCGACGGAAAGCGCTTCGAGCTGCCGCAAACATTTTGGATGCGTGTTGCCATGGGACTTTCCGTTAACGAGGTGGAAAGAGAAGAGAGAGCAATTCAATTCTACGAAGTTCTTTCCAGCTTTGATTTCGTGTCCTCCACTCCAACACTTTTCAATTCTGGAACTCACCGCCCTCAACTTTCATCTTGTTTTCTCACAACAGTGAAAGATGATCTTGCCGGAATTTACGACGCCCTCAAAGAAAATGCGCTGCTCTCGAAATTCAGCGGTGGACTGGGCAATGACTGGACTTTGGTCCGCGCACTGGGCGCTCACATTCAGGGCACCAACGGTAAGAGCCAGGGAGTTGTTCCTTTCTTGAAAGTCGTAAATGATACTGCTGTTGCAGTAAATCAAGGCGGAAAACGAAAGGGCGCTGTCTGCACTTATTTGGAGACCTGGCACCTCGATATTGAAGAGTTTCTCGAACTGAGAAAGAACACCGGCGATGATCGCCGCCGCACGCACGACATGAATACCGCTAACTGGATTCCGGATCTGTTTATGGAACGGGTCATGGAAAACGGACAGTGGACCTTGTTCAGTCCTGATGAAACGCCGGATCTGCACGAACTCTTCGGGCACAAGTTCAAAAAAATGTACGAAAATTACGAAAGAAAGGCGGATGCGGGCGAGATCAAATGCTTCAAGCGCGTCGCCGCCAGCGACATCTGGCGCAAGATGCTCTCGATGCTGTACGAAACAGGTCATCCCTGGATTACTTTCAAAGACGTTTGCAATCTGCGCAGCCCGCAACAACACATAGGCGTCGTCCACAGCTCCAACCTGTGCACCGAAATCACACTCAACACCAACGAGAATGAAATCGCCGTTTGCAATCTGGGCTCCATCAATCTCACCGCCCACATGATTAATGGTGCGCTCAATGTAAAGAAGCTGGCTAAGACAGTCCGCACTGCCATGCGCATGCTCGACAACGTAATTGAAATCAACTATTACAGCGTCGGCAAAGCACGCAATTCCAACCTCAAGCATCGCCCGGTCGGACTCGGCATCATGGGCTTCCAGGATGCACTCAATATGTTGAAAATACCTTATTCCTCCAAAGAAGCAATGGAATTCGCAGATGCCAGTCAGGAAGCCGTCAGCTACTACGCAATTCTTGCCAGCAGCGAATTGGCAGTTGAGCGCGGCACATATGCAACCTACAAAGGCTCGCTCTGGGATCGCGGCATCCTTCCTCAAGACAGTATCGATCTGGTCGATGACGCTCGCTCTTCGGCAGTAGAAGTGGATCGCACCAGTCGCCTCGATTGGAAGCCTGTTCGCGAGCACATTGCCAAACACGGCATGCGCAACAGCAACTGCCTGGCCATTGCTCCGACTGCCACCATTTCAAATATCGCCGGCGTCAGCCAATCAATCGAGCCGACATTCCAAAACTTGTATGTCAAATCCAACCTCTCCGGCGACTTCACCGTGGTCAATGAATACCTGGTAGAAGAGCTGAAGGCGCGCGGTTTGTGGGATGAAGTAATGGTTCATGACCTCAAGTACTTCGATGGTTCTCTGCGCAACATCGAAAGAGTGCCGCAAGAGCTTAAGGACATTTATGCCACCGCCTTTGAGATCGAACCACAGTGGCTGATCGAAGCCGGTTCGCGCAGACAAAAATGGATCGATCAATCCCAAAGTCTCAACCTCTATATGGCTGAGCCCAGCGGCAAGAAAATGGACAATATGTACAAACTGGCATGGCGCAAGGGTCTCAAGACGACCTATTACTTGCGGACAATCAGCGCCACTCATGCCGAGAAATCGACGATTGCATCCGCTGCACTGAATGCGGTGTCTAACTCATCCAAGCCCGAGCCGCAAATTGCAACCGACATTACATCTGTGAGCGTGTGTCTTCTGGCAGATCCGGAATGTGAGGCCTGCCAATAAAAGCCGAGTTACTTGTTGAAACCCAATTCGCTGAGGATTCCTAATGCTGTCATTTGATGACGATTTCACCCCACCAGACGAGCAGAAAACAGATGCACTGGCCGCGAAGCCTGCACAAGCTACAGCGCAGCTTGCTCAAGATCAGCAGTCCGGCGCAGCTCAAACTGCTTCACAGGCGCCGGTGGCAACGCAGCAAGTTCAAGCTGCTGCTTCTCCTCAAGCGAAAGCACCTCAGCAAGTAGAAACCATCAGCTTTGCACCGGAAGCCACAACAACAGGTGTCACTGGCGTCGAAGCGATCGATTTCAATGCCAAGCGCTTGCGGGTTGACGACAAGCGCATTATCAACTGCCGTGCCGATCTCAACCAGCTCGTTCCATTCAAATATGAATGGGCCTGGAAGAAGTATATGGACTCTTGCGCCAATCACTGGATGCCGCAAGAAATCAGCATGGCTCGCGACATTGCGCTCTGGAAGGATCCCAATGGCTTGACTGACGACGAACGTCTGATCATCAAGCGCAATCTCGGATTTTTCTCGACAGCCGACTCGCTTGTGGCAAACAACCTGGTGTTGGCAATTTACCGCCACATCACCAATCCTGAATGCCGCCAGTATTTGCTGCGCCAGTCTTTTGAAGAAGCCGTGCACACGCATGCTTATCAGTACGTTATTGAGAGCCTTGGCCTGGACGAAGGCGAAATCTTCAATATGTATCGCGAAGTCCCCTGCATCCACAACAAAGATGCCTTTGAATTGCAATTCACTCAAGAGTTGGCCGATCCTAATTTCAATACCGGAACACCGGAGACGGATCAACGTTTCTTGCGCAACCTGATTGGATATTACGGAATCATGGAAGGTTTGTTCTTCTATGTTGGATTCGTTCAAATGCTGTCATTCGGACGGCAAAACAAGATGACCGGCTCCTCCGAGCAATTCCAATATATCCTGCGCGATGAATCGATGCACCTCAACTTCGGCGTCGATTTGATCAATCAGATCAAGGCGGAAAATCCACATCTCTGGACACCTGAGTTCGAGAAAGAGGTTGTTGACTTGTTCGAGCAGGGACTTGAACTTGAATACCAGTATGCTGTCGATACTATGCCGCGTGGCGTCCTGGGCCTCAATTCTTCGATGTTTTCCGAGTATCTGCGCTACATCGCTAACAGGCGGATGAAACAAATTGGGCTGCCCGGAAAATATGACAGCGCCAAGAACCCATTCCCCTGGATGAGTGAAATGCTTGATTTGAAGAAAGAGAAAAACTTCTTCGAGACGCGCGTGATCGACTATCAAACTGGCGGCGCTCTTTCCTGGGAGTAGAGGTCAGCCTTTGGCGGTAAACTGAGACCAGAACGTATTCATCTATGTTCTGGTCTCCTTTGTTGAAGACCCAATCAAATTGATTTCGCGCTTCTGCATCTCGCTTGTTTTGCCACAAGTAAATGCCCAGCAGCAAACGATCTCTTGTTTCGGTGTTTCCCGCCATTGAAGCCTTGAGCATCGCCTGTTGACCTTTCTTTTTCAGGAGAAATTCGATAATCGGCACGGAATTAGCCGGCGTCATTCGCTTGGCTGCGGTTTTCAATACTTCATCCGCGTCATTGGCTTGCCCGTTTTCCCTGAGGGTAAGTGCCAGCAAACTGGCTGCATACGAAGCTGAGCGCCCGTTCCATTTTGAGAGTCTCAAAAAACTGCGCAGGTCTTCGATGCCTGCCGGCAGGTTTTCCATGGCAATTCTCAAAACGGCGCGGTCGTAAAAAGGTGCCGGTTGTGAGGGGATGGTCGAGATAATCTTGCTGTAGCGAGATATCTCTTTGATGAGTTCGCCTTTCGTGATTGGGCGCGAAGATCTGTTGAAGGGGTTGTTGCCTGTTTGCCCGTCTGCAAAACTCAATTCCAGATTGCCGCGCAGCGCTTCGACCGCACTTTTGATGCGATAGACTGATTTGTCATTGGGGGATAACTCCAGCGCCCTGTCTAAATCTGCATCTGCCGCTTCCAGGCTGTGCAACTTTGCATACATCTGAGCACGATGTACATAGCCTGAGGGGAAATTCGGTTTTAGGTTCAACGCCTGATTTTCAGCTTGAATTGCTTCGCTATAAAGCTTCAGGTCATGAAGACACATAGCGCGATCATCCCAGGTATGAGGATTGCGCGGGTCCAGCTTCAGGGATTTCTCTATGTCGATAAGCGCCTCGCGAGGCTTGCCCAATCCGATTTGACAGAGCCCGCGAAATCTAAAATCTTCGGCAGTTTTGCACGGCAATTTTAATATCCGCCTCAAATATGGTGCCCCCTCTTTCAGGCGCTGAGAGTTGAAATAGATTAGACCGATTCGTATGAGTGCCTTGGAGTCATTTGGTCTCATCTTTTCTTGCTGCTTAGCCATAGCAAGAGCGGCATCGAAATTCTCTTGATTCATATAGCAGTCTGATAAGCCGCCATAAGCCTCAAAGAAATTGGCATCGATCTGAATCGCCTTTTTGAAATACTCGATTCCCTTTGCCAATTGATTGCTGCTGAGACAAACCATTCCTCTTTCCGTGAGCAACACCACATTTTTCGGATTTAGTTTCAAAGCATCATTGACCAGGCACTCTCTGTGAAAAATAGTCTCGACATACTCATGCTCTGTGTCTTTTCGTACTAATTCGGCTTTCCTCAAATCCGCCTCCGCCTTTTGCGGTAGGCCCAACATGCGAAAAGCGGCTGCTCGATTGGCATATGCTTCCGCCAGGTTGGGTGCCAATTTTATAGCCGCGTCGAAGTCTTTTACCCCTTCCTGCGGCATCTTCAGGGACAGGTAGGCGCGCCCCCTGTTGCACATTGCCTTTGGTGACAGGGTGAAGGCGCGCAGAGCCAGGTTGAAGTCTTCAATTGCCTTTTTGTATTCCCCAAGACTGCCGTATGCGACCCCCCTGGCGGTGCAGCTGTTAATCACATACATATTGCGGTTTTTGATCTCAAAGTATTCTTTTTCAGTCCTGACCTTTGAAGTAGCGACGACGGCACTGTGGTAGTCGGCGCTCCAGCTAATTGATGATTGCTTGATTGCTTTAGTGAGTGGTTCTATCGCATCTTTGTATTTGCGCTCTTTCAGTGCTTTCAGCCCAACAGGCAGCCAAAACTTTTCTTCGGCGCTCAGTCCATTACCCACCGATATAGCAGCCAATGCAGCAAGCGTGATAAATAGGCTAAATAGTTTGTGCGATCTGGTCAATTTTTTTTGTTATTGCCGCTGGATGGTTTGGACTCCATCTTCTTACTGTACACCGGTACGAGGACGAATTCATCAATGGCATGGTCACCACTGGCAGCGACCCAGGCAATTTCTTTCTTTGCAGCTTCAAGGTTAGACCGCTGGAAAAGATCGATGGCGTGCATGAGCCGGACTTTGGTTTCGTAGCGAGAGCCTTTCACTGCTTGAAGCATGGTCGGCTCTGAAATTGAACCGGTCAGATAGTTGAGAAAACCAATTTGATCTTCTTTCTTGATTCTCGACTTTGCTTCTTTTGCAACACCGGCAGCTGCTGCTGATTGTCCATCATCGCGAAGAAAGAGTATCAGCATTGACGCCGCATAGGCCGAAGACTTACCTGTCCAGTTGGAATATTTGAGAAACGAGCGCAAATCTGCAATTGCATTTTTTGTGTCACCGCTTGCAGCATAAAGAATGGCGCGATCGTAGTAGGGAGCCGGCTGCGTGGGAGACATTTCTATGACTTTCGTGTAAGAAGAAATCTCAAAGACAAGTTGCCCCTGGCTGACGGTTTGGAACTGCTTATATTCCGACGTGCCGCGATCTGCCAGCATGGCCGATTCTAAGTCTCCACTCATCGCTTCCACATCTCTTGTCTCCAGGTGAATTGTTTCGTCTTCTGGTTTTAGCGTTCTGGCCCGCTCGAGATCGGCAAGTGCAAGATCCATGTTGTCCAGACATTTATAACAATAGCTGCGCACCTGATATGCTTCAGCACGTCGTGGTGAAAGCTCTATCGCTGTGTTTGCTGCGTCAATAGCTTCGTGAAACTTGGAAAGTCTTGATAGACACTGTGCTTTCAAAATGAATCCCTGCCCGTACTTTGGCAAGAGCTTCAAGGCCTGCTGGCAGTCCAGAAGCCCAGCCTTTGGGTCGCCCATCTTCATTTTGATGCTGCCTCTGCAGCGCCAGTAATTGGCATTATCGGGTTCTAGTTTTACAGCTCTTTCGTAGCATTCCAGAGCCTTTTGCTTCTGCCCCCAGATTGAATGCATGACACCCTTGTTGTACCAAAGCCGCGCTACAGTGGGATCGAGTTTGACAGCTTTTTCAAGCAAAGGCTCTGCCACTTTAAAGTTTCGCGAGTCAACATAAATTCCTGCCAGACCGGCGTACGCTGCGGCACACCTGGGGTCTAGTTCGATCGCTTTCCTGTAGTCCGCTTCTGTACGTTTTTTGTGCTCGTCCCAACTCACGTGAGCTCGTGCTCGATAGACATAGGGATTTTTCGGATTTATTTTCAAAGCGGCTGTAGTCACGGCAATCGTGTACAGGTAGATGTTGTCTTCTCTTACCCTTTCGGATAGCGCTCTGCAAATGTTGTATTCGGCGTTTGCATCTTTAAATCTTTTTTGTCCATTTAAAACAGCGCCCAAAAGCTTGTGAGCATCCAACAATTTTGGATCGAGATTGATTGCCTTGCGTGCTTCAGCTGCCGCTTCTGTGAATTTTCGCTGCTTTAGAAGCAGTCTGCCTTTGTTGCAAATATAGACTGCCGACTCGGGAAAACTTCTAAGCGCCGTGTCAAAGTCCTTCCTGGCTAGATCAAACCTTCCTTTGGAAGCATAAGCAATGCCGCGAATATTAAAGCTCTCCGCTTGATTGTTTGCGTTGTTGATTAAAGCATCACAGTCCGCGTCTGTTTTGAGATGAGCAAGGTATTCGGCAGTTGAGCTCAAGTCGATTGTGCAGGGAATAGAGTATTTTTCGATAGCTGTTGTAGCCGTGTGAATTGCTTTTTCGTATTCACCTTTTGCGATGAGCTCCAGGCCTTCTTCTACCCACTTCCTTTTGATTTGCTCTAGTGAGAAAACAGGCGATGGCAAGAAGATCAATAGAAGTGAAATTGCCAATGCCGCAGCAAAAACACGCTTATGTGCCAGGGCTGACTTCCGAACAATTGCGAGCTTTCGGAGCGGCATGTTTTGATTTCTAGAACATCCTAGTTAGTGCCAGGAATCCGACTTCTATCTGAGTTTTCCGATTTCCATCTGAGTTTTCCGATTTCCATCTGAGTTTATCGATTTCCATCTGAGTTTATCGATTTCCATCTGAGTTTATCTTAGTCGATTGCGCCAGGCGAGTACTTCGATTCGGAAATAATAGGGACTAGTCCTGCCTGGGAGCGCCGGCTCCCAGCCGGCATTGGGTGGTCCTAGGATTTTGGAGTCTCTCTACTAGTTGTTGCCATACATATCGGGCGGTTTCAAGTCGCCGGTTCCGTCGTCATCTTGCCCGACCGGAAAACCCATGAGATTTCCGGAGGAGGCAAAAAAGTGCTTCCAGGATTGTGCGTACCACTTAAGGAAGCCAGGGCGTTTTTGTGGCTTTTGCTTCTTGCCGTTTGAGTTGTCGCTTCCGCCGCCTTGAGCCATGTCATATTTGTATGCGTCCTGCACCATCGCATTTGTCGAAGCTGAGCCAGCACCGCCTGCGGTATTGCCTTGAGTGCCGGGGCCTAGATTGGGGCGATTCGGAAGCTGAATCGGATATGTTGATGCGCCTCTTGTGCCCACGGTCGGGTAAATTTGCTTTTGACCGGGATATTCGGGATCAAGGTGTGTCGCTCTGTCGACCGGCACGCTGGCATCTTCCATTGCATCCGGGTCGATGTTGGCGCCCGAGCCGAAGAATGATTTCGGGTCGTCACCCGTGATCGTGCCACTGTTGCCATATTCTTCTTTCTGCGCTTGGGCTGGAAGGCTGAGTCCGGCGATAATAATTGAGGAAAGTGCGATTGCAGAGATTCTTTTCATAAACGGTCTCACGCGGTTTTGACGGACGTGGCAGGGCTTTTATAGCATGCTGTGGCGCATGTTCCATTAGTGAAAAGACAGACTGCGGGAGAAAAGAGGCAAACGCTGTCGGTTTTTCCCCGTGCCCTGTGCACCCTGCTTATTCAGTTGCCGTTGCTGTGTGCGCCTGCAAAGGCACTCTTGAGCGCGTTTTGCCAGCCAGTGTAGTCCAGCTTTCGATCGGACTGAGGCATTACCTTTACATCCTGCTGCCACTGGCTCTGAATTTCGTCGAGCGATTTGAAGATGCCTGTGCTCAATCCGGCAAGCGCGGCCACTCCCCAGGCAGTTGCTTCGACTTGCGCCGCTCTCACAACCGGAATGTTGAGCAAGTCGGCTTGAAACTGAATCATGAAAGCATTTTTTGTCGCTCCGCCGTCGACGCGCAACTCGGAAATTTGAATATCATTTTTTCGCATGTCCTCGGCGACGTCTCGAATTTGATACGCCATGGACTCCAGCGCTGCGCGGGCAAGATGCGCGCGGCCGCTGCCTCTGGTTAGTCCGACGATGGTGCCGCGCACGTCGGAATTCCACCACGGCGATCCCAGTCCGACTAATGCCGGGACAAAGTAAACCCCCTCGTTGGTTTTAAGTGACATGGCCAGTGCTTCCGTCTCTTCGCTCGATTCGATAATGCCGAGCCCGTCACGCAGCCATTGCACGGCGGCGCCCGCAATAAATATGGCGCCCTCGAAAGCGTAGACGGCCTTTTCACCTTTCAATTGCCAACCGACGGTTGTAAGAAGACCGGTCGTATGTTTTGGTGTAGTGCCAATGTTTGCGAGAAGAAAACTTCCCGTGCCGTATGTGCATTTCGCCATGCCCGGGTCGAAACAACCCTGTCCGAAAAGTGCTGCTTGCTGATCGCCCAGGTCTGCGGAAATTGGTGCCGAAAATCCGACCAGATCTTTTTTCGTCGTTCCGAACGCGCCGTCGGATGGTATCACCTGCGGCATCATTGATTTTGGCACGCCGATGATCGAAAGAAGCTCGTCATCCCACTCCATTTTTTCGATGTTGTACAGCAACGTTCTTGATGCATTGCTGGGTTCCGTATAGTGATTTTTCTCTTCTGTCAAATTCCAGATCAACCAGGTGTCAATCGTTCCGAAAAGCAATTTGCCGTCAATGGCAAGATGTCTTGCGCCCTGGACATTGTCGAGAATCCAGCGAATTTTCGGACCGGAAAAGTAAGCATCCGGTACAAGCCCGGTTTTTTTGCGCACCAATTCCAGGTGCTTTTCTTTTATTTCGTCAGCCTGATCGGTTGTCCGGCGGCACTGCCAGACAATGGCGTTGTAGATTGGTTTGCCCGTTTCCTTGTTCCACACAACAGTCGTTTCGCGCTGGTTTGTAATGCCGACACTGGCTATATCAGTGGGTTTAACATGCGCCGCCTTGACCGCATCCTTGATGCATTCTATTTGCGTGGCAACGATCTCCTCCGGGTCGTGTTCCACCCAGCTCGGTTTTGGAAAGATCTGCCGAAATTCTTTCTGCCCGACGCCCAGGACGCTGCCCGACGGGTCAAAGACAATGGCTCTGCAGCTTGTGGTTCCTTGGTCGATGCTCAGGATGTACTTATTGCTAGACATTTTTCCTCGATAAATCGCTTATTGGCGACCCAGCTACACTTTCCGGGCGCGGGAGGTGAAATCATAGCCGAATTCCATGTGTCACAGGTGAGATCGGGGTAGATTGAAATAGAATGGATTCTATAGACGGTTTGAAGAGGGAAGGTTAATGCTCCCAGGTACTCCGGAATCGACTTTGAAGAACTGTTGCTCTATCTGTGGGAAACCTTTGGAAACTGGGCTTATACCGATGCCTTCCGCGCCCGGCGTGTCGAAAAAACATTGCTCAGGCTGTAATTCAGACGTTTGCGCCACCCATTACAGCGACTCGCGCAAGCGTTGTGTCCGATGCACAGCCGGAAAAGACACCTGGTGCAAAATTCCGGAAATTCCCAAACCCTAGCCCTTTCCTGATCGAGGCGGCTAGATAAAGCTTAGCCGGGTGTGGGAGAAACCGCCTCCCACCTCTTTGACTTATGCGCTTATGATGCTGCCAGCCCGAAGGAAACATCTGTACCCGGCGTGTCCGGCGCTCGAGGCATGAAGTAAATGCGAAAAATGAAACAGAGATGGCATCTTGAGTTCTCCAGGCGTTTTGCAATGTTGCTCGTTGCAGCAGTTATGCCGACTGTTTGCATGCAGTCCGCATGGGCGCAAGGGTATGCGGGGCCTTCGTTTTCGGGAGCCGACTCCGGTTCGGAAAAAGTGCCCGGGATGGTAGGAAGCGCCGCCGCAGGTTCCGGCTACGCTCACAGCGCTCCCAATTTCTGGGGCAATCGCGGCAATGGCAACTCGCAACCTTCCAACTTCAATCAAGCCCCGGCAATTGGATTTGAAATGGGGCGCAGCGCGATTATGAACGGCGGCAACAACGGCAGCCAGACGGCGGTAAAATTGCCAGCTGCCAGTTGCTGCGGAAAGGCAACTCGAAACAGCGCTTATTACGCGAATGACTACATGAACAACGGCTATAGTCTGATGGGAAACGCGCCTGGCAATGTCCCAGGGTTCAATTCCAATTCAGTGCCCATGATGAGCACTGCAGGTGGTGGCGCGGGTTTTAATCCAAACTCAGCAAACGGGCTAGCCCATTCCCGTATTATGCAAATGCGCTCGGCCGGATCCGCAGGTCGCACGAGCGGCATGCCCGGACAAATGTCTGTTCCTGGGCCGGTGGCTGTTCCCGGCCAAGTACCAGGAGCGTTTTAGCCAACTTCAAGCTCTGAAAGCCAAACAAAAATCCTCAGATCTCTCCCGGCCGTTCTAAAATTGGGTTGACTGCGGGGACCACCGACAAATTGAACGAGCTCGAACTTGCGCAGGGCAAGGAGAAATCAACCGTCATAAAGGCTGTTCAGGCGCTCAATCACAGCGTCACCGCGGCGCAAGTGGCAGCCAGCACGGGCATGCCGCTTGCTCGAACCGTTCAACTGCTCAACAAAGTTGCCGCCGACACTGACGGTGATTTGATTGTTTCGGATCGCGGCGAAATTCAATACAAATTCGCCAAGAACTTTCATGACAAGTACTTTACCGATAAGGTGAAGAGAGCTGTTTTGACCACCAGTGTCGTTTTATTCGAAGCCGGGTTTTACCTCTTGCGCGTTTCTTTCGGCATTATGCTGGTCTTATCGCTTCTCGTCATTGTTTTGCTGTTTATCGCCCTTATCGTTGCCGCGCTTGGCGACTCCGGTGGTGGCGGCGACATAGGTGGAGGCGGAGGAGGCGGTGATTTCAGCCTGCCCGATGTGGGCGGCTTCGACGTCGCTTCCATCGGCGACGGCTTCGCCTGGCACTACAGCCCGGGACACCAGGAAAAACTGTATGCGCGCGAGTATGCAGAAGAAAAGAAAGCCAACTTCTTTCTTGAAGTCTTCTCCTTTCTCTTTGGAGACGGTGATCCAAACTCAAATCGAGACAGGATGCGATGGCAGTACATAGCAAAATTGATCGTAGACAAAGGTGGTGTGGTCACCGAAGAGGAAGTGAAGCCTTACCTGGATGGAGAAAAGAGCGGGATTTTGCCCGTGCTTGTTCGATTTAACGGACGTCCTGAGGTGACGGAGAATGGCGGGATCGTCTATGTTTTTCAAGAGCTGGCGCAACAGTCACCGGCGATTCTTGATGCGCTTTCATTACCCAGTGCCACCGAGAAAGCTCAGTCTAAAATTCGCACAGCGGCAGAGGCTCGCTACTATGAATTGGTCATAAAGCCGCAGGAGGCTGCTAACAAGAGCGCGAAATCTATTCAACCGGCGCAGGAAAAACTCTCACTGCAGGCCATTGAGCGACCGGCGTATCTGAAGGAAAACCTGTGGGAATTCAGCCAATTCTCGCTCTCTTCCAATCTCTGGGTAACCACCCTTGCCGCTATCAACCTGTGCGGCAGCTACTGGCTTTACAAGCACATTGCCACCTCCAATCTACTCCATCACTACGCTTACCTGATCGACTGCTTGCTCGCTTACGCAGTCATTTTCATCGCGCTGCCCTTTTGCCGAATCATTTTCAACTGGGGAGCAAACATGCTGATTGAGAAGCGAAACGACGAGCGGCAAAAGGCTTTTGCTCTGGTTGATAGACCTCATGCGGAGTTGCGAAAAACAATGGAAGAGGGCGCGAAGTTTAGGCATCAACTGGCTCTGGAGATGAAAAAGGAGCCGGGCAAAATCGTCTACACCACCGAGCGGGAAAACCTCGAGCAAGAATTCGAGCAGCATTTCGATAGGTAGAGAAGCCTTTTCGTCTGAATATTCCGCGCAAAATGGGCGGTCGTCGACATTCACGTCTTGAAAAAAGTCCACAAATGTCGATTTCCAGTGGGAAAAGCCCCATTCCTGATTTAATCTGCCGCACGTATGATGGCGCTATGAAAAAATCTATGCTCACACCCACACTCATCTGCGCCCTCATGGTGACAAGCGCCTGTCCATCTTTTGCGCAGTCCCAGGGCAACACCTCTGGATCGTCAACGAGTACGCCCGCGCCGCAATTCACCGCACCGAATTACTGGGGCGATTCCCGAGTGAAGAACCGGCAATCAGCCACGTCGTCGCAGGGCTCCGGCATGGGGCAACAACAGCAAAGCGGCGGATCGAGAGGTGGTGGCGGCTCCAGCATGGGAATGTTTATGGGACCGGCAATGATGTTGCCGATGATGCTCATGGGAAGAGGCTTTGGTCGTCTCGGACGTCCGCACTATCCGAAACAAAAAGACGACGACGATCAAAAGCAGAGCAATAAGCATCACAGCAAACTATCCAGCCGTGCGCCGATGCAGCCGTCTGTCAATGATGATAATTCACTTCCTGATCCGCTGTATCCGACGCAAGGAATGTCTGCGCTTTCGAAGAAAACTCTCGAAATGCAAACCGGAAATGCGCAGTCTGCGATCGAAGAGCACAAAAAGAACGTATACGGAAATATGCAGGACGACGAAGGTCCGGCTCCAGGGGTGTCCACTATAGCGACTCCCGGAGCAACTGCGGAATCATCACCAGGGATGACTGCTATCGGGGCTCCCGGAGCAACTGCGGAATCAACTCCAGGGATGACTGCTATAGCGGCTCCCGGAACTACTCAGGAATCAACTCCTGGATCGGCTTCGGAAACAGCTCCAGGAACTGACTTTTAGCCTACTGCCTGCTCGATGATCTGTTCGACGGCAATTCGCATCAGGTCTATACCAGGGACTTTTACTGCCAGGCGCTTTGTTTTCTGAGCCCTGTATTGTTTTGCGTATGTCTTCGGCAAGGGCAAATGGACGAACAACACTTGCGCCGGTTGCTTTAGCTTTTCCTGATAAGACAAGGCTTTGTAATAGACCTCATTGCAAATGAAAGTGCCGGCATGGTTGGAAACCTCGCACACTACGCCGTTTTTCGCGAGCGCTTTGTTAATGTCGGCAACCGATAGAGACGTCCTGAGCGCGTCCGGGGCCCCTTTTTCAATGAGTTCGTCCAGGTACTGATGCCCGCCATTGTCCTTAATCCGGTAGTCTCGGATGTTCAAAGCAAACCTCTCCAGCGAGATCTTCTCGCGCTTCGCCGCTACACCAGTCAGTATTACCGCGCTGTATTCGTTTTTATTGGCATCCATCTGGCGCTTGAGCTTGCTCCAGGCTTTGTTACAGCAGGTTGGCAACACAAGAGTGTCGAGAAGAACCTCATCTTTCCTGCCTGGCAACTTAATTGACGACCCGAGCGTCTCTACAATGGTCTGGCTGGGATTGGCGTCAAGCTTGTCGAAGGCGTCAAAACCCGCCACCAGTACTCTTTTCTGCTTGGATGGCAAGTGATTGTCCTCCGACTTCCCGCAAACCTTGTAAACAGTCATTTATGTAGCCCGTAGGCGATTACGCCTCTTAGTGTAGAATATCCTTCACTTCATGCCGAAGTGGCGAAATGGCAGACGCAGTTGACTCAAAATCATCCGCCTTCACGGGCGTGTCGGTTCGACTCCGACCTTCGGCACCAAT
>JADZFV010000421.1 GCA_020854255.1 Candidatus Melainabacteria bacterium | reverse complement strand
GGGCGGATTTTTATCGTGCTGTCGTTATGCGATTCCAGAAGAGCGGCCAGATCTTTAATATGTACAGTTCCGACAATGTTGTCTTTGTCTTCGGTATAGACCGGAAATCTTGAATGAATGGCTCTAAGAATGCACTCTTCGATCTGCTCCCTGGATGGTCGAAGCGGCAGTGCCGTCACGTAGACACGCGGAACCATGATGTCTTCAGCAATCAACTCCCCGAAGTCGAACATTTGCTTTATGACGCTTCCGATTTCATCGTTTATGATTCCCTCAGTTTCGCTCTCTTGAAGTATGAGCTGAATCTCTTCCGGTGAGAATGCGGTGACTGTGGATTTTGTGCGATCTATGCCGAAAAAGGTTTTCAGCAAAAATGTATTGGCACCATTTAGAACAAAGATAATCGGCTTGAATAGCTTCATGAAGAAGAGCATTGGATGTATCAAGAGAAACATGATAGTTTCTGATTTCTGCAATGCGAATGATTTTGGAACTATCTCGCCGAGGACGACGTGCATGTACGTAAGCAGCACCAGAGACAGTGCGCTGGCGACTATGTGAATCGCCGCTACTTCGACGATGCTGGCTGCGCTCAGGTAGTGGGAAATCCAGTGTGCTATGACTTCCTCGCCGTACATGCCCAAGCCCAAACTGGCTATCGTTATGCCGACTTGAGAGGCGGCTATATAGCGGTCTTGCAGCGCCGGCACCTTAATGACCTGGACGATTTTCTGGGCCGTTCTGTCACCGTCTAAAGCTCTTTTCTCGATGGATTGCTTCGGTGCCACCACGGTGGCGAATTCCGATGCCACAAAGAGAGCATTGCATCCGATCAGGAAGAAAATCAGGCATAACTCAAACATTTTTGCTGCCTCCTTTCCTGGTGACGGTCACTAATGTGGCAGCGTGATGTTCGACCTTCTCAATTTGAATTTCCACCGCACCTAGGTTTACGACATCACCTGCTGCGGGGACTCTTTCAAGTTTTTCCAGGATCAATCCATTGATGGTTTCTGCCTCTGAGCGAGGAATAGTTCCCAGGATTTTGCCTGCTTTGTGCAGCTTGTAACTGCCTGGCAGCCGCATTCGCCCATCTTCAAGGACTTCTACAATTTCCGGCTGTTTGAATTCATCTGCATCAATATCTTCTATCAGCTCTGCCAGAATATCGTTGACTGTCACAAGACCCATCATGGCACCATGCTCGTCCATCACGACTGCGACATGCGAATGCTTGGCTTTGAGCAAAGTTATCAGTCTTCCTAAGGTCAGATTCTCAGGTATAAAAGGAACAGGTTTTACCAGTTGTTTTAAACTGCCTTTGTCGCCATCTGTAAACCATGACTGAATTACTTGTTTGACGTTGACGCATCCAAGCACATCGTCGACGCTTGATCCGTGCACGAGCAGGCGTGTATACGGGCTGGTTAAGGCGCGGCGATAACACTCCTCCAGTCCGAGTGTGATCGGCATCGATAGCACCTTTTGACTGGGAATCATTATCTGCCTGGCAGTCTTTTCGCTAAGCTCAAGGGCCTGGTGCAACCTCTCATGCTCCTCCGGCTCCAGAAGCCCGCCGTCTTTGCTTTCTGCAAGCAAAAGCGAGATTTCTTCGAGCGAATGAACATGCCTGTGCGATGACGCTGGAACACCCATTATTTTTAAAAGATATACGCCGCTGCCGTTGAAAAGCCAGATAAATGGACGAAGAATGACGAACGTAATCCTGAGCGGCCAATACATAAACAAGGCAATACGCTCGGAGTGTTGAAGTGAGATCGACTTGGGCAAGAGTTCCCCAATCAAAATCTGTAACAGCGTGAAGATGATGAGTATCGCAATTGCCGCAACTGATTCGGCTAAAAGATGCTCGAGTTTGAAATGCTCGACCAAAAGCGCTGCCCACACCGGTCCGATATTAGTTTCGGTGTATGCTCCCAGGACCAGGCTTGAAAATGTAATGGCAATCTGGCAGGTGGCGATGTATTCATCCAGTTTGCGGGGCGTCTCCAGAATCGGAAGAAGCGAGGATGCCAACCCGTCGCCGGCAAGCGCCGACTTGCGAATCACTGTTGTACGTGCCGCTACTGTGGCGAATTCGGCGGCTACGAAAAACGAATTGAGAAATATAAGACAGATTGCTATTGTCCAGACGGTCACCATTTGAGTTCACCAAAACTCCAACTAGCGGGCAAAACCCCATAATTTTGTAAGGACAGGTGACTTCCTGTCAGGTCTTCTTTTATGAGCACTGTTTCAGTGTACTACCGGTGCCTTTCATGAAAAAGTCGGAGGTGTATTGATTGGCGGGAAATCGTGTAACCCGGCTGCAAGATACAAAGATGCCGGCGGCGAGATGAAAAGGGTGAATTGCCTGAACAGTTGCTTATCTTGAGCGAAACCAGCGCTGGCAAGTCACGGGCAACCCACCCCTAAATGGTATCCTTGAGATCTGGAAACCATCGTTTGTGACCGGTATGCAGTTCTCTTTTTCGAAATTCGTTGGTCTGGCGCTGTGCGCCTCGACGAGCCTGCTTCTTTATGGATGCGGGCAGCACGGGGCGCCTGCTTCCGCGACTTATGCGCCGCCTTCCGCCTCGGTCCAGCTTGGCGAGGTGCGCCTGGGTCCGGTCACCGAAAGCAGTCGCTTTTCGGCTACTTTGAATTCCCGGCGCTCGGTGAGCTTGCACCCGCGGGTTTCAGGCCTGGTCAAAGAAATTTATGTGCGCTCAGGCGATAAGGTCTCCCCGGGCACAAGACTCATGCTTATCGACCAGGAAAAACAGCAGGCGTCGGTTGATAGTTTTGAGGCCCAGGTATCCTCGGGGCAGGCTGATGTCCAATCTGCACGCGAGACTCTCAAGTCACTCGAAGCCGACAAGCAATCCCGCCTGTCGGAGTTAAAACTCGCCCAGCAAGAATTCTTGAGAGCGAAAGATTTGCATTCCCAGGGTGCCGTTTCGGCTCAAGAAGTAGACAATCGCACCAATCAGTTGCGGGTGGCCGAATCTGAGGTCGTGTCCACCGAAGCAAAGATCCGCGCGCAAGAGTCGCTGCTTGCGAAAATGGAGATGCAGGTGAAACAGCATCGGGCATCGGTGAAAGAACAGGGTGTCGAACTGCACTACCATACTATTCATGCACCATTTGCCGGCACTGTCGGTGACGTGCCGGTGAAGTTGGGTGATTATGTGACACCAGATGCGGTGCTGACCTCTGTGACGCAGAACAGACCTTTAGAAGTGTATGTCTCCATCCCGACGGAATACTCCAATCGCATACGCAACGGCATGACCGTAGAACTGACCGGAGCCGCGGGCGAGCCCTTAGGTAAAGCCAGGGTGTTTTTTGTTGCGCCGAATGTCGACAATCAGAACCAGACGGTGCTGGTCAAAGCAATTTACGAAAACCGCGATGAAAAGCTGCGCGCCGGTCAGATGGTTGGCGCTCGGGTTTTCCATCAATACATTGACCTTTTTTCGGCATCACGCTTGCCACCGGTCTTGTCGTGGACGATGCCATTGTTGTAATAGCTCCGGCCGGGCGATGGAAAAGATGGAACAACTGGCCAGGGAAAATCTGCCGCCAGGCATGGGCTACGAGTGGTCGGGAATCGCTCTGGAGCAGTCGGAATCAACCAGCAAGTCTCTGATTCTCTTCGCGCTCGGATTTGTTTTTGTATTCCTCGTGCTGGCTGCACAATACGAAAGTTTTCTTGATCCTTTTATTATTCTGCTTTCGGTTCCACTGGCGATGCTCGGTGCTCTTGCTGCACAATCCGTACGAGGCTTGGAAAACGACGTTTTCTGCCAGATCGGGCTGGTGATGCTGATTGGACTGGCGAGTAAAAACGCCATCCTCATCGTCGAATACGCCAATCAATTGTACGACCAGGGTTTGAGCATCAAAGAATCCGTCGTCAAAGCCGCCACCATCCGCTTGCGTCCAATCTTGATGACGTCGCTGGCATTCATCATGGGCATCATGCCTCTGGTATTTGCGCAAGGAGCCGGCGCCGCCAGCCGTCACTCTCTGGGCACGGCTGTGGCTGGAGGTATGGTTGTTTCCTCGATTCTCAGCCTTTATCTTGTCCCTGTCGTCTACGAATATGTCGGCATGCTCAGGCGGAAGTTGCGCTCAGGCAAAAATTCGCCGGTCTTGGACGAAGAGGCGCCGCTTGCCGGCTCGCCTCGACAATAAGCCAACTGCCAATTAAGGGACAGGCTCCCGGCAGCGCCGGGAGCCTGTGGATTCTGTACGAGTCGAAAGAGCTATGTTTTACTTTTTTACCATGAGTATGTAAGCTCAAGAGGTTGGAGTACAGCGTGTTTTTATTATGCGCTCGACGATGGCGTCAGGCTACCGATCTTACTGAACTGGAATTTCCTTTCAGTTTGTCTGGCGAACCGCCTTTGGTGCTGATGTTGCGCCATGACTGCTGTTTTCTTCCGCTTCAGTCTTTCGATAATTGATTCAGGAAAGTCGAGAAGACTTTGGTGAAACGCCGGTGCAAATGGTAGCCGCCAACGAATCCGGCTCATACATGTTTGCCAGCTATGGATGCTATACCGTAGTACACCGAGATGGAGCTGTGGAAGAACCTTATTTCCCTACAGTCAGAGATTTGCTCGATCGGAAATTGCCAGTAAAAGTGGCAACTCGCGCCGACAAAGATCGCCAGCGCGCTGAGGCTTTCGCCTCATCTTTGCGCGCGCAATATGTCGATGCCAACCTGATTGTCGAAGTGCTGTCGGGCGGTCAAACCCCGCCCTTAAGGGCGGGGTGCTTGAAAGGAAAGCGGCAGGGGTACAAGCCCCTGCCGCATACATCTGAAGAGACCCCGGCATTAATGCCGGGATCTCCTTGTGAGGATAATTGCTGCAAATACCGGTGCGAAACTCAGTGGAAAAAACGCAGGCGCTGATTGCGGTTGTCTATCGTAAAACGCCAGCCGCTGAAGAAGGCTTGGCCTAACAACCCGGAAGATCCTTCTTTTCCGACCATGCCTTTTTGTCCGGTGTCAGCGCTGACTTTGACGTTGCGAACCACAATCGGACCCAGGCGAAGCATGTCGACCACCAATCCCACCGCTTCGGTACTGCCACCGACACCCTTGTGATACTCAATAGAGCCTCCTGAAGTATCGATGCCCAGCTCGCGAATGTTTGTAGGACTGAATAAAATGCCTTCCGCACCGGTGTCTACAATCATTTGTGTTTTCTTTCCTTTTTCTCCCTCGAGTTGCACGTATAAGTGTTTGCCGATGCGCTGAAATGGAATCGTGTAGTTGTCGTCTTTGACTGCGTCGGATGATTTTGAAAAGCGTATGCAGTGTCCAACATTGTCGATTTCATAGTCGATGTCGCTGAAGAAATCCTGTCCAAGCAGCGGTGCGGTTTCCCACTCTTCGGAAATCCTGACGGGAAGTCGTTTTGTGATGCCGCCGATGCCTACATCCAGCTTCATCGTCCATGAGTCGACAGTTCCGCCGACGCCCTGGATTTTGCTTGTGGCCGGCGTTGTCGGCGGATGAATGCCGAGTTCGCGCAGGTGGTTCTTGCCCATCATTGTTACTGATGCGCCGGTGTCAAAACAGAACGATAGACGTCGTTTATTGACCGCACCTTCGACAATCATGTCGTTGTGTCCCGGTGTTAGCGAAAAGTACGCTTTGGAATTGGCTGGCACGATGGTGGGACCCGATTGAGCATCTTCATCTGCACCACCTGGTGGCAGTCCTGAAGGTGCACCGCTGCCTGCTGGCGTTCCTGCGCCGCTGCCGTGTTTGCCGGGGTTGACCGCTGTAGCGGCACCGGGGATGTTTTCCAGTTTTTTCAACTGGGTCTGTGCCAGGGCGCGAATGCGTGCATCTATGCCGGTTGAAACAACCGATTGATATAGTTCCTTGGCTCTGTCCGTATCGCCTTGACCGTGATAGCAGAGCGCTCGATAATACTGCGCGTAGGTGTCATTTGGGTTGGATTTCAGCCGCATGTCGAAATACTGTGCTGCCAGCTTGAAATTGCGCTGCTGGAACACCTTCAATCCGTAGTCGAAATACGGGTCAGCGGCTGCCGGCTGGAGCAAATATCCGCCAAGAAGAAGTGCCCAGGTCGCCGCTTGGACTACCTTTCTAAAATCAGCCCGCACACCAATGTTTTTCATAAACTATCCCCGAGTCATAAGCCTTAATATGCCCGTATTGGAGGATATAGGGTATGCGAAATTGTTCGATAGCCGACATTAAGTGAAGGGGCCTGCCAGTCCGATGAGCCCCCCCGGCAGGGTGACCGTTTGCTGGCACAGCGGAATTTGATTTTTGCAGAAGTGCAGCGGAGGCAAAATTGCAAGAAATGGTCTTCGAAATTTGCGCTTCGTAACCACCTGCTGCGCCGGCAAGTGAATAAGCTACAATTTGTCGATAGCGCATCGGCATCGTGGGCTGATGCGCACCGGAGATTGTCCTTGTTCAGGCTGATTATTGCCCTATTAATTCTTGCCCTCTGCCACTGCTGTCCTGTATTGGCGGCTTCAGCAAAAAGTGCGCGCAAGATTTTATCGATGCCGATTCTTTTCGTCACCGATCGTGAGAAGGTGACAAGCCGCGGCGACCATCAGGATTTCGGGGTCCAGATGATTGAGCCGGTCGATGCGCTTTATTACGGTTGCCAACAGGTAAAGGTGAAAGTTACTGCGAAAGAAGCCGAGGAAATGGAGAATCTGCCGGATTGGGGCTGGAGCCTGTGCAACGAGAAGGACGCTAAGCAAGAGTCAGAATTATCTGCGACTCCGTCATCTGCGACCGATTCTGCCGCGACCGCCCCCCCTGCCGAGAAGACAGCGGCTGAAATATCTTTTCAAAATCAAGTATTTGAAAAGGAGCACGACTTCCAGCGTCTTGTTGATACGCTCAAAAAAGCGATGGAGATGAACAAACGCCGCGAGTTCATCATATTCGTGCACGGCTGCTGCATCGGCTTTAAAGGCTCAATGAATCAAGCGGCAGCGCTGGAAGAGGCGACCAGGGTTCCTGTAATCAATTACGCATGGGGCTCAGTGAAAGGAAATTACGGCGGCTCGACGATGACACTGCCTCGTTCGCAGGAGCGCTTCAACAGCCTGGTTAGACGATTGCTGAAGGAATTTCCGGACGAGAAAATTACTCTTGCCGGCAACAGCGTCGGTAACATGATGATCGTCGAATACTGTCTGGAAACGTGCGAGCATATCGAATCGCGCAAGTTCGACAATATCATTCTGTCGCGCGCCGACATGGATGCATTTGCTTTCAAGACGCAAGTGAAATACGTTGTCAGAGCCGGAAAGCATGTCTGTCTATATGTCGCGAAAAACGATCCTCAGATCAACCTTTCCGGGGTGCTGCGCTGGTTTTTTAATCCCAGCGACCGCAGTGAAAGGGTTGGAAACACTCGCTCCGCCCCGATGTTCTACTGCAATCAACCAGTGACCGTATACGACGTTACCGCTCTCAAGCTCAAGCATATTATGCCCCACAGAGCAATATCAGAGTTGCTCAATAATAACAGCTGTCCACCTGAGGATTCACCCGTCTATGTCTACACGGCTGACAGAGACAATGTCGTGCGAGTTGTCCAGCGCCCGGG
>JADZFV010000420.1 GCA_020854255.1 Candidatus Melainabacteria bacterium | reverse complement strand
GCGTTATGGTGTCAGCGAAGCCTTGGCTTTTTCCCAGAGCTGCTGATACTCGTCTTTGGAGTATTCCTTCAATGGTTTTTCTGCCAGTTCTTCCATTTTTTGAAAGCGATGGCGGAATTTTTCGAGCGCGTGAATGAGCGATTCTTCCGGGTTTAACGAATGCCAGCGGGCAACGTTCACCAGAGTAAATAGAACATCTCCCAGCTCTAGCTCTACGTCATGGCGCGCGCTGGCTGCGGTTTCCGGCTGGGTCATGGCAGGATTGGAAATCGCATCTTTGAGTTCTTGCAATTCGCTTTCTACCTTTTCCCAGACCTCGCCTTCGTTTCGCCATTCGAAGCCCTGGCTGACGGCTTTTTCGGAAACTTTGAGCGCTTGCAATAATGACGGCAACGTCCTGCTGATGCCGTCCAGGCAGGATTTCTTGTCGCCTTGTTTTTCCTTCTTCTCCGCATCTTTGAGGTCGTCCCACTGCATCAGCACTTCTTTGGCTGTAGCTAGCGACTTCTCGCCGAAGACATGCGGGTGTCGGGAAATCATTTTGGTATTGATAGAGTTCGCCACGTCTTGAATATCGAACTGCCCGGCGTCTTTTGCTACTTGAGCGTTCAAAACAATTTGCAGAAGCAGGTCGCCCAGCTCTTCTTTTAGATTGTTCGGGTCGCCTTCATGAATGGCTTCCATGACTTCATAGGCTTCTTCGAGCAGGTATCGAGCCAGGCTGCGATGTGTCTGCTCCCGGTCCCATGGGCAGCCGTCTTCGGCTCTCAGGCGGGAAATTGTGGTGATGAATTGGTCGAGGTGAGAAGTCATGTTGAGCAATGTTGAGAGCGCCTTTAGCTTGCAGCAGTTTTATCTTGCGTCTTGAATACGAAGGAGTATCGTTTCGAGTAAGCCTACCAAATGTCGAATCAATCTTTGCGGAGAGTCTATTCATCTTGGTTTCAAGAGAGCCGCAAACAGCACCCCTGTGCTACTTGAAGACCTCCGCCAAATCCCCTCTCCAAGCCTTAAAAGCCTCTTCACAGGCTGTCATGCGCCAGTACTGGCGCCGCATCTGCGGTATCATAAGGAGCATTGGCAACCAGTCCAACGCGCAATAGACGCGGTTTTCACCTTCAGGGGAGACTGGACGGTTGACTGACGAAACAGACACCTTGCACGGTTAAAGGGAAATCGCCTGTGGATATTTGTATTGTTGGTGCTGGCTACGTAGGTCTTGTAACAAGCGCCTGTCTCTCTTATCTCGGACATCACGTCATTGCCGTTGATTCCAACGAAGACAGGCTCAATGCGTTGAAGCGCGGCGAGATGCCGTTTTTCGAACCAGGACTGGAGCCTTTCGTCAAACAGTGCGTCAAATCAGAGTTTTTGACCTTCACCGATAAGCTTGAAGAAGCCGTCAAAAAGTCGGAGATTATCTTCATAGCGGTTGGCACCCCGCCGCTTCCCACCGGCGAACCGGATCTTTCCGCAGTCATGTCGGTAGCCAGAGCAATCGGACGTGCGCTCGATACGTCGAAAAAGCGCATCATCGTCAACAAATCGACCGTTCCGGTCGGCTCCGGCAACTGGGTGGAAATGCTCGTGGGACAGGGCATGGAGAGCGTTCAAACTGTTCCTGCACGTTCCGCTCGCTCCGATCAACCTGCATTTACCGTTGTCTCAAACCCTGAGTTCTTGCGTGAAGGCAGCGCCATCGCCGATTCCTTTTATCCCGACCGTATTGTCGTCGGTTCTGCAGATGAAGATGCCGTGCAGACAATGAAAAAACTCTTCGCGCCATTGATCAATCAAACTTTCGATCCGCCTGAAGAGCTGCCGCGCCCGGCCAATTTCGGCAAAGTTCCGTTCGTCGTCACAGATCTGGCCAGTGCTGAATTGATCAAGTATTCAGCCAACGCATTTCTGGCGATGAAAATCAGTTTTGCCAATGAAATTGCCGGACTATGTGAAAAGGTCGGCGCCGATATTCGCCAGGTAGCTCCTGGCATCGGTCTCGATACCCGCATCGGCAGCAAGTTTCTCAACGCCGGCGTGGGTTGGGGCGGAAGCTGCTTCGGCAAAGACATCAACGCGCTCATCAATGTAGCGCGCGAATACAGCTATCCGACTTCACTTCTGGAAGCAACACTTTCGGTCAACGAACGGCAACGTTTGTGCGTGATCAAAAAGCTGCAAGAAGAATTGAAAATCGTCAAAGGACGCACCATCGGTCTGATGGGATTGTCGTTTAAGCCAAACACTGATGACCTGCGCGATGCACCAAGTTTGACTCTGGTTCGCGCCCTCACAAAAATGGGCGCTCAGGTAAAAGTTTTTGACCCTGTGAGCATTGAAAGTTGCCAGCGCAATTATCCGGAATTGGAAATTGCCTACAGCACAAGTCTGGAAGAACTTGCCAAAGACAGCGATGCGCTCGTCTTGGTTACAGAGTGGCAGGAATTTGCAACAGCCAACTGGAAGGCGCTGATAAAGAGCATGAAGTGGCCTCTGGTCATCGACGGTCGCAACATCTTGCCGCAAGATGAACTGGTTGATTGCGGTGCAATCTACAGAGGTATCGGGCATTGAAGATTCTGATCACGGGTGCGGCTGGATTTATCGGATCACATCTGGTCGATCGAATGCTGGCGGATGGGCATGAAGTGACGGCGATGGACAATCTTGTCACCGGCACTATGAACAATATTTCGCAGCACCTTTCCAGCACTCGTTTTCAATTTATTCATCACAATGTCTCCAATCATATTCATATTGTTGGAAGCCTCGACTGGGTGATTCATCTGGCGTCGCCTGCAAGTCCTATAGATTATTTGGATTTGCCGATTGAAACGCTCAAGGTGAATTCGCTGGGGACACACAATACACTTGGCCTGGCTTTAGCAAAGGGAGCGAAGTATTTCCTTGCCAGCACTTCGGAGGTCTATGGCGATCCCGAGCAGCATCCTCAGAAAGAATCTTACTGGGGCAATGTAAATCCTGTCGGACCGCGCGGTGTGTACGACGAATCGAAGCGTTTTGCCGAAGCGATCACGATGGCTTATCACCACAAGCATGATCTCGATACGCGCATCATCCGTATCTTCAATTGCTACGGTCCGCGCTTGAGAGCAAACGACGGTCGTGTTGTTTCCAATTTTATCGATCAGGCGCTGCGCGGCAAACCACTCACCATATATGGTAGCGGCGAGCAAACCAGAAGTTTCCAGTATGTTTCAGATCTCGTTGAAGGAATTGTGCGACTGACTGGTGTCAAACATCACGAGCCGGTCAATTTGGGCAATCCACAGGAAAGAACGGTTTTGGAATTGGCGGAACTCGTCAAAGAACTGACGGGCTCGAAGAGCGAGATCGATTTTAAACCCTTGCCTACAGATGATCCCAAGCGCCGGCTTCCCGACATCACCAAGGCGAAAACGCTTCTCGACTGGACTCCAGAGGTTGAGATCAGAGACGGCTTAGTGCAAACGATCGCCTGGTACAAAGAGCAGCTCGCGGTCGCGAAGTAACGTCTGCCTTGATTCTTAGCAACTATCTCTTACTTAGTATATTCAACTTACCAAACAGACCGAAAGGCTTGGTCATGAACATTTCCCACTGGTAAACCTCCGACGCCTGTGACATCGCGGCACTAGAAAAAGGGGATCAGGGTATTCCCCAGGCCTGTTTCAGTCCGTTTGTCAGAGGAATCAGCCGCCCTTTCCCGTAATCTCAATGTGGTGAGGCAATACGGCATGAGGTGCGGCATATGCAAGTTTTGAAATCGGCGGCGGCAGTCCTTCTCCTTTCGGCAGGCATGCTTTTGCCTGGCCTGACCGCTCAGTCGGCGTTTGCTGATGAAGCTCCCAAGCAAGCCGCCGAACGCCCCGTCCTTGATCTGGCGTTTTTAATCGACACAACCGGCTCGATGGGCGGCGAAATCGAGATGGTTAAGAAGAAGACCAAAGACCTGGTGGCGAAATTGGCCTCGGGCAAGCCTGCTCCGATTGTCAGAGTCGGCCTGGTCGCATTCAGAGATCGTGGAGATGAGTATGTAACCAAAGTATTTCCTTTCTCCGATGATATAGACAAAGTGGTGAAGGATATTACAGCTTTGAATGCCGCTGGCGGCGGTGATACGCCTGAGGCTGTAAACCAGGGACTGCACTCGGCTCTAAACGATTTGAAATGGACTGATAACAAGAGAGCGTCGAAGCTTTTGTTCTTGATTGGTGATGCCGCTCCGCACATTTATCCTGGTGACTACAGTTGGGAAACCGAATCTAAAAACGCCATTTCGCGCGGCATTCAGATCAATACCATTGGATGCGATGGACTGGATTCGGGCGGAACTTCAGTCTTCGAGAAGATTGCCAAACTTTCCGACGGCAAATTCGAGACTCTCGC
>JADZFV010000419.1 GCA_020854255.1 Candidatus Melainabacteria bacterium | reverse complement strand
CTGCATCTGGGTATATAGGAGGGAGCAACCGGGGGGTTGTTTGCAATCACTTGGGATTTGATACGAAAACAAAAGTTATGGGATCAAAGAAAGACGAGCATCAAGAGTGGGTTCTTAAGGACAACCAATTTCACAGGGGCGTCTCCAACGTGCGCAATACCCTGCACGGCAACGCCGAGGCAGCGCAGCGCGCCATGGAGCTGGTAAAGGCAAAACAAGCGCAAAACGCGCAGCAGTTGCTCCAACAGACAGGAACGCATCCTACACAGGTTGCCGCCGGACAGACGTATGCACTTTCACAGTCGGGCATAAGACCCTGCCAGTGCCAGAATCTTCCGGATGAAGAACTGGAAAAGCGCGCGCTTAACGACCCGACACTGCCTGTTCTCAAGTTCCGTTATGTGCTCAATAGATTGCGTGCTGAAGTCAAACGCGCCGCCCGCTATGGGCATACCACATCGGTAATGATAATTTCGATCGACGATTTCGGCAGCCTTCCTCAGCGCTTCGGCAATTTTGCCGAGATGGTTCAAGGCGAGGTATTGATGGCAGCCAGCCAGCGCTTCGCCGCCATCATACGCCGCGACGTAGACCTGCTTGGGCGCTATCTGAACGAGCGCTTTATTGTTGTCTTGCCTGAGACCACTGCCGAGCAAGCACTGCAGTTTGCAGAGCGCATCAGAGCCGCCATCGAAGGCACTTGTCTGGACCACATGTGGCACAAAGTGACATTTACGGTCAGTCTGGGTATTTGCACGGCAACAGGCGATACTCTGCCTGCAGAAGAATTGATCATGCAAGCAGACGGCGCCACCGAATTGATCGAAAAGCGCGGCGGCAATGGGGTTTACCAGGTTACTTTCTGAGGCGACAAACTGAAGTGACGGACTCGTGAATTTTTACTGGCGCAAACACCTGGAAGAAAGGCTGCCGCCCCCGCACCGGCTGCAGTGGCAACTGCAATCCTCCCGGAAGATGATCAAGGGGCTCCTGCGTTCGAAGAATTATCGAGCCTGATTGGAGCTATATCGATGCAGGAAGTCTTTATTTATATCTGCCTCGCTCTACTTGTGTGGCTGATTTCATGCTCAATCGATGCGCGCATTCAGTTTTGGTCGGCGGAAGTTAAGAAGGTCAGAGCCGGTGGTTATGTGCCACCAGAGCCATATTTCCTTACCAGTTTGCTTTGCCGATTTGTCTGCTTCAATCTTGGATTTTTAGAAGTAGGGCCTATCAAAATCGTCGGCAAGGACCGCATGCCCGCCCATGGTCCGCGCATCATCGCTCCATTTCACATCGATGCCGGAGACGCATCGATCGTATCGGCTTTAATCGGAATTACGCCGATGTACTACCTTATACGCACGACAGAAGTGCTCGGCTATAGAGGATGGATAGCCACTATGACAGGTGCAATCGCAGTCGACGAAGAGTCTCAGGAAGGGCGCACGAAAGCTTTCAAAGCGGCTATCTCGGCATTATCATCCGGGGGACCGGACGCTCAACTGGTCATCTTTCCACAGGGTCAGCTCGTACCCGATGAAATCGCACGCAGACACGAGTTTAAGTCCGGCACTATGTCGATTGCAAAAATTTGCGCGCGCAGAAGGAAAGAACCAATCTGGATTGTGCCTGTAGGCGTGCACTACCGGACCGATCCGGCCGAAGCGACTCTCTTTCAAAAAATCGTACAGGCGCTGGGCTTTAAGAAGTTTCGCAATTTATTCGGTCATCAAAATTATGGTGCCTTCGCGGTAGTAGGAAGACCGTTCAAGGTGACTCCGAAAACGCCAGACCTGGATGAAATCGCCAGAGGATTGGCGCTCGAAGATGACGCGGAGAAGGCTACCGATGTGTATGTAAAACGTCTGGCCTTATTGCAAAAGTCAGCCCGCAAGCAAAGTGTTCACAAACAACTAAAACACTGAAATCAATTTTGACCAACCTCTCAAAACCTATCTGGCGGGCTGTTTCTTAATCCAACCCTTGTGCGCGAGAAAATCATCATACGCCACTATTTGCGCGGGTTGCAGCAGCTTTCTCACGCGCAAACGCATCAATAAATATTGATCGTTGATCTCACCACGAATCTGCCCCAACTCACTTTGCGCGCAAAGCAGATCTTCTGCTGATATACCTTTTGCCATGCCGGACAAAAACATAGATTGTTTTTCTCTGAATTTCTTTCTGAGCGGCTCAATCGTCGGTCGAAGGTCTTCAACAATCTGAGTTATCTTCTTGCGCTGGTCGTCATTAGCTTTGACAGCTTCCAAAATTGGTTTTAAATAATAGCCGTATGGCTTATCAAAACCATCATTAGCCGGTTTCGCCTCATCGGCGCCAACCGGAATACGGCTACCAAACTGCCCTGCACCCAGGCAAAGGCAAAAAGCAATTATCAGTGATTTTGTCAGCTTATCGTACATTTGCAGCCCAAAGCGAACGGATTAGCGTTTTTCGTTTATACGTATGTCTGATGACGCCCATCTAAAAGAAATGTGCCCAGCACGGTAAGAAACACCGACATCTTGCCTGTGATCGGATAAAAAAGGGCTCGAAACGATGGTTCGAGCCCTTTTGAATCACATGTTTATCAGTTGTTCGCAACCTTTCATTGGCTTATACACCGTTTACGGGTCGGCGTTTGAAACCTTTCAGACTGGCCCACTTGCATCCGCGCTGATTGGCGAACGTAAAGATTGCCAGCAAGAGTCCGGCCACACACACAATGGCGCTCAAGCAATGAACGAAATGTTGAAAAATCACGTCATCGGCAGGTGGATCAAACATGTTTGCATCCGGCGATGAGGGGAAGAAGTATGTGGCGAAAAATCCTGGCGGTCGGAACGTGCCTGCGGTGTTGACGCCGGTGATGATTGTGGCGTCAGAGCCTTGCGGGCCGACTGCGCCATTGGTGGCACCTTGCAGCATCGGTGCCTGGGAATCGGCAACCTGAGCTGTTTGCTCCGACATTACCGCGTATCGATTGCGATTCAAACCAAAGCGTGCGTAGTCTCTTGCCGATTCGAAAACCGCCGCGGATGAAACAGGTGTGACAAGCCTGAAGACAGAGCCCATTTTTTCAGCGGTTGCACGTCTGCCTTCCTTTATCAACCTGCCGATTTCCTGAGACGCCCACAAGCTCGAGAGGCGGAAGGCAGCATCTTCATCATTGACTATAGGCACATTCGGCTTTGTACTAGTGCGAATCAGCTGCGGAGAAAAGCTGTGTCCATCGGCATTTCGCTTCATGCGCACATGGATGTAATGTCCTTTCGGAGAGTGCGTGGCTCTGGTTGCAAACTCTAAATGTTCGCTGGCAACCGCCGATATTATCTCCAGAGAATCCAATTCTGTTTGGGTTACATGTGCACCCAGGATCTGTTTTCCATTCTTATCGACGGATTCTATATTGCCGTATCCCAGCGTTGTGCGCATCTGGGAATCTCCTTCGATGTGCAATTCCTCTTCGATGTTGGCACCGAAGTTTGACGATACTAAATACGGTGCTTCGATCGAAGTCTCGCCTTCATCGCTTAGGCGTAAGGGGGCGGTTATCCCGATTCGAATCTTCATTTTTCCACCGGCAGGTTCTACCGGGAAAGCTTTTATTTCGACCATTCCTGCGCCCGCATCGGTGACCAAAAGCGGTTCGCGCTTCTCGGCGACGACTGTATCATAAGCTCTCGCAGTCGCTGCAACACTGTTGAACGCCGCTTCCTGCGGAATGCCGTTCACCCAATCGGTCGCTCTGGAAACAACTGCTCCTTCAGGTAACTGCATGCGCGCAACCGCTTCCTGCCTCGTGGCGGAATCATTCTTGAGCACAACTGTCCAGTAGTAAGAAGCAGTCAATGTACGGTTATCGAGAATACCAGTCAATCCGGCCTTTTCGGCGGAAAGAGAATTGAGAGCCGCCTGTGCTTGTAAATCAGGACCGATGAGCGGCTGCGTCACACTGTGATCTTTGATCGGTTGAAGTATGTTCCAAAAGCCGACGATAAACATGGTGCAGGCGGCGCCCAGTATGTAAGGCTGCCATCGCCCTTCCTGCTTTGTCGAATCAAGGCGAGGCAAACTTTGAGGCTCCGCTTGCCCGCATTGATTGAACAGCCTTTCCAACTGCTTTCTTTCATTTTCGGTCTCCAGTTCGTTTAAAGACATAGGTCCCCCAATAGCGCGCAACCGTTATCACACAGCCGGCCCATTGAAGGCGAACGAAAGCTATGCGTTGGCAGCGCGGTCTCTAGTAAAGTTGTCGTAGTAAGTGTTTCCAATGGCGAAAAGCCGCCGCGCTCAAAATAGCATTTGCGCGTGCGCCGTTTCCACAGGAATTACCCTGAAGTGGCAAGATACTCTAAAAAGCGGAGTTTCTGATTCTTATGCTCTTTACCAGCCGATCCAGCACCAGAGATACTTCTCCAGCTCGATCTCATCTCTTATTTCAATTCCATAATTACCGACCAGGGGAATTGTCGGCTTGATTTTCCTGCTTTGATCGATAGCATTGATGTGCACTGCGCACATCACATAGCCGCGTCTTTGATAAAAGCGCAGTCCATCTATATTGTCGTTTGTGGTTATCATCCACATGCGGCTGCAGGCCTGCTTGCGGGCTTCATCTTCGACCGCTTCTATGAGGGCGCTGCCGACTCCATGCCACTGTGAAAGGGCGTCGAGTGTGATCAATTCGCACTCGGCGTCATGTATGTGATATGTGGCAACGCCCACAGGATTGCCTTTCTCATAAGCGATGAAGCCCGGCAATAAAGCCGGCTCGTACTGAACCCCGCGGGTGACAACGAAGCGGCCGCTCCACACGTCCTTAAACTTCGAGCGCAGCCAATCTCTGTGCTCATCTCCAACTGGCTTAATGTCGAGGGCAGGTGTAGGCTGGGATGATGACGTGCGGGCGGTGGTCTGCATAACATTAAGCTCCTATTTCAAAGCGCATTTTTGTTGAACCCAACAAGATGAAGACGCCGGAAGGATGCCACAAAGCTATGTTCTAATTCTCTTTCGATCCTAACACGGCAATCTCTTGAAAAGCCGGGATCCTAAGAAATTAAAAGCTCCATCTTCATATGAAGTAAGCTGTTGCCAGGTTTGCGGTGCCAAAAGTGTACGGCAGATTAATTCGTTCAGAAGAATTGAACTTTTTTGCCGCCAGTTACGTATTTAAAGTTGTGCCCGTTGTGGTGAAATTAAAGTATGCGGTCAAACAAAAGCATGAAAGTCAGACAACAAAACGCCCTCAACTTGGCGAACCTATGTAGTAGACGACACAAGCAAAATCAAACAAAAGTCGCTTATTTTGCCCTGGCGATAATGTTTGGACTGGTTGCGCAAAACAGCATGCTCGTTGCTCAAGTTCAAGCCAGAGGCAAATCAGCAAGCATAAGGAGCGAGAGGCCCGCGCCTCCCACTAAGAAGTCCCGCGAGAGCGTAGCACATCTGCTCAACCGGGTTACGTTCGGCATTCGTCCGGGCGACATAGAGAAAGTGCAGTCAGTAGGCGTTGAGCGCTACCTCAAAGAGCAACTGTCGCCCGATTCGATTGCTATTCCCGACTCTATCCAAAAAGTCGCCCAGGTGCCGGCTCTCACGGAAAACCCCGTAAATTTGTTTCTCCACTACGGAAAACCAGCGCTGAAGGCGCTTGCAAAAGGCGAAGGCAATACCGAGGCAGACAAAAAAGCGCTCGGGAAAGTGGTCAGAGAGACTTATGGAAAGATCTATCAGGAAGCAGCCCAGGCACATCTAACCAGAGCAGTGGACAGCCCGCGCCAGCTTGAGGAAGTGATGACCGATTTCTGGTTCAATCACTTCAACGTATCCAGCGACAAGGGACTGGATCACATCTGGGTCGGACAATACGAGGAGACCGCCATAAGACCCTATGCGCTCGGTCGCTTCCGCGATTTGCTGGGCGCCACTGCTCATCACGCGGCCATGCTCTTTTACCTGGACAACTGGCAGAACACTGCCCAAGACTTCCGTCCGGCGGCTCTCAATACCAAGGGAAAAGGCAGATTCAAAGGCATCAATGAAAATTATGCACGCGAATTGATGGAGCTGCACACGCTAGGTGTGGACGGTGGCTACACTCAAAAAGACGTGCAAGAACTGGCGCGCGTTCTGACGGGCTTGGGATTGCCACTTGGTGCCGGAGGAGGATTTGCCATGCGCAATCCGCAAGAGCGCAGACTGATGATGGCGCAAAGAGACCAGTTTAAAGGCGCGCAAAATGGCCTGAATCAAGCAGGATTTCGCCCGAGGCAGCCAGGCATCCGCACTTATGGCGAAGCTTTCTCGGACTCCTCAATTCCAGGCGACGCAAAAAGCGGCTCTTACTTCGATGCCCGACGCCATGACCCGGGCACCAAAGTCGTAATCGGGCAAACCATCTCAGGCAAAGGAGAAGCAGAGATTGAGCAGGTTCTGGATATACTGGCGCGGCATCCTTCCACGGCACGCCATATCAGCTACAAATTAGCGCAGTACTTTGTAGCCGACAAGCCGCCTGAGTCTCTCGTAAAAAAAATGGCTGCCACATTCACTGGCACAGACGGTCAGATTTCGCAAGTACTGGGAACACTTTTCGAGAGTGAAGAATTCTGGAATCCACAGTACAGAAATGCAAAATTCAAATCGCCCTACCGTTATGTTGTTTCCAGCCTGAGGGCGACAGATGCCACCATTATCGATGTGATGCCGGTGCTGGCTTTTCTCAAACAGTCGGGGCAACCGCTCTACAAATGCCTGACTCCCGATGGCTATAAGAACACACAGGAAGCGTGGTTGAATCCTGACAGTCTAATCAACAGGCTCAATTTTGCCACCGCCCTGGGTGCCAATCGATTGCCGGGAGTAAGAGCGCAAATCAACAATCAAGGAGACATTACAGACAGCCTGGCAACAGTTTCAGAAAGAACCGTCAGCGCCATCGAACAGGCCCAGCCGCAATTGAGGCAGAGTCTGGTTCTGGGCAGCCCGGAATTCATGATGTATTAGACAGACGCAGGAATATTCAAATGAACAGAAGAGATTTTTTGAAAACGGCGGGTCTGGCCACAGCAAGTTTACTGATGCCTGAGGTTAGTGTCTGGGCTAAATCCGCAGCCGACACCAGCGCCGCGCATACCAGCAAGCTGGTTGTAGTGTTCCTCAGAGGGGCGATAGATGGGCTCAGCGTGGTCGTTCCTTACTCAGATCCCAGCTATTACAAAGTCAGAAACAACATTGCTATCCCACCGCCGGGCAGTGAATTTAGCGCTCTGGATCTCGACGGTCACTTCGGTTTGCATCCGGCCCTTTCGCCCCTGATGCCACTGTGGAAAAACGGTTCTCTGACGTTTGTTTTGAACACCGGCTCCCCAGACCCTACTCGTTCGCACTTCGATGCGCAGGATTACATGGAAAGCGGTTGTCCGGGCAAAAAATCAACCAGCACCGGTTGGTTAAACAGACTGTTGGCGCAATTGCCGGACAATCATTCACCGGTTCGAGCGCTCAACATTGGCTCCACCACTCCCAGAATTCTTCAAGGACCAATTGCGTCGGCAACCTTTAAAGCGGAATTGAGGCGCCGCCTAAGCCCCATCGACAATGAAGTGATTGCCGCCAGTTATGAGCGCATGTACGAAGGGCGAAAAGACAGCCTGGAGCGCGCATTTCAAGACGGCATGGAAGCGCGAATGACTATCAACGAAAAGCTCTCAGGCGAACAAATGCAGGCTAACGGCGGCGCCATTCAGGCCAACAAATTCGGTGCATTCGGCAAACAGTTAGGAAAACTGATGAGTGAAGAGCCTAAAGTGCAAGTAGCTTTTGTGGATCTGGGCGGATTCGATACTCATGTCAATCAGGGGGCAGGCAAAGGTCAGCTGGCCAATCACCTGCAAGTGCTCGGACACGGTTTGAGCGACCTGGCCTCGGCCCTGGGTGACACTTATTCAAGAACAGTCATCCTGGTCATGTCGGAATTCGGCAGGACAGTCAGGGAAAACGGGAACAACGGCACCGATCACGGTCACGGAAACTTTATCTGGGCACTGGGCGGAGCGGTACAGGGCGGCAAACTACTGGGACACTGGGATGGCATTGCCGATCGTTCTCTCTTTGAAGGTCGAGATCTTCCAGTAAGGACAGATTTCCGGTCTGTAATCTCCAGTGTAGCGGCAGAACATTTGAAACTATCTTCGCGCCAACTGCAAGCGGTTTTTCCGGATTTTTCACCAGCGGGCGGCAACCCCATTCCCAAGATCTTGAAAGGTTAGCGCAGGAAATAAGCAGCAGCAACTTTTCAATGTCTCAGCGAGTTTGAATAGAAAGGAAAAATGCGAAACCGCCATTTTCATGACGGCTTCAGCACGGCTAAGGTCCCCTTAAAAAGCTTTCTCTGTTTACTGATTCTGGAACGGCAGGTTCATCACTCGCCTGGCGCCTTGCTCGATGGCTGGAGCAGCCAGGTCATAAACAGCCTTTGCTCCGAACATAGTCACACCCAATGTGCCGATGGCGATTGCGGCAGGCGGGGCTTCCGGAGTAAGAACAATAGCCAGCGAGCAGAGAGCACCGGCCGTGTCGGCAACGACGGGAGTCTTGCTGCAGTAATCGACAATTTTCGGCCCTTCGGTTCTCATTTCGTTCCAGATCTGCGCGCCCAAATGTGCGGCATCGTCCATCGCATGTTTTGCATCAAACTCACAATTGTCGCCTTGGTGGTTTTGGAAGGGGTTGGACATAATGGCTTTCCTCTCGGAGGGACCCGACTCGCTGGTCGATGCACACACAATAGGAAAAATCCGCCCGCCGGTAACTGTTGAATTGAACACTCTTTGCTGCAGCGCCCACAACTTGGCCGAACCGACCCGCCGCATGCCCCGAAATTGCCCGCCGAAATCGCCCAGAAGCCCAAACCTTATTAAAGAATTGCAGGTACTGGAGCCATTTTTCGAATTTCCTGAAAATTCCAGGGCTGAAAACCTAGACAGCGCGTCGATTTGCGCGCGACCGAGGATTATACGCCTCTGATTCGGGCATAATAGATATATTGGAGTCCCGGAATTCCCCACTTGCAGCTAGATCCTAGACCTAAATTCATGGACAAATCAACGGGCATTGCTCCTATTGGAGAACTGTTGGTCCAGTGGCAGCTCGTTTCTGACAGAGACAGAAACGCAGCTCTTTCAGATGCGCGTAAGCTTTCCTTGCCTTTAGGGTTGGCACTCAGACTTCATGACGCCGTAGACCTGGAGCTGCTGCACAATGCCGTGACGGCTCAGGCTCTGCTTCGCGATTCGGTAATTCTGCCCCAGCACGCGCGCGAAGCCATGGGTCTGGTGATAAGAAAGCGTATTCAATTTGCTCTGGCTCTGGATCTTCTCGGTATCGACGTCGGCTCGAAAAAACGCTGCAGGTTGGGAGAGCTATTACTGGAGAGCGATACGCTCAATCGCGACTTGCTCAAATCGCGGCTCCAATGCGCAAAAGCCACTGGTCTTCCACTCGGACGAGTGGTCTACAACCTGGCCGATGTGCCGAAGGATATTATCGACGTCGCCCTCAAGGTGCAGGCGCAGGTTCGTGCCGGAGCAATCACCAGAGAAGAGGCGATCGATCAGCTCTATTCGGCCCGACGTTGCAACACTGTAATCTCGAATGTGAGCCAATCTCTCATGGAACAGCGCACCCAATTGGGACAGTTGCTCAGCATGGCCGGGCTGATTTCGGAAAAGGATGTCGAATATGCGCTGATCATGTCCAGCGCTGAAGGTAAGGCGTTGGGCGAGGCCCTCACGGCACTCAGATTGATCAAGCCCTACGAAGTGCACGCCGCCCTTGAAGTGCAGCATATGATCCGAGCGAACAAAATCAGTTTCAACCAGGGATTGAATCAGCTGAAAAAACTCTTGTCCGGAGGCGAAGATGAAAACGATCGTACCGGAACCCTGCACCAGATGCCGGCAATGGACAAATCGACAGTTTCATTTTCTTCTTTCTTGAAATTGACCAACTGTATTGCGAAAGGCGGCGATCCTAAAAACGCCAAGCAGGCAGAGCAAAAGCCGGCGCTGGAAAAACAACTGGATGACACGTGGCAGGAATTGCGCACTGGATTCTTCCTCACTTTGCCTCCCGACGAGCGTATTCATCCGGATGTGAAGGAGCTCTTGCAACGCTCAGGTTTCCTCACCGACAAGCAGATGAATTCAGTACAACGCGCAGCCATGGCTTACAAATTCTTCCGCGACGACAGATTGAACATAGAACAGGCATTGATTCAATTCCACCGCATGCAAGTGGAAGAAGCCGATGTCAGCTCATTGCCAGGCCCATTTCCGCATTTGAACGTATAGTCAAAAGCAACATTAGCGTGGAACCTGTCACTGGAAGCAAGAAAAGGACTCGACGCCTGGCAGAAATTGCGGTCGCAGTAGTCAGCCAGCACGAACACTAAATCTTCAAAGTATTTGCTTTTACCGTCTGGGCACGTTGGTTGCTTTGTCGCGGGCATATTCGACGAGCGGTCTGAACGCTTGAGGAAGCTGCCCGTCGTCATATGCCGCCTTGTGTTCAGCACCGTTTACGGCAGTGAATTCATAGAAAAACATATCTGCTGCACCAGGTGTCGTTTTCCTTTCATTGTTCATCGAAAGCAGGCCGCTGCTTTCAATCAATTTTGCCAGCTTATCTCTCTCTTCATTGCTTAAGTCAGCCAGTTTCACAGAATAACTGCGATTGATCCCGGCAAAACCGCCGGACTGCTGATAAGTAAAACTGGTAATTTTATCCATTTGTTTATCGCTCTGGCATATCTTACGGGGCGTCTTCGCGTGCTTGAGTTTTTTTGCTTCTACTTGAATTGCAGTTGTTTGCATAACAGAAAGCAGAAGCGCAAGTAAAGCAAATCTCTTCATTGGTCTCTTGCCTCGAATCACAGGGAACCATATTTTAGTCGATCGCGCTATAGCCATGCCAAAAGACCACCATCGCAATGAGCATGTTCCCCCAAAAGCCTAAATTCGAAGTTTCAGTTGCGACACAGGGTATTGATAGGGATAATCACCTTATCGCCAAACAAATTCGAGCCAGTCCAGTGGAAGAGGAATTAGCCAAAAGCAAAGACATCGAGCCGGCCAGGCAGATTCAGCCGGAAAATGAAATGGGCCACTCCATGTCTGAAAGCCAGATCCACTCAAGCCTTCCTGCCGTCAAAGGAGGGCTGGATGAAGATGGAAATGGAAATGCCTTAGAGACATAGACAAAGCATGTCGTGCCGCGCGTTCTGGTCAACGCTCGAACAAAACATTCGAATTTTTTATAGTCGCCTGCACACCTAAAGGGTTTGTGACGAATACCACCTTTAGTGGCAAGCCCGTATCTGATTTCAAACCCAAAGCCAGAAGATCGTTATTGAGCTCGAGTGCTTGTTCTTTGTTGGCATTAGGCTGTGGTTCGATGCCTACGGCAAGCTGCTCAGGCTCGTTTACAGGCTCGAAGAAGCAGCTGAAAATCATGCCGCGCTTGACCATTTGATGGCGTTCCAAAACCTGTTTTATGGTGGCGCCGCACCGAGCCACAGTGTCTATGTCCGCGCATCTAAGAGAAATCTGCGCGCCGGAGCTTACCACAACCTGCGCCCAGGTCCAGGTTTTGCCTCGCTCGATGGGCAATTTTGCTTGCGAAAAAGCTTCCATTTCCCATTTGCGCAAGATAACGCCACCGCTCTTAGTGGGATCCAGAATGACTGCCTCCATCGATTTGGCCAGCGCGATAGAGCAAAGATCTCTAATGGCTATCGAGCGCAGGATAAATTC
Source organism: Candidatus Melainabacteria bacterium (assembly GCA_020854255.1). Taxonomy (GTDB): domain Bacteria; phylum Cyanobacteriota; class Vampirovibrionia; order Obscuribacterales; family Obscuribacteraceae; genus QKMZ01. Next base: position 4,839 of record JADZFV010000419.1, on the reverse strand, counting down.
AGTATCCGCATCCCAGGCCGCGATCAATCTTTTGCCGCTGAAGACAATTACACCCACTTCTGCACGCGCATTGGTGATTGTCACAGGTTGGCTGCCATTTCCTTTATCGATGCCCGGCAAGACGAGCTCGCCTGCATTGAGTGCTTCATAAAGTTTGACGCGGTTACTAACCGTGTCTGCGTCACGCACTACTTTGATGGCTTGCGTCAGCCCGGCTCTCTGCGTATTGACCTCGACTGACTCTTTGGTCGATTGCGAGCGCTTTTCCGCCAGCTTCTTCAAATTCTCCGGCTGGCGATCGAAAGCAGCCTGAGCGGGGTGACAGCCTTCTTTTGCAGAACGCAGGTAAAGCTCGAGAGCTTTGTCGCGTTGGGCAGCGACGCCCAGACCCTTTTCGTAGCAAATGCCCAACCAGTAGTTTGCATCGACCTGACCGCGGCTGCTCAAGTCCTGAAATAGATCGAGAAGACGTTGAAATCGACCTTCGAACCCGTCTTCAGACCAGAGTCTGTCCTGGGTAAAACCACCCTCTGCCGCGCGTTCAAGAAGGGCCTTGGCGCGTGGGCGATTGATCAAAACTCCCTGTCCCTCAATCAATGCCAGAGCGAGATTCCACTGCGCGAAAGAATTGCCGGCATCAGACGCCAACTCGAGATACTCGACACCTTTTTTCTGAGACTTCTCGACGCCTATGCCTTCCAGGAAAATCACACCGAGCAATCCCTGGGCGACAACATCGTCCATCTCGGCCGCGCGCGCCAGAAGTTTTACTGAAGTCTCAGGCTCGCTCAAAACCAGGAGCCCTCGATGATACATGCTGGACAAGAGGCGCAGAGCGTCGCACGATCCTTCCTCTCCGGCGGCGTTCAGCCAGCGCATCGCCTCGGCTCTTTCTGTCTTGTGACCTTCCTCGTCAAACTCCTCTGTAGTGGCAGAACTCAAGCCCTTTTCCAGCGCAGAATCCCACCAGCGAATCACTTTGTTGCGTTCGCGCTTGAGCAAGTTTTTCATAACCAAAAAACGCCCCAGCAAATACTGCGCTTCGCTGTCTCCGCTTTCTGCTGCCTGCCTGTAAAAACGCAGAGCCTCTGCAAAATCACGCCCGTCGGGGTTATAAAATCGATAGTAGTAAGCCAGGCTGATCATCGCCTTAGTGTTTCTCTTATTTGCGCATGTGCGTAAAAAACTTTCAGCTCCTTCAGGGAAAATATTGTTCTCGAAACACAGCCTGAGGCAAGTGATCGCATGCTGCTCGGCAATCGCGCTGCCGCGGTCGTAAGCGAGCTTGTACCAGTAGTAAGCGGTGTCGTAGTCCTGCGCGACCCCCATTCCCATTTCGCAGAAGCGACCCATGAGCAGCATTGCCGTCTCGCTGCCTTTCTGGGCGGCCGGCTCCAGGTCGCATACGGCCTGGTTCATATCACTGTGGGGAGTTTTGAGCAGCACGAGCAGCTGATGTTCCGCCACATCCACCGCGTTGACAGTCGATTTACGCATCCACTGGTCGACATCATCAACTGTCAGACCGGATGCGGCACCTTCTGAGGTCAACTCGGCCAGCTTCTCCTCGCAGCGGGTATCGCCAAGTGCGCTTCCAGCTTTGAACCAGTGAATTGCTTCATCCGTGTTCGCTTCAACGCCGTCGCCGTACAGGTAACAGAGCGCAAGCTCATACTGAGCCGACTCGTGCCCATTTTCTGCTGCTTTTCTGTACCACTGAGCAGAACGGACAAGGTCTTTTTCCACACCGTCGCCGTTGAAATAGAGAATACCGAGCATGTACTGCGCGCCGTCGTTTTTGTCATCGGCTTCTGCCGCCTTTATCAACCACTTGAATGCTTCGTCGTATTTTTTGTCGCTGCCGATTCCATAGTAGATACAGCGAGCATAATTGCTCATCCCGGTCGAATAGCCATTTTCTGCTGCGGCTTTGTACCATTTGACCGCTTCTTTCGGATTGTCTTCTTCGAGAAAATACCCGCAGGAGTTTTGCGCTTTAGCGTGCCCCTGCTCCGCCGCCAGTGAGTAAAGGCGCATAGCCTCTTTCTCGTCCGGCTCTAAACCGAGCGCGCCCCATTGATAGATGGATGCCAATTCGTTCTGACCGTCCGGGCAACCGGCGGCACTGGATTTGCGATACCAGAAGAGCGCCTCTTTCTCATCTTTTTCAACACCGTTGCCGTTTTCCAGCGCGACTGCATATTGATACATGGCATAGCCGTCGCCATTTTGAGCCCTGTCTAAAAGAAAATCCGGACTGGTCGGCTTTTCGTCCGGCACCACTTTCGGTGCTTTATGAATTTCCGGGTACGGCGAAAAACCAAAAGGCTCCGGACTTGTGACAGCCGGCTTTGGCTTTACGACGACAGTTTTTTCATCGTCCGGCTTTTCTCTTCCGGCAGAACCTTTTTGAGCCCACAGGGCGGTTATCGCCTGCTCGAGTTCTTCGCGCAATTCGACGACCGACTGTTGCCGATCGCCTGGCGCTTTCATCAAAGCTCGAAAAACGCAGCGCTCGAGTGTATCGGGCAGCTGAACGCCGCCAGCCACTTCACTGAAAGCGCGCGGTTGTTCGGAAACCTGCTTGGTAAGGGTCTCGAGTGAACTCTGACCGGTGAGCGGGCGCACTCCTGTGAGCACGTGATACATCACGCAGCCCAGGGAGTAAATGTCAGAGCGCGTATCAAGCGGCTTGCCCAGGCACTGCTCGGGGCTCATATAGCTGGGCGTGCCGATTACCGAGCCCACGGCGGTGAGGTCGGAATCCTGATCGCAGATCGGTTTAGCGATGCCAAAATCGACCAGTTTTACTACTTCATTGCCTGTGTCGTCTTTGAGAAGCATGATATTGCCGGGCTTCAAGTCTCGGTGGACGATGCCAGCCTTGTGGGCGTGAGCCAGAGCCTGGCAGACGGACATAAACATCGGCACCGCTTTAACGGCATTCATGCGCATTGAGCGTTTGAGCACATCCTCGATGGTTTCACCGGCCAGAAATTCCATGACCAGATAAGGGCGATTGTCCTCCAAAACACCGAAGTCGAAAACAGTAACAATATTGGCATGTTGCAGCGAAGCGGCCAGGCGCGCTTCTCTCTGGAAGCGCAGAGCAGCTACAGTGTCGGAGCTCATTTTGTCCTGGATGACCTTGATTGCGACCACGCGCTCGAGCAAAATGTCCCGGGCGCGAAAAACGACGCCCAATGCACCACGGCCCAGCTCTGATTCGACCTGGTAGCGGTTGCCGATACTTTCTCCGATCAGATTGTTCTCGCTGGTTTGCATAAGCCCTCTCAAGACTGCTTACCACCTTTAAAAAGGAGTTTCACTTCTCTAGGCGAAAATTGACAGCAAGCTCCTGCGGATCAACTTTGCACTTCACCATCTTCCTGCGCCTGAATTATCCTGGTTGAATTTGGCGTTCTGGACACAACTGCTCTCCTTTCTGGACAAACTGGCGATTGGCGTACCGAGAATGTCCCCCTAACGGGTGAACATCGTAAAAATCAGACAAAACTGCCATTAAAAGGGCTATTTTTCGGTACCGCGCGAGATTAACCGGGCAATCACCATCTAAGTGCGGCTACTTGACACTTAAGGAAATCTAGAAATGGCTAATACCAATTCTCTACTCGGAGATCTGTTGGTTGATTGGCAACTGGCCTCAAAGCAACAGATGGAGACGGCGGTTTCAGAATCGCTGAATCGAGATCTGCCGCTGGGACTGGTTCTCACAATGCTGGATATAGTGGACTCGGAAACTCTGCACTCGGCAATCGCAGCGCAGTCCTTCTTGCGCGACCAACTAATCTCCTCCGACCAGACAACCCAGGCAATGACCCTGGTGAGGAAAAAACACATATCTTTTGGATTGGCGATGGATCTGCTCGGCATTCAAGCCGCGACAAAACCACGCAACCGGCTCGGTGACTACCTTGTAGAAAGCGAATCTCTGGGTCGCGAGCATATTAAATCCAGATTGAACCTGACCAGGCAGACCGGACTGAATCTAGGCAGAGTGCTCGTAACACTTGCCGATGCTCATCACGACTTGATCAATCACGCCCTCAACCTGCAAGAAAAAGTACGCATGGGCGACATCACTCGCGACGAAGCCATCGACAGGCTGTATTCGGCGCGCCGCTGCCTGGAAGTGATCACGCACGTCGGCCACGAGGCGATCGAGACTCAATCAAGACTCGGGCAACTATTGATTTCATCCGGATTCATTCAGGATAAAGACATGGAGCTGGCATTGTGTGCCGCAAAAGAGCAAAACAAGATGCTGGGAGAAATCCTTGTCGAGCTCAATTGGGTCAAAAAGCAAGTGATAATTGTCGCCCTTGAAGTGCAGCGTTTGATTCGCAGCGAAAAGATTTCCATCTATCACGGGCTCGAGCAATTGAAAAACCTGCGCAAGCGGGTTGGTGTTTCTGAGGGCGTGCCCACACCACCGGAGGTGCAAGAAGAGCGAAACTTGAGTTTTTATTGTTTCCTCAAACTGGCAAATGTTTTGCCCGGGCCAAACGCACAAGCTGCTGAGATAAACAAAAGAGCCTGGGAAACGCAACTGGAAGAAACCTGGCAGGAATTAAAGGCGGCACCGAGTTCACCACGACTTCCTGAAGACGTGCGCGATCTGCTCTCGCGCTGCGGATTTCTTTCAGACGAACAGCAGGTGATGGTGCAGCGAGCAGGAAGAACCTACAAACTTTTCCGCGAACGCCGGTTGAATATCGAGCAAGCGTTGATTCAATTCCACGTTGCTCAATCCTCTTCGGCCGAACCGGGACAGTGGTCAGGCACATTCCCGACTTTGCCGGTCTTCTAGTAGGGGCG
>JADZFV010000418.1 GCA_020854255.1 Candidatus Melainabacteria bacterium | reverse complement strand
GCCGTCCGGAAAAAACGCGCTGGGAAACAAACTGCCTGATCTGGTGAAACAGACCGCGAAGGAGGCACCTGTGGGTTTAGTGAAACAGCAGGCAAAAGAAGTACCCTCTGGTTTGCAGAAACAGGCAGGCAAGCAAGCGGCAGGTCCTGCTGCTAAAAAAGCGGCATCTCCTACAGCCAGAAAAACCGACGAACTCAAAGACACCGGCTGGGACCAAGTGGCGAAGTAACAACATGAAGGAACCTGGAAAGACTTTCGAAGTCGATGAATCTAATCCGTGGACTACTAAGGATACCCAGCACATTTACGAGAATCCTTGGATTTGCATTAGAGAGGATGCGGTCATTCAGCCGGACGGAAAACCCGGCATTTACGGAGTAGTGCATTTTAGGAATAAAGCTGTCGGCGTGCTGCCGATCGACGACGAAGGCTATACATATTTGATTGGGCAATATCGTTATCCACTCGATATTTATTCATGGGAAATTCCGGAAGGCGGATGCCCTGAGGGTGAAAACCCTTTGCGCGCCGGACAAAGAGAATTGCTGGAAGAAACAGGGCTGACGGCGGAAAACTGGCAATTGCTGTGCAAATCGCACCTATCCAACTCGGCAACGGATGAAGAAGCTTTCCTTTATCTGGCCCAGGGTTTATCGCAAGGACTGGCCCAACCAGAGGGCACAGAGCGCCTCAGCTGCAGGCGAGTGCTTTTTGAAACGGCCGTTGAGATGGTTACGAATGGTGAAATTACAGATGCTATGTCAATGCTGGCTATTCTGACATTGGCGAAAAGGCTGAAGACATAGAATTGCAGGGGCGGCGCAGGGGGTCACCCGCGCAATGCATGGTATCGCCCCATGAAACAACAGAAGGTCGAAAATACCCACCAATGGGGCACCAATCATCGCTTGGCATCTGCGCTGAAATAAAAATGCATTTGGAGTAAAATCTTTTGACGCGCAGAAAAGCGCATCATTTCCCCGTTGGGAGCCATAATCATGTCTCAAGATTTGAAAAAAGCGTCATCAAAAGCCAAAGATGTTTTGGATTTGATTGCCAAACAGACGCTTTCAGAAAGCGAACGCAAGCAAGTTACCGAGGACTCAGTGAAATACTGGAAGGACCACGTTAACGAAGGTTTTCTGCAGTACCGCAAGTCAGTGAGCACTGATTACACCGCCGTCGAGTGGCAGGATGAAGGGGCTGTCTTTCGCGACATCCACGGAAAGGAATTTCTCGATATGCTCGGCGGATTTGGCATCTACAGCGTCGGTCACAGACATCCTGTCGTCGTCAAAGCTGTAAGAGATCAACTTGAAAAACAAGCTATTCACTCGCAAGAACTCATCGATCCTTTGCGTACATACCTGGCGCACTTGGTGGCATTGATCACGCCTGGCGATCTTAAGTATGCGTTTTTCACAAATTCGGGAACTGAATCAGTCGAAGGCTGTTTGAAGATGGCCATGTTAGCCACCGGCAGGCACCACTTTATCGGCACCATCGGTGGTTTCCACGGAAAGAGTCTAGGATCGCTAGGTGGCACCTCAAAGGCCGTTTTTAGAGAACCGTTCTTGCCATTGTTGAATTGGTCGCACGTACCATTCGGCGATCTGCAAGCACTTAAAACTATGATGGAATGCTGTGACTTCTCCGGCGATCGAGTGGCAGCATTCGTTGTCGAGCCGATTCAAGGCGAAGGCGGAATTAATGTTGCGCCGCCAGGATATCTCAAAGCAGTCAGGGAATTGTGCGACAAATATGGTGCCATGCTAGTCTTTGACGAAATTCAATGCGGCATGGGCAGAACAGGCAAAATGTTCTACTGCGAATACGATGGTGTTACACCGGATTTAATGGCATTAGGAAAAGGATTCGGAGGTGGTGTCATGCCAATTGGTGCATGCGTGGGCACCGAAAAAACATGGAAGAAGTACATCGAAAATCCATTCCTGCATACAACCACTTTCGGAGGCAATCCGATGGCCTGCGCCGCAGCGATTGCAACAATCTCCGTGCTGCTTGATGAAGGGCTTGTCGATCAGGCGAAAGAGAAAGGCGACTACATGTTGCCCAAATTGAACGATATCGCCAAGAAATATCCGAAGGTGATGGACAGTGCACGTGGTGTGGGTCTGATGTTGGGCATGGAATTCACCAACAACGATCTTGGGTATGCCGTAGCCAAAGAATTGTTCTCCCGAAATATCTTGATTTCAGGAACCTATATCAACGCTCGCGTTCTACGCATAGAACCGCCACTGGTAATCACTTACGAACAAATCGACCACTTCCTCAAGATGCTTGAAGAGTCAATTCAAGCTGTTATGAAGGAGCAGAAACTAGGCGACGTCGTCGCTACAAAAGCGTAGTGAAGCATTGCATGAGTCGATAACGAATCGGAGAAAAGAGTGATCGAAATAAGAAGCGATCGGAGAAAAAGGCATTGAAGATAATTGCCGCACTTGATGGCTCAGAACATTCCAGCGCAACTCTCAATTTTCTACTTTCATATCACTGGCCCGCCGGCACCTGGATCAAACTGGTGCATGTGATTCCGTGCGAACGCGGCATGATGAAATACGTCATGCACGCGTTTGGAAAAGAAAACGAGTGTGACACAGAGAATGTAGCGCTTGTGATGTCAGCGATCGCGGAAGAAACAGCAAGATCTCTTAAAAGTGCATCTGTGAGTTCTGAAGTTCTAACTGGTGATCCTGTTGAAGCAATTCTTTCGTTCGCGGATACATTTCACCCCAATCTCATCGTTACAGGCTGCAGAAAAAAGACTGCTGTTGATACTTTCATGTTGGGCAGTGTTTCTCAAACGCTTCTTGAAAAAGCCGAATGTCCGGTAGCAATTGTTCGAGGCTCTTCGCTTGCTTTGTCGGCCGACGACGGATCGAATGTCTTGGTAACTGTGGATGATTCAGAGCACAGTGCCGCTGCAGTGGAATGGTTGCAATGGCAAGAATGGATGAAGAGATCTCATATTGCTCTCCTTTCTGTTTCCGATCCGCTCCATAGATCTGCTATCGAGGGCGTGCGGGCGGCTTCGGATCATTTGCTTGAATATCAGGCGGAGAAGATGCTTATCGAACGATTGCTTGACAAGTGGGCGGAGTATTTACAGAAAAGTGGAAACGCACGTGAAATCACACGTGGCACTGTTGATGGTGCTGTAAATGAGACGATTTTGAAGGGCGCTCATAACTGGCCGGCCAATCTAATCGTAATGGGTGCTGAGGGCAAGGCAGGCCTGGTGAAATTGGTGCTTGGCAGTGTTTCACAGCACATTTCGACGCATGCCGAGTGCACGGTTTTGGTTGTGAAAGGCATGGAGTCATTGCATTACGAAGAAGATCGTGAAAAAATTCTCGGTGCTATGGTAATTGACGATTTGGTCGCCGAAAGACGACGTCCGGCTTCAGAGAGTCCTCCCTCCGGAAATATGGCAGGCTCGAGCGGTCACGTGCCGCCTACCGGGCTGTTTTAGAAATTCGCCAGCCTGACTCATCATTGAACTAAGTGCATGTCCGCAAGCGCACGATAACGAACAGCACTGTCACTCCCTTGAGAGGCAGTCCAGAGAGGTCATTAACTTTGACCATAGATTCTCGACAAAAGCGAGTCTCTCAGCTCGAAAATCCGATTCCCATCTTATCCAGAAGACGCAACAAGATGTTTGGGTTTTCGCCGGCATCAACCTTTTGCAGCGAGCGCGTGACAGCAGCCACCGACATGCCTCGTATAGGTTCTGGAGGATATGGAAAAGGTTTGTCAGTCACCATTTTCAGTGACAGCAATTCGCTCTCTTTTGAAAGAGCCAGATGGGCCATGATCTTTCCTGCCAGACGAGTGGTGCCAATTCCGTGACCCGTATAACCAAGTCCGTAAATCACACGCCCGCCATTCAACGTTCCAAAAAATGGTGTCAGTCTTGTCGTAGAAGCAATCGGACCACCCCAACCATATGGAAAGTTCATTCCGGCAAGATATGGGAAATGGCGATCGAAGCTTTCCTTGAGAGTTTTGTAGTGGTGCTCTGAGTGATCGCAGGTTTCATCCACTTTGTTAGGCGGATAATAAACAGCCTCACTGGTTCCCCACAAAATTCGATCGTCGGCGGTGAGGCGATAATAATTGAAGAAAGTTCTGCCATCCACCATGCCCTGCCGGTGGTGCCAACCAATTTTTTCTTTTTGTTCCGCTGTTAAAGGTTCGCTGACCATAATATAGTCATATAACGGAATGAATCGCCACAGCAATTCAGGCAAGAGATGATGTGTGTAAGCGTCAGTGGCCATGATGATCTTCCGGGCGTGAATCTCCCCTTGCTCGCTTCGCAGTAGTCCATTACCGAGTTGGACAACACGAGTCTTCTCGTAAAGCCGCACGCCGAGCTTCTTCATTTCAGCAACAATTCTGTCGACCAACTTGATCGGGTTGAGTATGCCACCACCCGGAACAAACAGTCCGCCCAAATACAAAGGTGAATGGACTTCAGTTTGCATCTCTTCCTGGTCGAGCATGCGATAGCCCGCCAAGCCAATATCGTTTGCCACTTCGAGATTATGTTTGCAATCTTCAAGGTGACCGGGCTTTAGCGCCACTTGCAATTGCCCCGATCGTTCAAAATCGCAATCTACTGCAAACTGTTCCATCTCGGAAATGTTTTGCATGCCGATTTTCGCCAACCTTTCCGCTTCCGGTTTTCCGAAGTGAGAAATCGCCAGAGCGTGCGAATGATCGATTGAATTGCTGACAATGCCGGCGTTTCGGCCGCTGGCTCCATAACCGGTGACAGAACTTTCGATGACCACCACGTGCGCGTGCGGCTCGAGCTGTTTTAGAAACAGTGCCGTCCACAAACCGGTAAAACCGCCTCCAACAACAGCGTAATCGGCATCGACCCGCTCAAATAATGGGGCAGAAAGTGTATAACCCTGGCGCGATGCCAGCCAATAGCATGATTGCTCAACCGGTAGCATGAGGGGAGTCTATCACGAGATGAGTCCAAAAGAATCGCCGAGACGGCACAATGATCGGCTATTCTATTAAGCCTCGCCGGCCGCTGCTGCCTGGCTTCGACATCATCCGATGCACGTATTTGAGGTAGTTGCAAGAATGTTCAAGAAAAGCTCGACAACTTTGATCATGGTTTTGACCACCGGCCTGACCGCAGCCTTGATATCCGGCTCGTCAAGTTGGAACACGGCAATTGGCTGCGAAGAACACCTGGGTGCTTCAAACGGGAAAGTCTTAGGAGGCTGGAAGGACAATAAACTCAAGCAAAATATTCTTGACTTCGTCCAGAGCGTCACCGACCCTCAAAGCAAAGACTTTGTACCGGCAGAAGATCGAGTGGCGGTGTTCGATAATGACGGCACACTGTTGTGCGAAAAGCCCGCATTCTTTCAGGTCATCTTTGCACGCGACAGCGCTGTTTCACGGCAAGGAGAACACCCTGAGTGGAAAGACGATGATGCGATAAAGCCTTTTCTCAGCAATGATGATGCATCAATTGCTGGGCTGCGCGGAAAAGACGCAAGCAAACTGATCGCCGCCTGCCAGAGTGGCTTGAGTTCGGAAGAGTTGCCACCGCTTGCTGATAAGTGGCTGAGCGATGCAAAACACAAACGATTCAATCGCCCCTACATTCAGCTCAAGTATCAACCGATGGTTGAGCTGCTTTCCTATCTGCGCCAAAAGGGATTCAAAACATATATTTGCTCAGGCGCAGGCGCTGATTTCATTCGCCTCTATTCCGGCAATTCATATGGAATTCCTGCAGAACAGGTAATCGGCAGCAGCTTGAAGCGAGAGTACGTAGAGAAAGACGGTAGGTCTGCTGTTGTAAGTCGGCCTGTTGTGCACGTTTACAATGTCGGTCCGCTCAAACCAATCATGATTGAAGAGCACATCGGCAAACGTCCATTGATCGCAGTTGGAAATTCCGATGGCGACATAGAGATGCTCACCTACTGCACAGACAGAAAAGGACCGTCTCTGGGAATTCTCTTGCACCACGATGACGAAAAGCGCGAATACAAATATGATTCAGGCGCGCAGAAAGCGCTGAAGAAAGCAAGCGAACGCGGCTGGACAGTGGTCAGCATCAAAGATGATTTTGAAAACGTTTTTGCCGCCGATGCGAAATGAATTACGAGTGCTTGAGTCTTTGCATTTGCTCTTTTGCTACTTTCAGAATCTCATCTTTTTGAGGCAGGTCGGGAGTCTGAGACAAAAACTCGATGGTCTTACGGAAATTTTCTTTCGCTTGTCGAAGGTTATTTTGCTGCATGTAAATTTGCGCATTGGCGAAATATGCCGAGCCGAGCTGCATCTGGCACTGCCCAATGTACTGACCACTTTGCGCCGACAATGCATTAGCCATAATACCTTTCTTCGGCTTCTTAAGATTTTCAACGGCACGTCCGAGGACTGTTATCGTCCGATCGTTCCATATCAGAACATTCTTCCAATCGCCTTCCATCTGATAAGTGAAAGAAGCAATTGAACAAACCTGCCCAACTGTTTGATCATTTTTGTCGGAATCACCATTTCTATTCCACTCAATCTCAGCCACTTCGGCAGCTTCTTTGTATTGACCGCGCGTGGCCAGACTCTGCGCCAGCACCATGGCGGCCCATGCAGCGCCGGACGGCATCAGTTTGCGCAATTTTTGCGCCTTGTTGCAAATTTCTTCTTGTGACTTCCAGGCTGTCAACTTCTGCGCAAGAAGTACAGCACCGAGCACACCCATCCATGAGAGCGTTCTTGCAAACAAAAGAGTTGCAGTCAAAGCCAGAGTCATCCAGATGCAGGTCATCCAGTCAATCGGCTGAGCAGACAGAGCGCGCATCATGCCGTTTGAACAAAAGGCAATGCCACCGACAAGAAGAATTACTGAAAGCCCTTGAACGCTGTAGAAAAGAGCCGTCGCATACCTGTCGCCCACCTCGTTGCTGGGCGCCGTATTGACCGGCGGCATTTGAGCCTGAGTAAGTTTTTTGACCTTAGGTTTTTCGCGATTCTTCATTTGTGGCACAAACTTGCTCCCAGAGGTGCGATACAGAACTCCCGGCTTTCGGAGGTTTCTTTCGGATTGCTCCTGGTGCGGGGAATTTCCGCACCGACCATCCTATATATACAGTTTCGCAAACCAAGAGCCATAATTGACCAGTTCTAAAGAGTCTTTCAACAATCAGCAAAATGGCAGGTTTTCGGGGTGAAAACGCCGTCCGCCTTATTGGCGCTGCTTCCTAAAGCATCTCTCAGGCAAATTCACCCGAAATAACAGGCCAGGATGGCTTAGACTTCCCTAATAGAGACCATCGGTCAGAAAAAAGCTCTTCCATAAAAGAAAAAGTGCCGGATAAAGAACCCTCGAAAGTACCGCTCAAATCCCCAAACATCGCCGTCATTGGAACGGCTTCTTTGGACACTATTCACTCGGAAGTTAATGGTGAGCGCAACACATTCCACACAATCGGCGGGTCCGGACTCTATACCGCGCTTGCCGCCAACGCATCGGGCGCGCGTGTCACGCTAATGGCGCCGGTTCCGGACACTTTTTCCGAACGCTTCCTGCGTGTATCGCAAATGATTAATTGGAAGGGGCCACAGGTTCGCCAAGCAGATATGCCGCGCCTGGAAATCATCCATCATGGCGGCGGGCGGGCCACTTTGCTAAACGCAGAATGGGGGGCAGAGTCGGCTTTGACGCCCGATTTGATAACCGGCCCGCTGGCGCAATTCGACCTAGTGCACATAGCAGCGCTCAGTTCTGCAGTAAAGCAAAAGGACTTTTTGGATCGCCTGCGCCAATTGGGTGCAAAAACAATTTCGTGCGGCACGTATTTCCGGTTGGTGAAGACTGCACCAGATATAGTGCGCGGTCTGGTGAAAGAGTGCGAATACTTTTTTATGAACTTGAATGAGTTTCAAACCCTTTACGAAAGCAAAATGACGCACGACGACTACAAGCAGGCGATGTTTGTCACGGAAAGTGCCGACGGCTGCTCAATTTATAGCCAGGGTGAGGCCTGGAAGCTTCCGGGCGACTGTGTTACGGAAATTGATCCGACCGGCGCCGGGGACACATTTTGCGGTGCCACTATCACGGCATTGGCTACGGGTGCCGGTGCTACGGATGCGGCGCTGAAAGGAATGTGCCTGGCAGCGGTGTGCGTCAGGTCGCCGGGTCCGCAATTTATGATTGGCTGAGAGTTCACGGTCTCTTCACACCTTTTTTGTTATTGTCTTTCCGTGGACCTCCTGCTCAACTTCCCCGGATAAAAAATTGAGAGCGTAGTTGAGCTTTTAAAGGCGCATGCAGTACACCGCTGCAAGCGGCATGCAATGCGCAACTCCGGCAAGCTCCAACGAGCCTGCAAGCGGACTGCCTGCCAGTTCGCAACCGAATTGCGCTCGCGCCAGGTCCAAAAACTGTAGCAAGGGACACACTGCGTCGGGCTTTAATCGGCTCGGCGCCGTGGCTATTTTCAGCCGGGCAATGCATAGCTAAGGCGCCTCTTCGAGGCGCGAAGTATTCGAAAACTCCTTAAATCTGCCGCGTGGATGCCCACTTTTCCTGGGTGACGGGTTGAAAGCCGGAGAGAAGCTCGACAAGCTGCTCAGCTTCATCCGAAACAATAATCATCTGCCGGTGATTGGGCGGGACAAAGCCCTGCTCCACCTGAAAATCAAGGAATTCAATGAGCTTGTCGAAATAGCCGGCAATGTTGAAAAGACCGAATGGCTTCTTGTGAATACCCAGCTGCGCCCAGGTTATTACCTCAAAGAGCTCTTCCAGCGTGCCAAAGCCGCCTGGCATCGCGATAAAACCATCGGAAAGCTCGCTCATTTGAGCCTTTCGCTCATGCATGGTTTGCACGATCTTAAGTTCCGTCAGCCCCTGATGCGCGACTTCCTTATCGGCCAGGCACCTTGGGATCACGCCGATTGCTTTAGCTCCAGCTGACATTGCCGCATCCGCGACGATTCCCATCAAACCGACGTGCCCGCCGCCATAAACCAGATCGATACTCTGTTTTGCCAGGACCAATCCAAGCTCTCGAGCGCCAACGGCATACTCCTGCTTGTTACCCGTCGATGATCCGCAAAATACACAGATTCTCTGCATCCGGCTCTAGCCCCTGCTTCCCTTGCCGACAATCACGGCAGGGTTTTGTTGAAAGTTGGTCTTACAATTGAATTTTATCAACCTGAAGCCCCAAAAGAACCGCCTGTGGCGCAAATTAAAACCCTTTGAAAGAAATTTGCTGCCAATACTAGAATTTTGCAGCGAATCCAGAGAAATTGCGACGAAACTGCGCTAAAACCGCTCGTTCTCATGATCTGAAGTCGAGAAGATGGTATCAATTCCACTTACGAACTGAGGCATTCTTTCGAGCGATTACGACGCGGAGGTCGAAAATGGTTACGGCGACTACAAAGACAGAAATCGAGTATGCAGCCTTTGAGTTGCCCACCTTTTCAATAGACGCGATCCGTCCCTCAAAAAGAGTAAGTGCGGCGCTCGGTCCGCTGGACGTACTTGTCAGGATGCGCGCCGCATCGCTCAATTACCGAGACATTCTGGTCGCCCTCGGCGTATACAACAAAGGCATTCCGCTGCCGAGAGTTCCATTATCGGACGGCGCCGGCGAGATTGTGGAAATTGGCTCTGCTGTAACACGTTTTAAGATCGGCGACAGAGTTTCTCCCAATTTCTTTTCCGACTGGCTGGCAGGTTCGATTAATCAAACCGTCAAAGCATCAGATCTGGGCGGCACCCGAGAAGGTGTCTTGAGAGAGTACGCGGTATTCAACGAGAAATCCGTGGTGCGCATTCCCGAACATTTGAGTTTTGAAGAAGCGGCTACGCTTCCCTGCGCGGCTCTTACTGCGTGGAATGGATTGATTGAAAACGGACAATTGCGAGCCGGTGAAACAGTGCTCGTCATGGGTACTGGCGGCGTTTCTGTCTTTGCATTGCAATTGGCGCGGCTTAGTGGCGCAGAAGTAATTGCCACCACAAGCAGTGACGAGAAAATGAAGCGCTTGCAGAAAATGGGCGCCGCCCATGTCATCAATTACAAGAAAACACCAGACTGGGAAAAGGAAGTAATTAAGTATACATGCGGGCGCGGCGTAGATCATGTCGTGGAAATTGGTGGCGCCGGTACTCTGGCAAAGTCAGCCGTTTCCGTCAAGGTTGGCGGCCATATAAGTCTGATCGGAGTGCTTGCTGATCCCAAACAAAAAGCCGACTTTGAAATTTCACTACTGATGAAAGCGGTGAAGTTGCAGGGCGTTTTTGTCGGCTCGGTGGAAATGTACGAACGAATGAATGCCGCCGTTAGCGTGCACAAGCTAAAACCGGTTATTGATAAAACTTTCAAAGCAGCGAAAATAGTTGACGCTCTGAAGTACCAGCAAAGCGGCGCGCACTTCGGCAAGATCGTAGTGACGATTTAAACTGACCGGACAGTGCATGGCGCCGCCCCTACAGGCAACGGGCGAGATGTATAGCGTCGTCCGGTCATTGATTGTATTTAGAACCGGGCGATGCATGGCATCGCTCCTACACTATCTGTTCAGATAGCTGATCGAAACTTCCGGATTGCCCTGGGCAGTAGCACCATTGGCGATGACTGTTATTTTGGCTGTTTGAGCGGGCATATTGGGCACCATTGCATTGATAATCTGCGCGTTGGATGAAACCACAGGCACAGGATAATTACCAATGAATACGCGGTTGTCCTGCGGAGAAGTCGAAAAACCGCTGCCCCTAATCGAAATAGTTTGTCCCGGAAGTAATCTAATTGGATTCACCGACGAAATTTTTGGAGAAGGCAATACTTCCATTGGAATCACATTGCTTCTCATTCCTTGAATGGCTACGCAAAATGGGTATTGTCCCTGTGGAAAACCCGGTGGCACGTAAACCTTCAGAAACCTCCCGTTCGATTCCATTACTGAAAGCTGCATGGGTCCAAGCATTACCTCGTTCTCGTTGGGACGCACACTGAATCCGATTCCAGAAACGACAAGCGCCGCCCCGCCAACGGTGACTCGCTGATTCAATTTCGAAAGTTGCGGCGCCCCTATTGATCTCAGCTCCCAAAAAAATTGAGCGCCCTGCCGGCCTACTCCCTCGATGTGTATTCGATTGCGTCCCGGTGCCAGCTGCGACGTCAAATCAAGGAACATCTGTGCCGAGTTGAGAAAAGAATTTTCGTCTACAAGCAGGCGTCCCAATTCGGATGCACCGGATTGCAAGTTGGTATCGCTGCCGGTGGGTTGCAAAAACATACGCACCCAACTAAATCCAGGCGAGGAGATCGAACCGTTTGTCGCCACCAGCGCCAATGTCTTGGATGAATACTCGCGCGGCAGCTCGATTGCGTCGTCAAATGTTTGAATCGAATTGCCCTGTGCCGTATACGGACCTCCGGACGATATCACCACGCGCGGTAACTTCTTCAAGTCTTGCGCATCGGCAAAAACGCCGGAAGTCGTAAACGTGCACAGTAAGGTAACGAGAAGTGCGAGGAATCTTCTCCCCACGATCTATTCCTAATATCCGCCGAACAGCTGTTGTCCGCCGTTGAAGCCCATACCACCCATGTTGTAGTTGGCACCACCACCACGCGGCGGGTACCAGGATGCAGCACCCATTTCGGTTTGCATCTCGTTGAAATAGTTCATCGACATCTGTTGTTTGAATTTCGTATCAGAGCGAGCATCATTGGCAGCTTCTCGAACCGCGCCGATGTCGTTGCTCATGTTCGCCGTTGTAGCCTGTTGGGTTTGTTCTAATCTGGCAATTCTCGCTTGCAAGCTGCGGACAATTTGCAAGTAGCGAGCGCGCGATGCTGAATCGGCTTGCAGCCATCTGCGCAAAGTTTGAACTTGTGTATCTGCATCGGCCTTCTTAGCGCCCTTCAGTTTTTCCACATCCTGAATTCGCTTTTCTGCATAAAGACGATACTGCTGATTTTTTGCTGCATCCATGTTGGCAGCGTTTTCAGCACTTTGCTCCTGCATTTCCAGGTCTCTGAGCTGTGCTTCGTTGAGACGGAGCATGTCACCGTCATCACTAAAGGCGGCCTGGTCGGCGGCCGTTTCTGCACCTTGAGCATAAGCGGACAAAGCGATCGCGCAGCTGCTTGCCAGTGCCAAAGAGAAGCTGGTTGCCAGCAATTTTGTAAATGAGAAGCGCATACTATTACTCCTTGAATCTCGGCATTTAATCTTTCCTGCCGTCTAACGGGTCACATTATCCCATTACTGCGGCGTCTTCTGTGTTTGCGTGTTGTTGTTTCTACCTTTTTCAGTATTAACTCTCTGAGTGAGGGACTCGTGAGGGACGTAAAAGCAACCGATGACAAGGGGATTCGTGTAGCTTTTTGTCCGAGAAAATAGCCGGAAAGCTCCAAAGCTGGTACGCTTTACGCCTGATATGTGTCGGTCAATTTTTAAGGTGCAGTCGCTATGACACTCAACCACAAACTCGCTTCCTTACTTTTAATGGCTTCAGTCGGAGCTGCCGTGAGCGCATCGCCCGTGCAAGCCGAAAACGCCCCTGTCGTTCCGCTTTCGCCTGAAGAAATCCAGGCAAAACGCAAGGAAGCCCGCGAAAGTCTCATGCTCCCATCTTTGGAAGGCATCCGAGGCATCGCCTATCGCGTCGTCGGTTACAAAGATTACGCTCCGTTAGAATCGGAGTTGCACAGCATCTTGAAAGAAGCCGGCGTGCCGCTGTTTGTAGCAACCAAATTGAAGCCAGGCGACAGCCCGGTGGACGCCATTTTGCAAATCACCTTCTACAAGACGGCCAATCACACAATTGCCGAATTGTCCCTCAGACAATGGGTTTCGCTGTTGCGCGATCCAAAATCGAAAGTGCAGGCTGTCACCTACACCGACAAAGTCTTCCTTTCTGCGCGCGAACCCAAAGAAGCTGTCACCAAATTGGGTCAGGATTTCGTCCATGACTTCCTGAAGGCAAATGCAACGAAGTCCATCTCCAAGTCTCAAAAGGACAGCAGGCGTGAAGCTTCGGACAACAAAAAACCAAAGAAAAGCGCCAAGAAATAAGTAATACGCCGGGATGCACTGCACTCGCCGTGCTCTGAATAAGCAATACGCATTGGGTGGACAGTGGCGTTCACCCAATGTTCTTTTCTACTAACTACAATAAGGCTTGATGGAGGACCACAAGGGCTGACAATGCCTGAATCTGACACCCTAGTTTCCATGGACAAAGTGTCGAAGTGCTACAAAGCACACAACATCGACGCACTGAAAGATGTGTCGATTGACATCCTTAGGGGTGAGTTCGTCGCCATCATGGGTCCGAGCGGCTGCGGCAAAAGCACGCTGCTCAATTTAATAGGCGCCATCGATCGCCCCGATGGCGGTTCGATAATGTTCGACGGGCAGATACTGACTCAATTGGACGACGAAGCGCTGACGCGAGTGCGCGGCGAAAAAATCGGCTTTGTGTTTCAGGCTTTCAATTTACTGCCGACATTTTCGGTTTTGGAAAACATTCTGGTGCCCATCGAGCTCAACAAGGGAAAACAATTACAATCGGCCCAAAAACGAGCGAAAGAACTCTTGCATCGAGTCGGATTGGAAAATCGATCAAACTTCTTTCCTGCCCAGTTGTCCGGCGGCGAAATGCAACGCGCCGCCATAGCGCGTGCACTGATTCATGAGCCAAAACTTCTTGTGGCAGACGAGCCGACCGGCAACCTCGATACACAGAATGGCGAGAATATATTGAATTTGATCAAAGAATTCAATCGCGATTTCAAGCTGGCGATAATCATGGCGACACACAGCAAAGAGGCCAGTCTCAACGCCGATCGCAT
>JADZFV010000417.1 GCA_020854255.1 Candidatus Melainabacteria bacterium | reverse complement strand
TTCACTCATTCAACCTGCGTTTTGAACCACGGCTTTTTCAAATCCGCTGGTTTTTTCGTGTCGTCAAACATGCCGACCCACTCATTCAGCCAATCGGCATCATAAAAGCGAAGCGCACTTTCGTGAGATAACTTATGCTGTTCGGAAAAGCGTTTCAACACCGGAATCGCCTTTTCCAGATCAACTATAGCGAGATCGAAATATGCCGTATCGGGCAGTTCAACCCCTATTCCAAACACACACCCTGCCCCAGCCTTCTTCAACTCAGCATCCAATTCCTTTTGCACTGGCTCCAGCTGTTCCAGAGTTTTTAGATCCGTAGACTTCGGAATTTTCAGATAAGCAAACCTATCTCCGCATTTCGAAAATTGTGTTGAGTGAAAACGCCCGCCTGCCCCCAGGGTTTCGCCAAGCTTCTTGAAGGGCGTCTTCATCACGTTTCTCTTAGTCCCGAAATGAATCTCTTCTGCCTTTCCGAGATCGGCAATCTTGTAATAGGGAGTTTTCGGAAGCGACGCGAGAATTTCCTTCTTCTTCGCTTCAAATAGTTTTGAATACGCGTCGGCATTGGCGGCGCAAACAAATTGCCCCATCAACGCACCTTTCTTCGGCGTAATAACTCCGAGCCATATATCGCCGTTTTCTTCACCATGAATCAAATCACTGATGATGCGTGAAGCCTTCATATTGTCGGCTTCATCATTTTCGAACTCGGGAGAAACAAAAATCACATCCAGTTTATTTTGCGGAGAAACATTCACTGACACTTCAAACGGCAATATATCTCTGCCTGCGCGCCGTTTAAAACCACCGGCTATTGAGTCCAGGGGCAGCGCTTGCCTGTATGCGGAGAATTTCCATCCCGGCAATTTCGGTGCCTTCGCCACCAAAGTCTTGCAGATCTGCATTACTTCATCACGACCACCGGCGGAAAAGTCCAGCTCGTGACCTTGCTGTCCGCGAATTGGACCAAATTCATACTCGATCGCCGGGTCAACGTATTCGAGGTGTTCTTTCATCCAACTGGTCACCATGTCTGAATTCGCTTTACCGCTTTCGCCGCGCATGTTGTCTAACGCCAGAGCGAGTTGCGTCTGAGATTTCTGGAAATCAGTCCAGAACATATCAATGTGCTCAATCGTCTTTTCCTTGAGTCTGACTTCGGGCGGATAGTTCTTATCAACGGTGCTCCAGCGTGTGGGCAATGCGCAGTATGCGGATCCATTGCCTTTATCCAACAGCGGCGAGTCCGGCGTGCAGGAAGTAAGCAGTAGCAACGAGAGAACAGGTAGAGTTCTTAGAGAGAAGCGATGTTTCATATTCGGTCCAGTGCACTTGGAAAGACAACCCTGAGGAAACCGATTGAGCTGCAGCTCTATACGCTGACACTTATTCAGGGTCTACATATTATCCACCAGACACAACTTCAAAACCCGCCAACAAGCAAAAGACCGGCAATTGCTTGCCGGTCCATTTGAAGGTGTGATGTTTCAGGTGGCTAGGAAACTACTCTCAATCGCGGGAAACAAACAATGTTGGCTTGTTCAGCCTCGTCTTCCGCGTAGCTTGAAGCATGTGCTTCGCGTTCCAGTTCCAAGAAACGCTGCAGTACTGCTATCGCTTCTTCTTGTTTGCCCATCTCTTTTAGTCTGGCAATTTGAGACCGGAGCAGGCTGGTAGAACTGTTGGCAATAATCATGTATTAGCTCCCTGGCTATCGACTACCTAGCTTTCTTTGCCTTTTTAGCTTTTACTTTCGGCTGAGATTTGGCTTTGGCTGACACTTTGGTTTTTGCTTTGGTTTTGTTTGAACCTTTAGCTTTGGTGCCGGCTTTTGCTTTTGCCTTCGCCGTGGTGTTCGACTTTGCTTTTCCTCTGGCTTTAGCCGAGACTCTGGTCTTTGCTTTTGCCTTGGCAGCTGTTTTCTTCGAAGCGGTTTTCTTCTGTGAAGCTTTCGCTTTCACCGGTTTTTTCGCTGATTTCTTAGCGGGCTTTGCAACAGCCTTCTTGACTGTCTTCTTGACCAGCTTTTTGACCATCTTCATTACAGGCTTGACGACAACTTCCGGCTCGTCCTGCGGAACATCGGTAATCTCGCAGAGAATTCCCTCGAGAGTGTCGATCATGAAGTTGATCTGAGATTCGGTGATGATCAGCGGCGGCTCGATACGGATGGTGCGATTGGAGTTCATCGTCGCAGCCACCAGTACTCCGCGGTGGAATAGCTCGGTTTGAACATCACAACGCAAAGCTTGCGAGGTGAATTCCAAGCCGATCAAAAGACCACGACCACGAGCTTCCATTATGTGTCTCGGATATTTCTTCTTCAGTTCTTGCAAGCGGCGCATGAAGTGGTTGCCCATAACAGCGGCGCGAGCGGGAAGGTGTTCTTCCATAAGAACTTCGATAGTGGCGGAAGCGGCAGTACATGCCAGCGGGTTGCCACCGAATGTCGAGTTGTGGATGCTCGGGTTCGGCTCGAGCACTTTCCAGACCTTAGCCGACGCCATGAATGCGCCTATAGGCATAACGCCGCCGCCAAGAGCCTTAGCCAGACAGATGATGTCCGGAACAACGCCTTCATGATCGCAAGCGAACATGCGGCCTGTTCTGCCCATACCGGTTTGCACCTCGTCAAGGATGAGAAGCACGCCTTTCTTCTTGGTCAATTGGCGAACCTTGCGCAGGTAACCTTCGGAAGGAACATTGATACCGCCCTCGCCCTGAATGGGTTCGAGGATAACGGCTGCAGTGTTCTTGTTGATTGCCTTTTCCAGGGCCTTGATGTCGCCGAATGGAACGTGAACGAAGCCATTGAGCAACGGCTCGAACGGTTTGCGGAAACAATCGCGACCGGTAGCCGACAACGCGCCCAAGCTCACACCGTGATATGAGTTGCGAGTCGAGATGATTTCGGTCTTGCCGGTATAGAGGCGAGCCAACTTAAGCGCGCCTTCAACAGCTTCGGTACCGCTATTGCAGAAAAATGCATACTGGATATCGCCTGGTGCAATCGCTGCCAGTTGGCTGGCAAGGTGTGCGGACCAGGGATTGAGCAAATCCTGACTGTGCAAGCAAACTTGATCGAGCTGAGCTTTTACAGCCGCAATCACTTTCGGGTGACGGTGACCGACGTTGAAGATACCGTATCCGCCCAGGCAGTCCAAGTAGCGCTTGCCGTGAGTGTCATAGGTATATACGCCACCATCTCTGAATTCCACAGCGCCTTCCGAGCCGCAAAGCTTTTGAGCGAAGTAGGGGTTAAGGTGATTGATGGAATTTTCGAGTGCTCTTCCTGCGATCTCTTCGTAGTGACTGGGGCCACGATCGACAACCGGAAATCGCTTGACGGTGTTGTCTTTCTGATACAGAGCCATAAAAAACCTTCCTGAAACTTTAGCGCAAGCTGTGCTTGTCACCGAATTTAGTGCGTAAAACCTTGAAGAAAGCCTCCTAGAGCTCTCTCTTCCTGGTTATGTTGAAATCCAAGTCGGGCGCAGATATGCCGCCCCACGCCATCTGGCTACGCTAACTGAATGGTGTTTTGATCTTACGCAGCTTACGCATAAAAGGACTGCTTCCTACAAGGATGGTCCAGATAACTGGAGGGAAAAATGCATTAACGCACACACGGACGCAGAGATCTGCGCTCGGGATGCCGGTTCACTTCCGTTATCTACTCTAAATGTACACCCGATGCCACATTCCAGACAATGTGCAACCTGTCCAAAAAATGACACCAGTTATTAGCCAACCTGTCTAAGACGGAAACGGGAACCTTGACAACGCGCGCCCGAAAACCCTTGCCCGGCGGAGGATATCCAAGATATACACTCTTATTTTTGGGAACGGCATTTCTAGTGTTTCAACGGGCTTTAAATCAAAATCTTTTTTCGAAAAGCCAGATAAATCCCGGCTTTTGCTTGTTTTCAACGGGAACAAACGCCCGTGAAACGCATCATTACTTGGTTATGGGCGCAAACTAGAAAGCACATCTTGACTTTTCAGCCTATCAAATCGACAAAGTGTCCAATAGCAAATCCGGCGGTTCGCCCGGCTGGGCTGGGCGTCTACCAACCTACTGGCGGCGGAAACCCGAAATCGAAATACTATGGAAAACGCGCATGCACCAAGCGTTTTCCCCA
>JADZFV010000416.1 GCA_020854255.1 Candidatus Melainabacteria bacterium | reverse complement strand
TACGACTCTCGACCAGGTGGTTAAGCTGGCAGATCGGCTATCGCCTGCGGATCAGGAGCAGTTGGTTGAGCAGATCAAGCTTAAGTGGCTTCGGCGAGCAATGGACGAGGCGGACGAGTCACTGGCTCTAGGGAAGACGATTTCGTTGGAAGAGTTGGACGAACATATTGATTCAGTCAAACAGAGAATCATCGAAGAAAGGCGGCCGTGAGTGAATCGCATCCGCTTCACTCCGCAGGCCGATCGCGACTTTATCGAAATTTACCAGTACATCGCCAGCGATAACATAGCCGCTGCCGACAGGCATCACGAACTACTCAGGAGTCGTTGCCTTGATCTCGTCGATCAACCGAGGATCGGCACCAAGAGAGACGAAATCAAGCCGGGTCTTCGGAGCGTCGCCGAGGGTGACTACGTCATTTTTTATCGCATTGAGGACCAAGACAGGGTGGCTATACTGCGATTACTCCATGCAAAGCGCGACATCACGAAATTGACTTTTTCGGAAAGCTGATCCTGTTGATCTGGAAATACCGTACGGTGAGACCTCCTGGCAGTGCTCCGCGTTTTCTGCACGCATTTTGAGCAAAGAGGACAACTCTAACCGCTCGTCAACGCTTGTGCCGCCTGCCGCTGCTTCACTCCGAGTCCACCAGAATGACAGGATTGTTAGCGGGAGAATTTCTGTACCGGGTCATTCAGCCCATGTACCGACTGCGGTAGCGGTTCCGACCAGGGCTCATCCGACAGATCTTGGAACACGTACCGGGCAATTCAGCCCGCGCCAGTTGGGCTTCTTCCGAGCGCGACCGTGCGCTCTTTAACTTGCATTACCGTACGGTCAAGCCTCCCGGTAATGCTCCGGGCGACGGTGGCGATCAGACGTGACCGGACCTCTCATTCGAGCGGCCGCAGTGAAGTTGAAGGCGCTCAAAATTTTTGGCGGTGTCGAAAAACCCTGTAGCGATACTGGTTTTCAGGTTTAACCTTTTCCGCTGTATCTTTACCGTAGGGTGGAACCTCCCGGTAATGCTCCGAGCTTTCCGCCAACACTTTGAGCACCGTCGGCACCAGTCACCCGCTCGTCGAACGGGACGACATGCAATCGGTCCGACTAAGAGTTAAAGCCTAGTAAGCACAAGCGTTTTGAGCATCGACCCAGACCTAAAACGTCGCCGCAATTTTAGACTAAGACTAAAAACGTCCACTGGTAGCGGCATTCAGCGCTTGACCTAGCGCTATGTATCTTGCATTACCGTACGGTCTTGCCTCCCGGTAGTGCTTTGAGCGGTTCCTGCGACATTCAACATGTGCTCGCATCAAGTGCCTGTGTGGTACCTGAGGACGCAGCTAAATTCGACAAGGCGGTTTTGACTCAGGTGCAAAACCCACACTGAGAGCCAGACAAGACTGGTTTTACAAAAGCTAGCCACCACGGCGGTGCCGGTGACACGAATCACCAGACTTATCTTGCTAGTCCCTGTGTCGGCGTTTTGGTGTACGAGAATTTCTCTCGAAGGGGTTGAGGTGCCTGGACATATCAGATCACCTCAAAGGTGCCCGCCCTCAACTTCTGGAAGTAGGAATCGAAAAATCTGTCAGCCATTGTCGTATCGCGGAATCGGATAACAGCTCTGGTGCAAAGTAACTACAGTAATTGACCACTCTTTCAAGATACTTTGAAGACCGTTTGACAAATTCATTGCGTTTTGCCGTTGCTGAGCACAAGGAGTTTCCGCTCCTTAGATCAATAAGGGAAATCAGAATCTGATCACCATCTAGAGAGAATTGAATTGACCGTTCTTCTTTACTTTGCGGAGGATTGTATGAATCACTTGCTTTGGCAATACTCAAATTGTGGCCAACCTCATTCAGCTTCCTTGCGAAACCTAGGACTGGAACAATCATTCTGAAATCAAAATCTCCGACCAAAAACGTGACCTTGCCTGGAAAGCTGTACACACTGGCCCAATCTGCCCATACTAAAGGTTCGTCGAACCGCTTAGATGGGCCGGGTAAGACGTTGCGAAAATCTAGAATGACCAGCCCTGTGAAAAGTGACCGGCTGCCCATCGCAGAGTATGAACGCAAAGAAAAATCAGTTAGCCATTGATGAACATCAGGGTTAGATTTCAGCTCTGGGATCCGCTCAAAACAATACTCGGTAACACGCTCCAAATATTTTGAAGATTTAGCATAAAATTCTTCAACTGGAATTTTTGTTGAACGTGCAATGAATCTGGTACTTCTTACCACCGCGGTGACAGTTACCAAATTCTCGTCCAATGTAAATTCTAAATCCTCTCTGTGTTGACTTTCTGGATCTGAGTACACGCCATTTTCGCCATAATTCTTGATTTTATGTGCTATCGATTTCAGCTCGCGCGCAAAGCCTAAAATTGGATAGTCTCCCGAGAAACGCATCCCATTAACTTCAAAAATTTGATTTCCGTAGAACAGGCTGCTGTAAAGATCATCTGTTAAAGGGTTTTGCTTCTCCTGTGGCAGTATGCAGCTAAATGACTCAATATTTTTGAAATCAAGAATTATCATTTCAACTTTCTGGTTCTCCTCGAAAAGAAGCAGTTGATTTTTCTTCCAACTATTCCGCTTTTACGGCCAGCCGGGATAGAGAGTGACGATCGCATACGTGTTTGGTCTGATCGCTCTTGGATTAACAATGATTGTTAAATAGTATTGATCGGTTGGCATTGTCCCCCAACCGCCCCACGTGGTGCCAATAGGACCATTGCCAACATTTACTCCGTTGACAAATCTTCTTACAGTAAACCATTTCGTATAGGTATCGTTTCCGGTAGCTGGATTAAAGTCCTCGAAAACCGACTCGTCTCCCGGAGGGGCGCATAAGGTTCTGTGTATCATCCAGTCAATATTCTGAGTTTGCCATGCGAAATCGTTAAACGTACCTCTGTCATTTTCGTTACCAACTGGCCATACCCCTGGACCGTGTCGATTAGCAATGTGTGGTAGAGTGCCAGCGGGGAGCACGAATCTGCGACAAGGTGCACAGACAATTTCTCGATCTGTTGTTGGCTGGAAGCCACTAGCATCCGTTGAGCTGACTGGTTCATTATCAACGTATTTGTAGAGATTGACACCGCCACTTTCCTCAATAGCGTCACGACTCAGAAATCTACCAAGAATGGGGTTGTACGCTCTACTCACCGTCAGGTTGAGGCGACTTCGAGAGTGAATGTAATAACCGGCATACTGACGGTCTGCATCTACTGAAACCTGCGATGGGGCCACTCTTCCAAATGAATCATAGGAATACTTCGCTTGCGTAGTTCCCGCGCTGTCCGTTAATGCTACGATGGTTCCTTGGCTATTCTTTTCGTAGAAATAGGAAGTGCTTCCATTAATTTGACCATTAGCATAAAACCTCTTTGTCACAGCTCCCGATCCATCGCGCTCTTCGCGGCAGAGCAATTCTGACCAAGTAAACTGCTTTGTGCTTGTCACACTTCCATTAGCGATCTCGAGAATTTTTGCTCTGCGCCCAGAGCAATCAAATGTAAATTCCGTACGATTATTCGCTCCGGGGTAATCAATCTGTCTTCTGGCCTGTGCACTGCCAATGGTGCTTAAAACAAAGCTGACGCTTGGGTTTCCAGCGTCAACTTTTGGAGGTTCAAAAAATGCTTGTATTGCCATTGTATACGAGTTGAGAAAACCGGCTATTCATCAGAATCGCGTTGATCTACGTTTTTCGAATTGAACATTCTTACAAATTCATTGGTGATCATCTGCATGGGTTCACGGAGTCGTTCTACATCGACTATAACATAACCGAATGTTGTGTCGTTCTTTCCAGAGTGATTCGCCAATTTTTTCAGCACTACATACGAGAGCGACAAGCGTTCTGCAACTGTCAAAAATGTCCTGCGAAGATCATGAAGAATAAAAGGGCAGTTTGCCTTTGCTCCAACTCCCTTAATGACTAGATCGGAGTCTACCATGGGCCGCTTTCCGCCACGTCCAGGAAAAACGAACTCGCAATTTCCTCGTGCAAGATACCGGCGATGAAGCAAGTCGAACAGAAAGTCGCTCAAAGGCAAACGATGCTCGGTTCCGTTCTTTGCTATCTCCGCCCTGATCGTCAGAACTTTCGACTCGAAGTCGATGTCTTCCCATCTGAGAGTGGCACCCTCAGTTTTGCGCAGTCCTGTTAGTATGAGCAAAAGCAAGTAGTCTCGGATTGTTGGGAATCGCAGCGATATCACCGCGCTGTACCATGCGGCAATTTTGTGATCGGGCACTATGGTCTGCCGCCTGCGCTTTGGATACCAGCGTCGATTGTTGGAAAGTCTTTTAACTGGATTGACCAGGATGATCGGTTTTCCGTCTATCTCGTAATTTGCGGCTGCGAAATTGAGCAATGTGCCGAGCATGTGCATTACCGTGTTTGCTTGCGCCTCACCTGTAGTGCCTTGCTTTGTCGTCCTTTTCAGACTCATGTGGCGCTGTTCGACCATCTCTCGGGAAAAGGTCATCAACTACACCCCAGAAGAAGGTTGAACGTCAAACCTTCAAAATCACGCATCCATTTCATCCACTGCTTGGGCAGGAGTTCTCCATGATTATGCATCGTGAAGGATGGGGTGAG
>JADZFV010000415.1 GCA_020854255.1 Candidatus Melainabacteria bacterium | reverse complement strand
CACGGAATCATGATTCTCGTCTTGCTCGCAGTCTTCATCATGGTCGGCATGGCTATTCTCGGCCTGGTCGGCTCGAAGCTGAAGGGCTCCACGAAGAAGTTCAGCAAGAAGCACGGATTTTTCCGTCTTCACGACACCAGCGACTTCGATGTGTCTACGGCGATCAAGTGCCGGATGACCGGCGGTTTCATGACCACCGATCCGGCCGACGACGAGACGGCTGCGGTGCTGCCGGATGCGCTCTGCGCAACCGAGAAGCCTGTGGCGGTTCTGAAGTTCGAAGGTGACACCATGGCCACCGGTCGCAAGCTCTTCTCGCGCCTGGTGGACGAAATCGTCGTCAACAAGGACAAGTGGGGCGGCGTCGTGGTCGTGGTCGGCTCGCCCGGCGGCGGTGTTTCGGTGTACGGTCACATGTACTCCGAGATGCTGCGCATCAAGAAGGCGGGGCTCTACCTGCGCGTCTGCGTCGACAACGTCGCAGCGTCGGGCGGTTACCTGATGAGCCTTCCGGCCGACTGCATCCAGGCGGCGCCTCTGGCGACGGTTGGCTCGATCGGCGTCGTGGCGGAATTTCTCAACTTCCACGACTTCCTCACGTCTTTGGGCATCACGCCCTTGACTATGACGGCAGGCGAGCGCAAGCGCACGCTGACGCCGTTCGGTGAAGTCACTCCCGAGAAGGAAGAGGCGTTCAAGGTGCAGCTGGCGGCAATCCACCGGCAGTTCAAGGCGCTTGTCCATCAGCACCGGCCCTCAGCCAAGATGGACCAGGTCGCCGAAGGCGATCACTGGACCGCGCAAGAGACGGTCGAGAAGGACCTGGGCCTGGTCGATGAAATCGGCACGAGCAGCGAATACCTGCTCAAGCTGAACATGGACCGCAACCTGGTCTACATCACCGAGAAGGCCAGCCCCTTTGCGGGCGGTCTGCTCAAGCTCGTCACCGGCAGCATCGACCACGTGCTCGTTCGCATCGCCGAGCGCTGCAACCGGGTCAGCTAGTTCCTGCATGGGGTAGCGAGGAGCGTTCCTCGCTGCCCTATGTGGTCGGGTTGGCGAGACGGTTCCATCTCAATCCTGTAGCTGTGCTGTCTTCAGACAAGCAGCACGGCTCTAACTGTGCGCTCAGTTGCATTGCGGCTGAGCGCTAAATGTCTGGAAGGAGATCTGATGGTATGACGAAATCAAACCGTGAGATTGCTCTCGCTCAGGCGCGGGCAAAGCTCTATGCAATCGCGGGAGGCAGCCATGACAGTGGTGACCCGCGCGCGTCGCGTCTGACTCTGCGTCAGCGCATCGCCTTCATCGACTCGCCGGAATTCCGCGCCTACATCGCCGCCGAAAGGGCAGACGGCGTGGTGCCGTTCTGGAAGAAGGACGTGGACAAGACGCAAGGTGCCGGTGACGTGTTCACCCACATGTTCAAGCACCGCGCCGACCATGGCATGTTCAGCGCCGCGCAGCTCAAGGTGGTCGCCGACTACCTGCGCAAGCGCTCCGGACTCAAGAAGCCTCGCCTCAAGAATCTCACGCCCTATGCGCTGCTTTCGCAGTGGCAGGCGCACGAGGAAGGCGGCGAAGGCATCGAGATGATGGAGTTCTGGCGTGTCTACTGGGCTGCGCAGATCGGTCTGACCAGGACCGAGAAGCTTGCTCAGGTGGCGTCGTTCGCACCTTCCTACGCCGCCAAAGTCTTCCCTGGTGTGCGCGAGGAAAACCTGCTCTTGAGCGAAGTCGGAGTCGAGGTGGTGATCGTCTCCAACGGCGACCAGGAGCTGGCGATTGCCATCGCTCCGTACCTCGGCATCAAGCCGGAGAACGTAGTCGGTTCGCACCTTCGATACAACGACGAAGGCGTGTCGATCGGCGTGAACCATAGCTACGAGGTCTTCGGTGACGACTGGATGGTGCGCCCGCAGCCGGGCAAGAACCTGTCCTTCCACTACTGGCTGCACCGCGAGCGGCGTCGGTTTTTCGCCAATCGCATCAACGAAGACCGCTTCGTCATCGTCGGCCGCGATGGAGACTCCGGCTCCACGGACGGCGGCATGATGATCCACGGACACCCTGCCACCATCGGCAACTTCATGGTCGACGTCCCCGGAGAACCGGGTCGCGTCCTGAAGTTCCAGCAGATGATGGACAAGTACGCCTGGACCTGCGGCAACTGCATCACTCTGGCTCAGGAGCCGTCCAAGACGGGCTTCCTGCCGGACTGAGGCAGTACGTCCTCAGTTCTGATTACCGGAACACTGACGGGCAGCTGCATCGTAGCGCCTGCTCGTCATGTCTTCTCTCAAACGAAAGGAACAACAGCATGTACTCGATCTATCTCTGTGCTGCAATCGGCATCGTCATCGGTTTTGGCGTCGCCTCCAGGACCACCGGCGCCAAGCTGGGCGGCATCGTCGGCGGCGGCGTGATCGGTGCCGTCGTGGGGCTGATTGTGGGACTGTTCGTCTCCATTGCCACGCCCCGGCACGAGGTCACCTACGGACCGTCAACGATGGTATCCATGCGCACCACCGACGGTGTGACGGGAACCTTCGTTTTCGGCACGGGCGGCATTCGCGGTGAGACGACCTACAACTTCATGATCAAGCTGCAGGACGGCAGCGTCACGCCTCGTTCGGTGCCGGCCAATTCACTGGTTGCCATCATCGAGGACGAGTCGCTGGCGGGAGTCGGCTACTGGCGCACCACCTACCGGGAGTCCGACCCCGGCTCCATCCTCTACAAGTGGGGGATCGGGCACAGCGACTCCGACCGAGTCGTGCGGCAGGAATTCCGCGTTCCGGTCGGCACCGTGGTGCAGACCTTCAAGGTGCAGTGACCGCAGCGTGCTGACGTAAAGTAAAACTTCGTCGGCAAACGGTGGGTGGGCAGCCGCAGCAATGCGTTTTTTCCATTCATCTTTCTCCACTCGTACGGAGGGCAAAACAATGATCGCAAAACGAAAGGAGGACACCATGAAGCTAGCCAGGTAGAGGCGCCGGCGCGCGCTAATGTCTTTTGCACAGGACTTGTGAGCATCTAGCAAGTGCTTCTCGTCTATGGGCGCCGTCTTGTGACGCGCGTTCCAAAATCTGTGCGAACAGCAACCCTTTGTAAACCAAATTGCGCCGGTGCCTCCTACCAAAGGAGGCATCATGGGCAAGTCCTACCGTCATTCCCACAAGGGATACCACGACAGCGACGACAGCGAAGACCGCGGGTCTCGTGCTATCTTCGTCAACCTCAAAGAGGTTTTCATCTCCGAGTCCACCGTGCAGAAGCTCCTCTCCCGCGATGGCGGTCAGATCGAAAAGATGCGCGTTGACTACGAGGACGGACGGGAGATGGTGCGCTGCGTTCTGCGTCACCGCGCCGGGGGCGGCTACAACGTCGAAGACGGCCGCCACCGCGTTATCGCCGCGAAGCTCGCCGGCGTGTGCTTCATCGAAGCGCTCGTCGTCGGCTAAACCCGAAGAAGCCGCAGGACAAATTCAGCGTTAACCTCGCTGAGTCCCTGCGGCTTTTCATTTTGCGCCCTAATAACTATAGCATATAGCTGAGTTTGCCTCGAAACCGCCGAAGTGTGTGATTAAAAGTGGAGCGCTGATTCTGCTCTCAATGTGCCTGCTGGGAGATCTCCAGATATTT
>JADZFV010000414.1 GCA_020854255.1 Candidatus Melainabacteria bacterium | reverse complement strand
TTCTTGGTCGGGGACCATTGACAATATGCAAGCACGGCGATTTGCTCGCACAGACCAATGCGACGTTGGTACGTGAGCGCAAACCGGAATTTGCAACTATACGTAGCTACTAATTGTATTGTCAAACAATTTGTTGTGAATGTTGAAGTGAACCCTTTGGGCATTTGTCGAGTTAAATGTGGCTCATAATGCTCAAGTCTGTCGAGGTAACGTCTCGCAGAATTGATTAAATTTCGTTAATTATATTGCGGCTTTGTATTGAACCATTGTTTTGTGGTGAAAAAACGCTCAGATTGCCGGAAATGATCGATGGAGCTATTGCTCATTTGTGATTTGCTTCGATCGCAGCGGCACAGCGGGCTGATCCTTATCGGGCGCTGCCGTTGCAAGTATGGCGATAATTTTGAGAAATTGAGTGATCATGCGGTTTTTATTCGAACAATATCGGCTGCATATTGAGAACCGGTTGGCTGTATGATCAATTTTGGGGATGGAGCGCTGCTGGTGTTGCGTGCGGTCTTCAAAACCGTTGTGGGGCAGATAAACGCTGTCCTGGGTGGGTTCGATTCCTACGCATCCCCGTATGTTGTCAAGCGAAATTGTCAAGAGAAATGACGATTCGCATTCCGAAAAATTCCACAGGTGGGGGCTTTACAAAGATTAGCGGCCACCCATAATTAGTTATTGGAACTTGGCGTTAATCTAGAAAGTCGGTCTTTGTGAATTCTCAAACAGGAGCTTTAGCCTGGCTCGATCAGTTTGCAGGCTACTTGGAAGTAGAAAGAAATTACTCTTCCAATACGATCAGAGCTTATCTCAACGATCTTCGGCAATTACTAACAGCGGAAGTAAGTGAAGTCAGCGAAACAAATGCTGCCGGGTCAGTGGCGGCTAAGCAACAGGCGATTCAACAATCAGATGAATCAGCCCCTGCGCCTGCTGCCGAGAACGGCGACGAAATAGAATCGTCCGCTTCTCCTGAAGTAGAAAAGCTGAAAGCTTATATCCGTCAGATGCAAGAGCACTACAGCCGCCCAACCGTGGCTAGAAAGATCTCGGCAATTCGCAGCTTCTACCGTTATCTCCGTCGCGAACATTTGATAGAAGAAGATCCTTCTAAAATGGTACGCGGACCAAAACTGGCCAGACGGCTTCCGGCCTGTCTCGACAGAGAAGAGGTGACGAGACTTCTGCAGGCACCGGATCAATCATCACTGGGTATTCGCGACAGAGCACTCATGGAAGTTCTCTATGCGACCGGTATGCGCGTCAGCGAGCTGTGTAGCTTGCGCGTCAAAGACTGGGATCCGGCTCAAATGGAAATGAGAGTGATCGGCAAAGGCTCCAAAGAGCGCGTCGTTCTTCTCAACCAGAGTGCAGCTCAGTGGCTTACTTCTTATCTGGCTAATCACTGGAGCCGTCTGGCTGGAGGACGAATCCCGCAGGCAGATCATCCGCTTTTCGTAAGCCGTCAGGCAACCAAGCTGTCGGCGCGCTCAGTGCACCGCATTGTTCTTAAATATGCTCGTAAAGCCGGCATCAACAAGCCGATCACGCCGCATACCTTGAGACATACGTTTGCAACGCATCTTCTGGAAGGTGGAGCCGACCTGCGTGTGGTGCAAGATCTTCTCGGACACACAACCATCAGCACAACGCAAATCTACACGCATGTGACTATGGACCGCCTCCGCAAGGTCTATATGAACACGCACCCCAGAGCGTAAGCCGGAGCATAAATAGGGTCAGATAAATAAACTGCAGGGGCGATGCTATGCATCGCCCTTGCTCTTATAGACGGGCGACGCTAGACGTCACCGCGCGCACGCCTTTGCGTCGCCCTGTTGTTTACGCAACATGGGTAAATAAGCTCATTCTTGTCTTCATAGTTATAATTACAGCCAGGAAGAGTAAACCTTCGTGTGAAAGTACATAAGTGCATCATCTAAGAATGACGGGTCAATACTTCCGGGGATTGTGAGGGAATAAATTGGCAGCGCGCCGATCGAAGGCGAAGGGTAACAAACAAGGGGGCTTCAGCCGCTTTGTAGGCAAAAGCACGCGCCTGATGTTCTTTTCCGTACTGGTTTGTGGTGCCATCGGACTGGGCTATTTCGGGGCTTCACTGTTTCGCCAGTTGCAAGATTTGCCCGACATAACGCTTGTAGAACGTTATGAGCCTATTGAAGCGATTCAGGTTTTCGATCGCAACGATCACATGGTGTGCACCGTGGAAGGTGACGAAGACAGACGTGTCATTCCACTCAATCAAGTCTCCAAGCAAATGCAGCAAGCCATGCTTGCCGCTGAAGACCACCACTTCTACGAGCACCACGGCGTCAATTACATGTCCATCGTGCGTGCCTCTCTGGTCAACCTGCAAGCCGGTCACGTCAAAGAGGGCGGCTCGACCATCACTCAGCAGCTTGTGAAAAATCTTTTCTTTACAGAAGGCATGCGCACCTTCGACAGGAAGATCAAAGAGGCATATCTGGCTAATTCTCTGGAAAGCAAATATCCGAAAGAACGCATCCTCGAGATGTATCTCAATCAAGTTTATTTCGGCAACAACGCCTACGGCATCGAACGCGCCGCTTCGCGATATTTCGATCGCTCCGCCGCCAGTCTTTCTCTAGCGCAATCCGCATTTCTGGCCGGACTTGTCAAAGCACCGTCGGAGTTGGGATCGAAAGAACACCGCCAGGAAGCGTTTGAAAGACAAAAGGAAATAATAGATAAGATGGCCGAATACGGCTACATAACTGCTTCTCAGGCGAAGTCAGCAAAAGCAGAGAAATTGATTTTCAAGAAAGGCATCAGCCCGCTGCAGAAATATCCTTATTACATTGCCCAGGTTTTGGAAATTTTGCGCAGCGAATTCAGTCAGGCCGAAATGCGAAAGCAGGGTCTTCGCGTTTACACCAATCTCGATCCAAAAGCTCAGGACATTGCCGAAAAAACGCTCAACGAGCAGATCAAAAAGGCGCCCAAAGGTGTTTCTCAGGCTGCTCTCGTGTCGATTCAGGTGCGCGACGGCGCAGTCATTGCCATGGTCGGCGGTGTTGGAAATTTCTGGAAAAACCAGTTCAATCGTGCCACCAACCCGCACACTGCCGGCTCTTCTTTCAAGCCGTTTGTCTATCTGACCGCCTTTATAAAAGGTGTCTGCAACCCGGATTCCATTATCGATGATGCCCCACTTGTTGTTAAACAGCCATGGGGGCTGCCGGACTACGCTCCGAAAAATTTCGACCATAAATTCATGGGCAAGATTCAAGTGCGTAAAGCCCTGGCCCTTTCACGCAACGTGCCTGCCGTCAAAATTGCCAGAGAAGCCGGCATGGAGAGCATTGTAGAAACAGCCCGCCTGGCCGGTGTCACATCAAAGCTTGATCCCAACCTTTCCCTGGCCCTGGGCAGTTCTGCCGTGTCGCCTCTGGATATGGCCGCCGCTTACTCCACATTTGTCCGCGGCGGTGTTTCGATCAAACCGCAAATGCTCAGACGCATCGAAAACAATCGCGGACAGGTCATTCAAGTTTTCGAAGGCAAATACGACAAAGTCTTCAACATGCAGCCGGTGGCCAAGCTTGTCGACGTGCTGCAAGACGTGGTCAAGTATGGAACCGGCACCGGTGCCAGGCTTGATGACAGACCGGTGGGCGGAAAAACAGGCACCGCCGATGAAGGCAAAGACATCTGGTTTATCGGCTTTACCCCCGATCTGGTCACTGCAGTTTGGGGCGGCAATGATGAAAACAAGCCAATTGCAGGTCACAACGTCACTGGCGGTGTTGTCATGGCAAGGATCTGGAAAGAGTACATGAAGGCATACTATGTCGCTATTCCGACTCCATCCGGCACTTTGATCACGCCGTCGCCGGAAGAGAAAGAAGACAAACCTGACGATGGAAAATTGGCCAGGGACGGAGACTCGACTCCACTGCTCTTGCCCGGTTTGAAACTCAGCTCTGATGAGCCGAAGCCGTCTTCTGATGCCGCTTCCGCTAAGCCGGTCGAGATGGCCCAGCCGGAAAAAGCGAAGCTCGACACGTCGGCAGCCCCAATTACTTCGGCACCGGCGGTGACACCGGCCCCCGAGCCGGCAAAAGAGACCCCGGTGCCAGCACCGGAGCCTGCCGTCGCGCCGTCAGCTGCTCCTGCCCCGGTTCCGGCTCCGGCGCCAGCGCCAGGGGCTACTTCGACTTTTGTTGCTCCTGCTCCAGCAGCTTCGCGTTCGAAGTATTCACCTTATGAGCCGAAGCCGTCCTTTTCGCCTGCACCTGTGGAAACTCACTGAGATGCCGCCCGGGCAGTGCAATAACCCCAGAACCTGCGGTGTAACCATTGAGTCTTAATGTTGCGGAATTGACTCAGTCAAGCCAGGCAATGAGAGACTATACGTTGCTTTCGATCATTTCGCTGGTCACTGTTTCGCTCTGGCAAATAGGTCTCGCTTTAGTCTTTCTGCAAAGCGGATTAGCCGCACATCTGGCTCGACTTGTCGAAAAAGACAGTCAGATGCAATTCGTGCGGGCGGCAACATATGTATTGTTTGTGCTTGTATACCTCTTTCTTTTATCCCTGCCGTTAAAGGTCCTTTTGGAATTTTGTCCGGAAAAGGCCTTTGCACTTTCATCCGACACTGCCTTTTCGTACATGGTGACCAAGGTTCTGGATTTCTTCGGCATCCTTATGCACACGATTCCGATTTTTGCCGTGTCCATGGTGTTTGTGAAAAGTTTTCCGCGACATTGGGGCTTATTAACCGGCGCCTTGCTTGCTGCCGTCTATGCGCTGCAAATTATATTGATGCCCTACTTCCTGGAAGACAACAGCGGCTACTTGAAACCGTTGAACAGGCCCGACGTGCAAACGCGTGTCGATGCAATTTTCAAAAAGGCAGGACTGGAAGGCGCTAAAGTTCTCGTGGAAAATGTACCGCAAAGCAAAAAACTAAATGCCTATGCTACAGGTGCCGGGCCTTCATCGCGTTTTGTTCTCTATGAGACCGTGGTAAAAACCTTGAGCGCAGATGAAATCGAGTCCATGATTGCCCACGAAATCTCGCATATCAAGCTCAATCACCTCGGTCTCAATTTGTTTTTCTGCAGTGCTTTTCTTTTTCTTGCTCCTGTTATTGCCCAGTATGTAGCACCGTATGTGATACCGCGCCTGCCGGCTAAATGGGAAATCAAAGAGGTTTACGATTTGCCGACGATTGCTCTTGTATTTTTGGCTGTGTTTTCTTTCAAATTCATGACTTTGCCGGTTGAAAATTATTTCTCCAGACAATTCGAGCGCCAGGCCGATCAACAGGCATTGGCTCTCACCGGTGACCCGGAAGCTTTTGCTCGCCAGCTGTCCTCTTTTGCGCGCGCCAATCTCGACGACATGGACCCGCCCGCCTGGGCCGTCATCACACTTTATTCTCACCCTTCCGTGAAGGAGCGGATTGAGACTGCGCTCAAAGGCGCGCAGCCGGCATTACCGTGATATGTCGAAATCCTATCTACCTGTTCTGCTACTCAGGAAGCTATGACAGCTTCTGAACCGATTTCCATAGCTGTGTCGTCGCAGCAGTGGTCCTCTTCGTAAGCAGCAATGATTTCGTCGCGTTGCTCTTCGATGCATGCGATTTGTTGATTGAGCGAAACAATCTTTATGCGAGCCTTATCGACCAGATGCTGCGTATGTCTGATCGCCTCATCTCTGGTGACACGGCTGAAACCATAAGTGGCCTGCAAATCTTCATTTCTTTCATACTGACTGAGCTCGTCAAGTAGCAGCATGCAGTAGGTGCTGTTTTCGGCTACTTCCAGTGCCAGCGCATTGAGCTTCTCTTGAAACTCGGATATTAGTTTCTTTTGCGCCAGTCTCGAAAGCCCCGAGAAAGAGTTTTGACCCGGCTGGTATGTCTGTGACGATGTCCCCGGTGGACTTTTAAATTGAAGGTCTCCGTTAAGCAACGAAATAGAGCCATCCAGCCTGCGTTCAAACGATCCGCTCATCTGTTCGACCTCCAATTGGAAGAATTGCGGTGAATTCTATTCCTATCCTGGTTGCAGGCCTACTAATGGCATGCCGATCAAACCGCCATTCTCTGCGAAATAATCTAAATTTTTTTCTTTTTGCGCTTGATATGAAAAGACGGTTGTAAACAGGCGTGGTTATCAAGGGCTTTGATCGGGGATTAGATAATATAGACCGTCGGGCATACTGAATTGTCGGAAAACTAGCGTTGCTAATGAGGGATTTCCATGTGTTGTTCTGCCTGGCCCGCCACGTTTAGCCGAACCATTACAGGAACCTGGGAAGTAATGGTCGATGACCGCTTGATGCATGTGCTCTGGTATCAAAATCGGGTCGGCAGCGGCGCGCAAGGTGGCTTTAAAAGACAAATATTCGAAATACTCGTGCACGCACGCATGAGTGATCCCAGATCTTCACTTGCTCAATATGCAGGAGTCATGGAAGCAAACGGAATTACTTTGCAGGAAATTGAAAACAAGGTTGCCAGAATAGAGGGGCGCGCACCCACAGTTTTGGAACCAGCAGCGCAAAAGGATGAGCCTTCCGGAAAAGGAAATTGTCTGATCATTCCTCTTTTAGGCAAGTGGGAATCAATTCGCCTGCTCAATACTTACGACACACCGAATTTGCTCGAAGACATCTCTAAGTCGCTTGTTATGCCGATTCCGGATAACGCACCGCGTTCACTGAGCATAGCGGCCGGTTTTGGCGGTACAGGTGGTGGCATCGTTTTTCTTCAGTTTGATATATACGATATAGTGCTCGCCGAAAGGGCCGCTGATATTCCTGCAGTTTTGGCGCAGATAAACCCCCAGAAGAGGCCGGAAGTGAACGACGCCGTGTTTGGTATGCTCGATCGCTGGTACATGTGCCCGGTTGCAGTCTGCTGCTTCAACGGTTCGCAAAGCGGAGAAGCCAAGCCGCTTGGATTTGGTTTCGAACCGTTGTATCCGGATAAGCTCGTTGTCTACACCCTCGATGGCCACGATGGCAAGCCGCCTGATCCGACCAAGCTGGTGAAAGTCGATCACGACATTTTTGTGGGCAGCTACTTGATGAAGGCTGCCAGTCATGCACGAGTAAGCTATTCAGACAATATTCCGGCTCACCTGAATCCATACGTATTGCGGGACATTCTTGGGGTGCAAATCAAGGACAAACGCATGGAAAATGGTGATTTTGTTTTCTCGACAGAACAGGTGCGAAAGGGTTTTTTCCAGGGGCTGCGTTCGTTGCCACCGATGGCGCCGGCAGGGCTGCCGCGGCTCGGGCACATGGCAGTAAGAGAATACGCATATGTTTCCGATGAGCGCAGCCCGAGTTGAGTCGCCCCTCCGACGTGGGCCGATCCCCCGCCTTCTTAGTCTTTCGTTGAGGATTTGCATATGTGCCGTCAACCTCGATTTTGAAACTTTCGTGAGAGCCCAATTTAAGGGCACCCAAATCTTGCGATGCCGACACAATATCGAGGTCGCATACGCAACATTGAGTGGACGCGGCGTCGGCTTTAGACAAATTCTCGACTTTTCAATTGGCTACTTTTATTTCCAGCGTATGGAGCGCAGGGAATTGTCGAATTCTCTGGCTTTTTGATCGAACTCATTATTGGGCGCGCGCATCCAAAGGACATCCACTTTGTTGGTTCGTTCGTTGGGCACGAAAACCACGCGACAGCGAATATCGTCACTGCCAAGTTTTGACATAGGAGTGTCTTTGGCTGGGTCTTTGCCCATCCAGTAGTCGTAAACGATCGCATCTTTGCCGTTTACTTTGGTTGAACTCATCGAGATCTCATGCCCTCTTCCGTTGCCGGACCAGGGTCCGGGATTCATGATGTCGGAAATTTTGAAATACTCGTCGTCTGTAAGAGCATGGGCAGGTTTGCCGAAAATCTCCTTGAGGTTGGCAAAAGTTTGTGGATTATTTAAGTCGCGGTTCCAGACCCCGATCTTGGAATCCGGGGCGCCTTGTTGCTGAAAGAGCTTGGGCGCTTCGTCCATGTTGATGTAGCCCGTATCGGCTGGAACGCGCATACGTCCATATGCCTTGGGCACTTCCATTGATTGAATGGAGCCGAAATCTTTCACTGTGTGAGGCGAGTTGGTGTCCATTGCCATTTGTCGAACTCGGCGATCGCCGGTAAGTAGTTTTAGTGCGTCAAAATCGCCCGCTTGAGCAATCTGAATCGGCTCGCGATATTCATGACTGTTCTGTACCACATCAGGCACTGCTCCGCCCGGTTGGTTGATTAACATGAGCGCCAGACCGGCATTGGTCGCTTCCGTCAACCGGTTGACTGAGGGTTCATACTTGTTGTACTGCTCGGACATTTACTTTTCCTTATTGGTTAGGTTGAAGATCTAATTACCGGTAGACTCCTTCTTGAACTGCCCGCTTGCTCAGCGCCGTCCAGTGAGCTTTGAGGTCGGCGGCTATTTTTACTTCGTCTATTTCTTCCAAATCTCCTGCATTCGCTCCGGTCTTTACGGCATTCGCTTTGTCTATGTGATCTTGCCAGCGGCGCATCATTTCTTGTCGACGATCTTCAAATTCACGGCGGCGGAATTTGACGTCTAGCTTGGCACCATCGGGCACTTCAATTTCGCCGTTGCCACCGGGCACGTCGAGTTTGTAGTCCGGGTTGTAGTCGTCGTAAATTTCCGTGTTGTCGGCGTTTCTGACATACACCATCGGTGCTGTCGACTCGCCGTATCCGCTATATGTACTTGCTGCGCTAAGATTTGAATTCGAAGAACGCACTCCGATTGGCGTGTCTCCGGCAATGCGCAGGAAATTCTGTGAGTCGGGTCTGAAAGTCTCGCGGGTTTTCTGGACGGTCCAGCTGTTGAGATCGGTGACGCGGCCGATCAATTGATCGTTGCCGGCGCCCCATTGATTGTCGCCGACAATATCCCATTCTCCGTTGTTTTTGACGAGTCTGGAAACAAACATATGGCCGGGACCGAGATTGATTACTCCGCCCTGTTCGAGCATGGCTTGCCTGTACTGGGCCGATGTAATGCGATCGATGTCGCTCTGGGAGAGATTGTTGTCTCTGATCTGGACGATTTGCTGTACCGTGTCACCGGTAACTTTCTTCATCAAGTAAGCGGCTTCCTGAGGCGTTCCGCCATTGGTACCGCCATCGGTGCGACCGCCCATGTAAGAAATCGTGCGATCGAATATTGCACCTACCGGGCTGCGCAGTCCGTTGTCAGCATTTGATATCGTCCAGCTTTTCTCTTCTCCTGGGAATTGCAAAAGCTGGCTGGGAACCGTGTATTTCTTTCCATCTCTATCCGTGTACGAACCTGTGGTTGTGACCTCCTTAAGTAAGCGAGCCATGTCGTCGGGATGATTTGTGAGTCCAAGCAAATTGATTTCTGATTCGATCCAGCAAGTGCCATGCTGGCCTTGATTGGACTTTGAGGGATCCATGACAAGATAGAGCGCGTTTTCTGCCATATTCGCTCGTGTCGCTTTGTCGTAAGGAGCGTTGGGCGAATCTGAGTTGACCATGTCGCTCAAGTGGTCGTAAGTTTTCTTGATTTTTTCATTCCATTCTTTTTCTTCTGTTGCGCGATCGTGTCCGGCCAAAACGCGCGCTTCGACTCTTTCTTTTCCACGCTGCTCAAACTCCGTCATCATTTTATCGATGCGCTGGAGTCGATCGCCTGAGAAGTTTCCTTCCAGTGTTTCGTGCAGTTTTTCGCGCGACGCTTCAACCGATCCGTCTGTTGGTCCCGGTGTTGGTGGCACGTCGACACCTTTTAGAAATTCGCGGAATTCAGAAACCGCAACTGTAGCATCGCTGTCTTTCGTAGATTCCATGCGGCCGTATGCCGCCGTCCATTCGCGCGAATCGACTTTGCCGTCTTTGTTTTCGTCCGCGTTGTTGAACAGTGCACTGGTAGCGCCACTCTTTCCAAGGCTGGCCTCCAGGTCGGACTGGTTTACAAAGCCATCTTTATCTTTGTCGATTGCATCATGCGCATCTACCCATTCTTTAGCAGTCAACTGCTGATTTTGATTGGAGTCGAGTCTCTGGAAGAGTGCGTCGACTTCAGGATTGTTTGGCTGGGGAGTTGGTTCGGGAGTGGGCTTAGGAACGGGCTGAGGCGTAGGTTTTGGTGTCGGAGTCGGTTCTGGTCCCGGCTGCGGTGCTGGTCCTGGTCCCGGCTGCGGTGCTGGTCCCGGTTCCGGCTGCGGTTCTGGCGGAGCAGGCGGACGAATATTCAGGTCTCGCTGCAGTGCATCCCACAAGTTCGACCAGAATGCACTCATGAATTCGGGGCTCATATATGCTGCAGACTGCAGCGCTTTCAAGAAAGACTCGCAAATGTCTTTCATGATGATTTCGGCCTGTTGCTGCGGAGTCATGCCGCTTTGCGCGTCATATTCTCCTTCCATGGATCGATCGCATGGATTGTTAGGCTCGTATTTGAATGAGTTGTCTTCCAGGCTGTCGTCCGCTGACGGGAGCAATCGGTCATCGTCTTGCGGCCGCCTGTCTGAGAGTTTTCGTCTGGTGTAATCACAACCCTGGGCATCCAACCCGGTTTTCTGTTTCATGGGATCAGAAGAATCATTGGCGGCAAATCTATTGCTGTCAAGGAAATCCGCGGCTCTGTTGGAGCTCAATTTCAGCGGTCTTACACTCAATGAAAAGGGTTCGTCGGTGGAAATCTTATTCCAATCCAGGTCGCGACGATTGGCAAAAATATCATCATTGCCGTAAATTTTAGCATCGAAATGGAGGTCGTTGCGCGCACCCCTGGTATCGCTCAAGCGGTTTGCTGAGCCGTTGAAGGATCTGTCGGTGGCTGTCTCATACAGCTCGCCTACATTGATCGAGGTAGGATTTTTTTGGCGTGAAAAATTACTGCCATCGGCAGTGCGATCAAGAGTTTCAATTACCACTTTGTATGACCTTGGAATGTAGAGGGGAAAGGTTGGTCAGACAGCGAGCGCGATAAGGGACGCGAATCCATTGATTCACGACATGAATATTGTGCTGGGGAGAAAGGAAAGACTGCAAAGATAACATCATCGTTTGGAGTTGCCTTTTCAGGCTAACCAAAATCAATCGCTGCGTACGCAGCGGCGATTTGACGATGTTGGCTGTTGTAGTAAATTTTTTCGCAGGGAGCCTAAATCATGCGCCTAAGCGTCGCCGCTGTCAAGAGGGGTGGCAATTTTTTAATCCTCTTTGAGAAGATTGCGTTTGCCGTTCGGTTTTGCAACCACATTATCGTTTTGATCTGTTAAAGCTTCATTGGCAGCGGCTTGCTGCACTATGCAGTCTGACTATCATTTCTTGTCCAATAATGACTACTGTCAACCTTATTGGTTATCTCAGAGAGAGAGAAAAACTGTTGGAAAACAATGTATTGATGCTGACATAATATGGCAGTCTTTAAGATCCCAAGAATGGTTCTTTCGACTGAGCGCGTCCCAAATCCGATCCTCAGGAACAAAAACTCTTGCCAGAAAAACTCATTGGTTTGCTTGGAATAGCGTGCATATTCGGCCTCGCCTTTCTAATGAGCAACAATCGCAAGAAGCTCAACTATCGCCTGATTGGTTCCGGTTTGTTGTTGCAGATTTTGCTCGCTGTTTTTGTTCTCAAAGTTGAAGTGGGGCAACAGTTGTTCCGCGCGCTCGGTGACGGTATTACGGCGTTGCTGCATTGCTCGGATGCGGGAGCCGAGTTTGTTTTTGGACCGCTTGTGAAAAACCCCCAAAAGCTGGTGGAAGTTTTCGGGCCCGGCGCTGATTTTATTTTCGCCTTTCGCGTAGTGCCCACCATTATCTTCGTATCCAGCCTGGTAAGCATTTCTTACTACCTGGGTATTATGCAGAAGTTTGTGCAGATAGTGGCGAAAGTGGTATCAGTGATCATGGGAGCCAGCGGTGCCGAAGCTCTTTCGAATGCAGCCAGCGTGTTCGTCGGGCAGGTTGAGGCGCAGCTTTTGATCCGCCCTTATGTCGCATCGATGACCATGTCTGAGCTGCTCGCTTCGATGACTGGCTCGATGGCTTGCGTAGCAGGCGGCGTTCTTGCTGTCTACATAGGTTTGGGCATCAAAGCATCGTACCTGCTCACTGCCAGCATCATGGCGGCGCCGGGCGGTCTTGTTATATCAAAAATCGTCTGGCCGGAAACAGAGGAGTCGAAGACGCAAGGCAAAGTGCAAATTGAAGTGCAGAAGACCAATGCCAATCTGATTGACGCTGCCGCACATGGTGCCTCCGACGGTCTGCGCATCGGTTTGAACGTGGTGGCGATGCTTATAGCCTTCATCGCATTGATTCACCTGGCGGACTATTGCGTGGGCTTTGTCGGGCAAGGATTGACTGCAATTGGAATGAACGGTACGGCTTTGGGAGTTGACTTTGCCGCTTTGACCATGAAAGATTTGTTCGGACTTTTCTTTTCTCCTATTGCCTGGCTGCTCGGCGTGCCCTGGGGTGATGCGCATACGGTCGGAAAGTTGATGGGTGAAAAGCTAGTGCTCAACGAGTTTGTTGCTTACCTTGATCTTTCTGCAATGTTGAAAGATCCCGTCGCCCATCCGTTGAGCAGGCAAGCTGAAACAATTGCCACCTTTGCACTGTGCGGCTTTGCCAACTTCAGTTCTATCGCCATGCAGATTGGCGGCATCGGTGAAATTGCGCCCAGCCGCCGCGCAGATCTGGCCCGTCTCGGCGTCAAGGCGCTCATTTGCGGCACAATGGCAAGCTATCTTTCGGCTGCTCTTGCCGGACTCTTGACTTAGACTTTGAACTAAAATTGGAAACTCAGAGGAATCTTTCAGTGGGAAGCGTAATGTCAATTGTTATGTGGGTGGCAATCAGTCTCATTGGCGCAGGAGCGCTTGCCGCCATCGCATTTTCCAACGGCGAGAAAGTCAACGCAGTTTTCCTTATCGTCGCTGCTGTTTCCACATTTGCAGTCGCCTATCGCTTTTACAGTAAGTTTATCGCCGAAAAGGTCTTTCAACTGAGCAATGACAATGTTACGCCTGCAATAACCATGGATGACGGCAAAGATTATGTGCCGACGAACAAGTATGTTTTGTTCGGTCACCACTTTGCGGCCATAGCCGGTGCCGGGCCTCTAGTCGGCCCGATTCTTGCCGCTCAGTTTGGATATTTGCCCGGCACCATCTGGCTCATAGCGGGAGCAGCACTGGCTGGAGCGGTGCAGGACTTCGTTATTTTGTGCGCTTCGATGCGGCGCAAGGGTAAATCGCTGGGTCAGAT
Source organism: Candidatus Melainabacteria bacterium (assembly GCA_020854255.1). GTDB lineage: Bacteria > Cyanobacteriota > Vampirovibrionia > Obscuribacterales > Obscuribacteraceae > QKMZ01. Next base: position 7,726 of record JADZFV010000414.1, on the reverse strand, counting down.
GGCTAAAGAAGAAATCAGCCCGCTTGCAGGAGTGGTGGCATTGACCGCTATTCTTCTAATTATGATGATATTGATGGCGGTTTTAGCGCTGGTTATTGTCAATGCGCTGAAAGCTAGCCCCTGGGGCGCGTTTACACTTTTGATGACGATTCCGATTGCCATGATTGTGGGAGTCTACATGCGCTTCCTGCGGCCTGAAAAGATTCTGGAGGGATCTTTGATCGGTGTCGGTCTTACCATACTTGCAGTTGTTGCCGGCAAACATGTTGCCGGCGATTCCCTCCTTGCGCCGCTATTCACCTTGAGCGGAACAAGCCTGTCGGTAGCTATCATGGCCTACGGTTTCTTTGCCTCGGTCTTGCCTGTGTGGGTGTTGCTGGCCCCGCGCGATTACCTGTCGGCGTTTCTCAAAATCGGCATCATAGTGCTTCTTGCCGCAGGAATTCTCATTCTTCATCCAGTTCTCGAGATGCCTGCATTGACAAAATTTGCAAACGGACAGGGACCGCTTTTTTACGGTGACATTTTTCCTTTCTGCTTCATTACCATCGCCTGTGGTGCAGTCTCCGGGTTTCATTCTCTGGTGTCATCAGGGACCACACCCAAAATGATTGCCAAAGAACCTCATGCTCGCCCGATCGGCTATGCCAGCATGTTATGCGAATCGAGCGTGGCGATAATGGCCATCATCGCCGCCTGCGTTCTTGCTCCGGGTACATACTTTGCCATCAACAGTCCTAAAGGCGTGGTCGGTCATGATGTCGTGCAGGCAGCTGCCACAATTACTTCCTGGGGCTATCAAGTGACGCCGCAAACGATGGAAACGCTGGCAAAGGACGTCGGCGAAGAGAGTTTGATGGGGCGCACAGGGGGTGGACCGACTTTGGCCGTTGGGATGGCGCATATCTTCTCGAATGCCGTTTCTACATTTGCCGGCAAGGGTGCACTCGACATTGCCTTCTGGTATCACTTTGCCATCATGTTCGAGGCGCTCTTCATTTTAACTTGTCTTGATGCGGGCACCAGAGTGGGGAGATTTCTTTTGCAAGATTTTCTGGGCATTTTGTGGAAACCGCTCGGGCGCACGAGCTGGTATCCAGCAGTGATTTTGAGTTCCGCGATGGTAGTCGGCGGCTGGGGATATTTCCTCTATCAGGGTGTAATCGATCCTCTTGGCGGCATCAACAGCCTCTGGCCTTTGTTTGGCATTGCCAATCAATTGCTTGCCGTGGTGGCACTTGTTGTCGGTACTACGGTGATCATCAAAATGGGCAAGGCACGTTACAGTTTTGTCACTGTTGCCCCGCTTCTCTGGCTGCTGTGTGTAACATTCACCGCCGGTTATCTGAAGATATTCAGCGCCGAGCCGAAGCTGGGATTTCTCGCGCACGCTCAGAGTCTGAAAGACAAAATTGCCCAGGGTCTGCCACCGGCCGAGGTGAATACTCTAAATGTGTTGATTTTCAATGATTATCTCGACGCCACCATGGGCGGAGTCTTCTTGCTGCTCGTGCTTATCATCGTGGTGGAAGCGGTGCGCATTTGGTTCGGCAGACCTCAAATGGATGCAGTGCCTACCGGACCAGATGCGCTCACGAATGAAACTAATATCGACGGCGCCGTTGCCTTCATACAGCCTTCTGATTCACCGCCGATGCGTTGTTGCTGATATAACTGAAAAGGAAAAATAGAGGTATTATTCTAGAATTGAAACTATGATCCCGGAACTCAAGGAACTAGTCGAAAACGAATTGGCATCAGGAGAAAAACTTCTCTGGTGCGGGCAGCCTGATGCCGATAGATTTATCGCCTCGATCGTGCCTGCATCGATAGTCTGGCTCTCCGGATTATTTCTCTTTTGTGTGGGCGTGATGGGACAGGCAGGCGACCGCCAGAGTTCTGTTTTGCCCGGACTGATAGGGCTGCTTGTTCTTGTGGCCCTGATTGGCGTGCTGGAGATAATTTTCGTTCCGCTCAGGGCTCGTCAGACAGTTTATGCATTGACCGATCAAAGAGCCTTTATACTCACCATTCGCAGCCGTTTCACGCACGACGAGACCGGTCGCGGACACCTGTACGGAAAGAATCTGGTAAGCGAACAGAAAAATACACCCGGACAGTTTTATTTCTCGAATCTTCCTGCCCAATTGATATTTGCATTTCTGGCGCTGGATGTCGCCATTTCAATCGCGCGCCGTTTTGATGTTTTTGTCGCATTGGGTTTTGTATTCGTGGTTGCCGGTTGGATGTTGCACTGGTATCAAGATCTGCGTTTGCCGCTGGCGAAATTTCGCGACACGCCCAAGATGACATACAGCGTCGCCGACCTGCTTATCTCCATTGAAGATATGCCTTACGCAGACATCTCGTCAACGAGCATCAGAAAAAGCAAAGGCGACCGTGCCGATATTTTCTTGATGTCGTCAAAGCGTGGCGTGCTCAGAATGAAGTGCACTACCGACACGACGAAAGCGTTGGCGGTGTTCGATCAGCACTACCCGCCCAAGCTTAAGACGGAAAGTTGAGAGATCTCGAAAAACCAATTTCGCGCTTTAAATCTCTTAGAGCGTCTTTTGCCAGTTTTGATTACTAGCGGAATCTCTGAATTGCCTGAGTGAATGATTCTTCGTCGTGGAAGGCACCGCCGTTATACAGCACATTGTCGCCTGAGTCGAGGAATACCAGATGCGGAATTCCCGAGACACCATATTTGGCACCTGTCGTCTTGTCTTGATCGACGTCGATTACTTGGAAGTTAACATCATTGAATTTACGTTTTGTCGCCTCAAACACGGGGGCGAATCTTTTGCAAGGCCCTCACCAATCAGCATAAAATTCGAGAATTTTTTTCACTTTTGCACCGGCTGGTGGTCTGCCTGCAGGTGACTGAGTTGCCGAAGCGGTGTGTGTCGCTGAGCCCGAACCGGAAGCTGAGGTTTTTACTCCACTCATGCGGGACATACCCTGGGCAGCCAGTCCCTTCAGGCTGGCATCGCCATGCTGCGAAACCCACTCATACTCCTGTCGTGCTTTATCGAAGTGACCAAGTGCCTGACGGCAGAGGGCCAGGTAATAGTGAGTTAGAGCATTGTTTGGGTACTGAGCTTTGATGGTCTCGAATGCGGTTGCCGCTTGCCCGTACTTGCCGGCATTGTAGTCCGCCACTGCTTGAGCATAGAGGTTGGCAGGCGCGGACAGTGCGGGGAGAGCCGCGATCAACAAGGCTGCCAATGCGTTTACCACATGATGCTTCTTCATTCGATCTTTGCCTCGGCCGGTCAACTTGAGACTTCTATTCTAAACCGAACGCCGGCAAAGTTCGCTATTGTTTCCAGCTAAACCGATTTCGTGTTCCTGATTGTTCTGAAATCGTCTCTCAGCCCATCTATGAAGCTTTGGACACCGCGATCCAGGGTATAGACCGAGTCAGCGTCCGTCGATATGCGCTTAATTTCCGCACGCTCGTCGGAGCCCCACGTGTCCGGCACAATGCCGCCAGCAGGTCTTGGGAATGTAAGGAGTTGTGTGAGCAAACCCTTCACATCCAGCCCTTCTTCAGTGTCCGTATCCAGTAAATAAGTAGCGTTGATCAATGGTTCGTTGGACTCGCCCATAACGGCATGGGAGGTCGACTCTTCAGTTTGTGGTAAGTGTTGTGAAACAGTCGTGCCGGTCGTGGCCGGAAGAAGCCTGGCGCAGCGCATATCAATCACGGGTTCAGCCGCATCGGCATTGCCCTGTGCTTGAACCCGAAGCTCAAGCCCCTGCAGTATTTCAGACATGTAGATCACCGGATGGGGGAAGCGTAATGAAAGCCGTAGGTAGGTGTACACGACCCGGGCGGGTTTTGGACAAGCCGCACGCCTAAAAACAGCCACGTGCCGGTGTGGAAGTCTGCAAGTTAAGTGCTTACGGGGCTTTTGGGGGCTTTGATTGGTTCGCCCATCGGACTGCTCAGACCCGCTACAATCGTTCCTCTTCTCCTGGAGGTTTTATGGCAGCTTGGCTTCGACGTGCTCTCAGTTTTTATCTCATTCTTGGCGCACTTTTAGTGGCTGATTGCAGTCCAAAGGCGGAAGCCTGCACGGATTTCCGGCTGACTGCCGCAGACGGCTCGTTTGTAGTCGGGCGAACCATGGAATGGGGAGTGGACCTCAAGTCGCAAATAACCAAACATCCCCGAGGCGAAACAATAGAGTCTAAGGCGCCGAGCGGCAAAGCCGGGCTGAAGTGGGCATCGAAATATGGATATTTAGGCGTAAACAGTTATGGTGCCGACCTTTCGCTCGACGGACTGAACGAGAAGGGCTTTACAGCCGCCCTTTTGTGGATGCCGGGAAGCACATATGAAAAGGTAGAAAGCGGGCAAGAGCATACTGCCATCTCCCTTCTGGATTTTGGCAGCTGGCTTTTGGGTAACTTTGCGACTGTGGAAGAAGCCAAAGCGGCGATGAAAAACGTCAAAGTCTGGGCTCCTTCGCTTCCCGAGTGGGGCGGCGCACCTACAGCGCATGTGGCGTTACATGACGCGGCCGGCAAGAGCGCTGTAATTGAGTTTACCGATGGAAGTGTGCGCATCTTCGACAATCCCAACGGTGTCTTAACCAACGCGCCTACTTTCGATTGGCAGCTCACCAACTTGCGCAATTACATCAATCTTTCGCCGTTTTCGCACAAGGGAAGATCTTTTGGAACCCTTGCTCTGGAACCCACGGGGCAGGGCAGCGGACTGTGCGGAATGCCGGGCGACTCGACGCCGCCATCAAGGTTCGTGCATACGTCAGCCTTCGTAAATTTTGCCAGGCAAGCTGTCGACTCGAAGGCTGCAGTCATTCTTGCACAGCATATTCTCAACTCCGTCGACATTCCGCTTGGCGTATTGCGCACTGCCGATGGTGACACTGACTGTGATTACACACAATGGATTTTGATCAAAGACTTGACGAACAGGACATTTCACTATCGTGCTTATTGCGATATTTCCATGCACACTATCCAGGTCGATCAAATGGATTTTTCCAAAGGAGCAAAAACAAAATCCTGCCCGATTGCCGGAGACACTTTCTTTTGTGATGTGAGCAATTACTTGAAGTGAGCTAAGGCAATTGAATAAGCGGAGGCTGTTGAGGTGTCCGCCGGCTGGAGACGAACACATGTCCAAACAGGAAGATGTGGCGAAAAATATTGCTAGGATATACTATTCAGAGATTAGGGAATCATATATAAAGCCATCCGTCGACCAAGCTAGCTCTAACAAATTAACCAACTATGGATATTTCTTTTTTCACCCGGCGTTATGTCGATCGCTCCAAGAACACCGGTTTTCAATTCGAATTCTTCTGTGACAAGTGCAACAAAGGGCATCTGACGCCATTTCGCATTCACGCATTGGGTGTCGTCACGTCGATTTGGGACGCCACCGATTGGAAAAAGGAAAAAGAGAAAGACTTTGATTTCGACACCCTCAAAAAGGATGTCTCCAGGCTGTTCTTGAAGGGCAAAGCCTGGATAGAAGCCTATACAAATGCAGTCGAGGAAGCACAGAAATATTTCAAACACTGCGTGCGCTGTCTGAAATGGGTCTGCCCAAAGTCTTGCTATAACCCCAGGGTTAATCTATGCCAGGGGTGTGCGCCCTTGACCGAGGCTGAAAAAGCGGCTCTGAAGGCCGAGGAAAGACGCAAGGAGTCTGGAAGCAGGATCAAGGAGCCGGCTGAAGCGGTTGATGCTCCGAGAGTTTGCCCGCATTGTGGAGCCAGCAATCCTGTCGCTACATTCTGCGCGGACTGCGGCGGCAAAGTTGTGCAGGATATCTTCTGTCCGGGTTGCGGATGCAAGTGGTCTACCGAGAAAAAAATGAGGTTTTGCCCGCGGTGCGGCGAAGAGATGCCGGAGATTGTTGCGCGGGGAGTAAAACCTACGGTCGTAAGATCGGAAAGTGAAAAGCGGGCGCAAAAGGCAGCCGAGAGAGCCGCTGATTCATTCGCCGACATTTCCAGCGAGGTAAAGAAAGTAGCCGAAGAGTATAAAAATCTTGCCGAAGACCTGCTTGGTCTAAAACCTCGCAAGAGCGAACCGGCAACTCCGGCGTCGACAAAACCGAGCGAAAAACCGGCGGCGAAAAAATACGCGGACGAGAAATACGTAGCCGATAAGAGCGTAAGCGAGAAAAGCGTAACCGAGAAAAATGCGGCCGAAAAACCTCCAGCTGAGAAGAAAAATGCAGAGAGTCAAGCGACGGCTAAACCATCGCATCTAAGCTCGGTAAAACCGGCTCCAGCGTCTAGGTCTGCCGACGATGAAAGCTTAGATGACGATAGAAAGCCCAGGTCGGGCGCTAAGTCAAAACCGCAAAGCAGGAAAATCACGAAGATTTCCAAAACAAAGAGACCGGCGGCGCAAAAGAAGAATGCGCCTGCAAAGAAAAGGACTACGAAGTCAAATGAGCCGAAAGGGCAGTCTAAGCCAAAAGCTAAGAAGAAGCCAAAACCCAAGTCTTAAGACTTGCGGATGCCTGCGGTCAATATTTGATTTCTTGATTTTTTGATTAGCCTGCAGGCGTGCACCTTTTCCTTTTGAGGTTTAACGATGCATTTCTCATTGTAGCTTCCTACGTGGAAGCCAAGGAAATTGAACCCGTCTTTGACGTGCACGATTCTTGTCTTCTCGGCACTCAGCTTGAGACCTCGCTCTGCAAGGAAGTGCTCCACGATGGGAACTAACGCTTCAATCTCCTGCTTGCTCCTGGCTGTGACAGCGAGGTCATCCGCATAACGGATGTATCCTGCTTTCTTGCTGGATAGATGCTTTTTCAGCCCAGCAAGAGCCACATTGGCTATTAAAGGGCTAATATCACCCATAGTGTCAAACATATATCTCCACGAAGTAATGGACAAATGGTACGACAAAGATGTACGACCACGGATGCGCGGCAGAACGCACATTGTGCGGTGGGCTGACGACATCGTCATTATCTTCGAAAGTGCGGTAGACGCCAGGCGAGTACAAGAAGTGCTGCCAAAGCGGTTTGCCAAGTATGGTCTGACAGTACATCCAACTAAGACCCGGCTCACAGAGTTCCGCCGTCCGAAACGGACGGACCGCAAGGGTAAAGGGGACTTCGACCTGCTGGGGTTTACCCACTATTGGGGCAAATCCCGCAATGGGAACTGGGTGGTTCGACGGAAGACAGCGAGCAAACGCTTTCAAAGGAGCTTGCGCGCCGTTGCCGAATGGTCCCGAACCTACAGGCATGAGACAGTACGAGACCAGCACCTAAAATTGGTGCGGAAGCTCAACGGTCACTACCAGTATTACGGCATCACCGGGAATTTCCGTTGTCTGAGCAGCTTCCTGTTCTTTGTCCGGCGAGCCTGGTTCAAGTGGCTTAACCGCCGCTCACAGAAGAAATCTCTGACGTGGGACCAGTTCGAACAGATACTCAAGCGTCTTCCTCTCCCACGACCACGCATCACTCATACATATCTCCGCGCGAGCCCAATCACCTGAGGAGCCGTATGCCTTAACGGGCACGTACGGATCTGCGGGGAAGGCAGCGGAGCAATCCGCTGTCTTATCCCGATTTTTCTAGCACTACAAAATAGCGAATGTCGCACTTGCTCATATGAAAGGAGAAGAAGAAAGTGATCGGCTGGGGGCGGAAAGCGACACCTGAATATGTCCAAATGGCAACACGGCAAAACCCCTTTAATTTTTCTAATCCTCC